>JBJELZ010000189.1:0-6971 GCA_051879415.1 Lachnospiraceae bacterium
TGGATACTCTCACATTTTATTTTTTTAGCAACCAACTAAAACTTTACTCTATTGTTGTCGGTGCATTTTCTTATGTGAAATCTTTCCTTTATGAAATCATTTCTTTGCATCTGCATAAATTTTTTAATGCCGCAAATACTACTACATCATAGAGAATACTTCTTCTCTATGCTATTCTGCGCAAATAGCAGAAAATTATAAAAATGGAGGCTATGTAACATGGCAAACAACGATTACAACCAGAACAATCAGAATCAGAAAAACCAGAATCAGAAAAACAATCAGAACAACCAGAACCAGAAAAACAACCAGAACAAAAACAACTGCCAGAATTCTTACAATGATCAGGCAAACGACTGCAGAAACAATCAGGAAAACAATTAATCTTTCTGGCAGGCTCCGGGGAAGCCTTTTCCCCGGAGTATTTTTTCTAAAACGGCTGATTTGATTTTCCATGTTATCTGATGATTTCTTTCTCTACATTATCTAATGATTTCTTTCTCTGACATCTTGCTATTTACTCCCATTTTTTGTATAATTACAAATAGCGGTCTTACCAGAGTGAAATAGGTAAGCCAAAGCAATGCAAGGACGGTTTTCGTCCGGCAAAAAACTATATCAGAGAAGGAGAAAAATTTATGAAGTTTGGTTATTTTGATGACGCCAACAGAGAATATGTCATCACATCTCCCAGAACTCCATATCCATGGATCAACTATCTGGGTACGCAGGGATTCTTTTCCTTGATTTCCAATACTGCGGGCGGTTACTCATTCTATAAGGATGCGCGTCTTCGTCGAATTACAAGATATCGTTATAACAACGTTCCCATTGATATGGGCGGTCGTTATTTCTATATCAATGACAATGGAACCATCTGGAATCCGGGATGGTCACCTGTCAAAACAGAACTTGATGCTTATGAATGCCGTCATGGTATGGGTTATACCATTATTACAGGTAAGAAAAATGATTTAAAGGCTGAAGTTACATTCTTCGTTCCCCAGGATTACAACGGAGAAGTTCAGCAGGTAGTTCTCACAAATGAGGGCTCTTCCGAAAAATCTTTCTCCTTATTCTCATTTGCGGAATGGTGTTTATGGGATGCACAGGATGACTGCACGAACTTCCAGAGAAACTTCTCTACAGGCCGTGTAGAAGTTGTTGATTCAACAATTTATCACAAGACAGAATACAGAGACAGACGTGATCACTTCGCATTCTACTCTGTCAATGATACCATTGACGGTTATGATACAGACAGGGATGCTTTCATTGGCCTTTACAATGGATTTAACGATCCTCAGGCTGTTACAGCCAATAAGGCAAATAACTCCTTTGCTGATGGATGGTCACCGATTGCTTCCCATTATAAGAAGATCACACTTGCTCCGGGAGAATCCAAGACACTGGTATTCATTCTCGGTTATGTTGAGATGCCGGTTGACCAGAAGTTTGAAGCTGATGGCAAGACCATCAATAAAGTAAAAGCTCTGGAAATGATGGAACAGTTCAATACACCGGAGAAGGTTGCTGCCGGAATGGCTGACCTGAAAGCATATTGGGATAAGCTTCTTGGTATTCTTAATGTTGATACACCGGATGACAAGGTTAACCGTATGGTTAATATCTGGAATCAGTATCAGTGTATGGTAACCTTTAACCTTTCCCGTTCTGCTTCTTATTTCGAATCCGGTATCGGACGTGGTATGGGATTCCGTGATTCCAACCAGGACGTTCTTGGTTTCGTACATCAGATTCCGGATCGTGCAAGAGAGCGTATTATTGACATTGCATCTACACAGTTCCCGGATGGCGGATGCTATCACCAGTATCAGCCGCTTACCAAGAAGGGTAATGCAGATATCGGTGGAGATTTCTCCGATGATCCTTTGTGGCTGATCCTTTCTGTTTCTGCATACATTAAAGAAACAGGTGACTGGTCCATCCTTGATGAAATGGTTCCTTACGACAATGATATGTCAATTGCACAGCCAATGCTTGAGCACCTGAAGGTTTCCTTCTATCATATTGTTAACAACCTTGGACCTCATGGACTTCCTCTGGCAATGCGTGCTGACTGGAATGACTGTATCAACCTTTCCTGCTTCTCCGATACACCGGGTGAAAGTTTCCAGACCTATACCAATCCTAAGTTTGCTGCTGAAGGCGGCTATTCAAAGGTTGCTGAGTCTGTTATGGTTGCTACACTCTTTACATATGTCGGTCCTAACTATGTAGCGATTCTTAAGCACCTTGGTAAAGATGATGAGGCTGCTGCTGCACAGGCTGAAATCGATAAGATGAAAGCAAATGTTATGGAATCCGCATGGGATGGAGACTGGTTCCTGCGTGCATACGATGCAAACGGCGAAAAGATGGGATCAAAGGAATGTGAAGAAGGTCAGATCTTCATTGAGCCCCAGGGATTTGCTATTATGTCAGAAATCGGTAAAGATCAGGGCTGCGATATGAAGACGCTTGCTGCAATCGATGAAAGACTGAATACACAGCATGGTCTTGTACTGAACAATCCTGCATTCACAAAATACTATGTTCAGTATGGTGAAATCTCAACCTATCCGGGTGGATACAAAGAGAATGCCGGTATCTTCACACATAACAATGCATGGATTATCTGTGCTGCTGCTTACGCAGGCCAGGGCGATCAGGCATTTAAGTATTATTCAGAAATTGCTCCTGCATTTACAGAAGAGACATCTGATCTCCACAAGACAGAACCTTATGTATATGGTCAGATGATCGGTGGTAAGGATGCCGGTTCCGATATCGGTCAGACAGGCAAAAACTTTGGTCAGGGCAAGAACTCCTGGCTTACAGGTACTGCTGCATGGAACATGGTTGCTATCTCACAGTACATCTTAGGTATTGCAGCTGACTTTGACGGACTTAGAATTGATCCTTCTATTCCGGCTGCCTGGGATGGTCTGAATGCAACTCGTGAATTCCGTGGCGCTACTTATGACATCAAAGTTTCCAATCCGAACCACATTAACAAGGGTATCAAGAGTGTAACTGTTGATGGCGCAGCTATCGAGGGTAACGTTCTTCCTGTCTTTGGTGATGGAAAGACACATACTGTTGAAGTTGTGATGGGTTAATCAAAACAGCAAAAGGACTGGCACATATCAGTTGTGCCAGTCCTTTTTTCATGTCTATATTATTTTTTTATAACTACCTCTCACCCGTCTGATTTTCAAAAATCCAAAAATAATTCTGATAAGAGTCACCCGCATCTATATCTTCGAATGTAATAGACCATTCAGATTGATCAGAATATAACAGCCAATCTTCTTCACCAATTTCAAATTCCGTTCCTTGCGTCCGAACTCTGCCCCGTCCCAGAAAATTCAATTTTCCAATTTCCACCTGGTCTGTTCCATCAATTGCGGAATATCCCGATCTCCATTCTACAAAATTATCTACTACTTCCTGGGCACAGTCCGTATCCGTGGCATAGGTTATGCCACATTGGATACTTTCATCCCTAATTCTAATTGTAATAAGGTCGATAAAATAATTATCTGTCCAAGACTGATAGATAAATTCTAGCAACTCTATTTGTCCACTGTAAAGATCATTTGTATCCTCATTGCATGAAATTTTTATACCAAGTGCCGGACAATACAGTCCATCTTCTGCAAGAAATGCCAGACATTCATCTTCTGTAACTCCAACATATGGTTGCAATACACCACTTTCTGATAAGAAACGATTGATTTTGTCCGTGTCCAGTTCTTCACCACTCCTCCCACTAACAGCACTAAGTATAATTCCATTTCCAATCAGTACAACGGTATCATCACCAATTTCAGACGTTTTGCCAAATGCATATGTAATCCCCTCATATTCTCCCTTTTGCATTCCCGGATGCTCTGAAAGATAAGTATCCATATCTGCTTCATAGTATCCACAAGACCAGCCCGATAATTCACATATATTATCCCTATTTTTATAATAAATTGACTCATGTAAAAATTTTTGCGAACATGAGTAGATAGAAGTATCTTTCCTGATTACTACGCCCCATTCATCATTATGGAACCCTTCAGCATCCATATACCATATTGGCACAACTTCTTTTTCCACATTTTTCTCTTCAGCATTTTCAGTAATTTCGTCTTCCATATCCATAATCGTCTCTCCATTATCCCCTACATCTTGAATACTGGTTTCGGACACTTCCGCTTGAATGGCAGATTCCTCATCAGATACAGTATTTTCACCTGCATCTGATGCATTCTTACCACAAGCCGACAATCCCACTAAAATAGTAACGCAAGCAAGCGATACCGCAATAACCATTCCGATTTTCTTTTTCATTCTTTTATATTCCTCCATTCTTTATTTGTTAACTGCAAAAACAGAAAGATTTTTTGCTATATAAAAAATAATTTTCCCCACAGTTAACCACTCATTCTATTTCTGCAATTTACAATTTCTCTTATTATATTCTTTTTAACGAAGATATTCAAGCATAAGAATATATTTTATTATAATTGGTATATTAAAAATAAGTATTTGTGCAATTATTTATAAATGTATGCACATGGAGGAAAAATGATAGACTATTCTCCATTTTGGAAAACACTGGAAAACTCAAGTGAAAACTGGTATACCTTGACCGCAAAACATCACTTGTCGCATAGCACACTTCATAGACTGAAGCATAATATGGATATTTCCACTAAGACATTAAACGATTTATGCCGAATCCTGAACTGCCGCATTGAGGATATCATCGAATATATTCCTTCTAATGATGATCAAATCTTATAAAAGAAGCGTTGTCCTACGATAACGCTTCTTCGTTTTATTTAAGCTCTGTGTTTAAACATCAAATATCTTTCAGATTTATATTTTTTAAAATTACAAAATCGTCCCAAAGAACTTACATTTATGTTGTCTCTGGAACGATTTTTCTGAGATTATAATTCATTATATAATGCTGTGGATGTCAAAAGTCAGTTCATGAATTATTGAATAACAGAATGCACAGAATAAATTGGTTTCATGACATTTTGCGCTGTGGAGATGAGACTCTATAAATCGTGGAAGCCTTTGCTGAACACGATTTATGTTTTTTGAGGCTCATCGTAACGTTTAGCGCATAGGAATGAAAGCATTCTGCTTCAACAATTTATTCTGTGCATTCTGGCATATTATAAATTGCAAACGGACTTTTGACACCAATACCCTAACAGTCTTACTGGCACAGCTTCGCAACCACCTGATTGATCACCTTGCCGTCTGCCTTTCCTTTCAACTCACCCATGACCGCTTTCATGATCATACCTTTATTTTTGGTTGCCAGAACTTCCGCAAATTTTTCAGTAATCACCTTCTCCACCTCTGCCTCTGACATCATCTGCGGTGCATACTCGGCAATTACATTATATCTGTTCCGGTATTCAGCCAAAAGTTCTGTACGATCTGCAGGACATCCGTCAATCTGTTCCTTTGCGGTTTTCAGTTCTTTTAAGATCACACGGCCTACCAGTTCCTCCGGAATGTTATCCCGGCAGCCTTCATCAATTGCAGCCTTCTTAACTGCTGATACCAGAGAAGAGATTGCGTCCTTTCTCTCCTTATCATGTGCTTTCATGGCTGCAATCATATCCTTCTGCAATGTTTCCATGTTCATAATTATAAATCCTCCTAAATTAAATTTATTAATAGATTACTTAATTGTTCCACCGGTATCCTGTATCCGGATCAATACATTACCAATCTCATCCTGCTTATATTCAAACAGGTTATGATCCTCCAGACATTCCACCGGAACCTGTAACTCTATACCACTTTTCAGAACAATCTTCTGTTTCTTCTTCAATTTCCGTTCTGTCTTCTTGCCAATCTCTACCGGCTGATCGGCAATCTTAAGTTCCTCTACCTTTTCATGGTAGACCTCCCGCGCCTTCTCATTGTCCGCAAAGAGCCGTTCTTCCATTCTCACCGGGCTGATCTCACCCATATCCTCTGCCTCCGCAACAACTGCCTGGCGGTACTCAAAAATCTTCTTAGGAGTCTCCTCGTGCTCCTCATAGCACTCCCTGATCGTATCCAGAACTGCATTTTCAAAAACTGTCACAGCCTCTTTTTCAGACTTTTTCAGCTCCAGCTGCAGAATACGGTCTGCCATATAATTGACCATTTCCCCATCTATGTAACATTTACTGTCTGACATCCAGACTTTATGCTCATAAAGATTGATAAAGAAATAGTCATATTCTTTCTGCGTATAGGACGGCAGGAGTCTTCCGCTCTGCTTCCAGATAACCTCCCCACCTTCCGTCAATTCACAGGTAAATTTTGTCTGATAATTCAATTTAAAAAATGCAATTACCGGCTGCTCCGCTACCGTTGCCCACAAAAACAGACCGCTTCCTGCCCCCAGATCCACGGCTTCTGAGATCAGGGTATGCATCTCATCTGTCACCACATCAACAAATGCTCCAAAATCTTCTTCCTTCTCCGGCAATACAGTTGCCAGAAAAGAATCATCGCCAAATCTCGCTTTCTTGGCAGCAACATTATCATAGTTGTATGCAAATAATTGTAAAATATACTGATAGATTTCCCCATCCGGATCCATCTGATATTCATTATAGTCCACATATTTTTTTGCTGCATCGATCGAGCTTAAAAAACATTTGGACAATTCCACCTTTGACGCGTTCATGTACATTTCCCTGCCTTTTCTAGCCTGACATATTTCTCTTTGCTGTTCCATTCTATTATAACCTTTTCCGACATTATTTCAATCTGCAAATTCAGAATTGCCATTAATCAAAAATCTTCTGCCCATCATGTTAACTCAAAAGTTCAAAAAACATTTGACAACCATGCCACCTTGTGATAATCTATTATTCGGACGTTAAAGTCTATGTGTGCGTAGCTCAGCTGGATAGAGCGTCTGGCTACGGACCAGAAGGTCGGGGGTTCGAATC
>JBJELZ010000190.1:0-6917 GCA_051879415.1 Lachnospiraceae bacterium
GCTTCTCCCCACTGTTTCCACCAAGGTCAATAACAGAAAACGCTACCGCAATGCATACAATCACTGCAATCCCGGCAATCATTGTGATCGGTTTCTTGTTGATTGTTTTCTTTTGTTCCATCTTTTCTTCCATCTTTCGTTTTTTCCTTTTATAATAAATTTTTATCAAAATCTAATCTTTCGGACTTTCATAATACATAATTACTGAACAACACTTTCACATTTAAAACAAAACTCATACGACTTTTGAAAGAATTATAACATTTTTCATATGACTTTTGTTAAATTAATTCTTTATCTTCTGCGTTAATGCCATTTTATTATCGCTTTTTATATGAAAAAGAGTCTGCAGACCAGACTCTTTCGGTATCGTATTGCATATCTTCATACATTATGCTATTGAAATGGTTAAATTAAATGGAACTTCTACTGTTCTTATTGTAATTCCATCTTCATAAATCGTTTCTGCTTCAATATCCAAATTCATTGCCTTATGAAACATATCAGTTTATTGGTGGAAGCTTTACATACTTTTCAGTCTCCCACATTTCCTCCTTTTTTATCATAGTGGGATATATCCCCTATTGTCAATCAGAAAGAAATTTTTGCTACAACCTGATTCGAATGATGGATACTATCTGATCTCAGAGCTGTCCTGGGGTTGTAAAACAAATTCGATTATATAATCTGTATCTATAGCATTTAAGTTTTCATCTAATTCTACCATTTGGATAAATATATATGTTGAACTTTCTATATCATCAAGTTTATATATATCATATTTTGAACAATATACATATGGAAGTCCTTCTCTTCCTATTACCAATGGAACAAATGATTCATTATGCAAAATAACTAATTCATCCATCTTTGTTATAGAATAATACTCCTCATTCTCTACTTCAATTGCCGTTTCATTTTCCGTATCCCAGATATAAACGCCATATATATCCGGTGTTTCTGTAGTTGCCAGCCAGAATGCCAGTGCTTTATTATCGATATTTTCATTCAGACTGATTTCTTCTACAGCTGCCGACTCTTCCTCTGTCTCTCCTGAAGACCCGGTTTCTTCTGATATTTCTTCTTCCGGTGCTTCTGCATCCGTCTTTTCCGGTTCCTCTGCCGTTTCTGCTGCATCCCCGGATTCTGCTTTCCCTGCAGACTGCTCTTCCACATCCATGTTTACCTGAGTAACTGTTTCATTATCAGCTGATGTATCTACAGACTTCTCTCCACATCCTGCCAACAATACCAACATACAGACTGTCACCAGAAATTTAACCCATGTGTTATGACGTATGATCATTCTCCTCATTTTCTTTTTCTCCTTTGAAATAAATATTTTATTACAAAATGATATCATTATGTAACACAAATATAAATCTAATATTTATCTTTTTTGTGTTATAGATTTAATTTTTATGTCAATACTATAATGTAATATAAATAGGAGGATTGTACTTGTGAGCAAATTTGTTATTACACCAAAAGAAGATAAGACTGTTACAATGACCATTCGTATTGATGCCACATTACAGGAAGAATATAACAGACTTTCAGATAAAACCAATCGTTCCAGAAATGAACTGATCTGCATGGCTCTGCAATATGCATTGGATAATATGGAAATCAAGGACTCGAATGACAAAATATAATCCCTCCAAATCCATATGAAAGGATCTGAAGGGATTCCTTTTTTACTTATAGATAAATCATCTAATACGATCTGATTCTTATTCAAGAAAGCCTGTCCGCCAGTTCCGCAAATTGCTCCAGCGTCAAGGTTTCTCCTCTGGTAGTCTCACTTAAGTTCATCGCCTGTAACGCTTCTACCACCTTCTCCTTTGTCAAATGCAGGCTGCTGTCATTACACAGACCATTGACCAATGTCTTGCGCCGATGGTTAAAGGATGCCCTGATCAGCCGGAACATTTGATCCGGTTGATTTACCTTGACCGGTGGCTCTTCATATAAGGACAGGCGGATGACTGCACTGGCTACCTTCGGGCGCGGCATAAAACATTCCGGCGGTACCGTCACTACCACCTCCGGCTTTGCATAATACTGCACTGCCAGAGAAAGTGCACCGTAATCCTTTGTACCGGGACCCACCTGCATTCGCTCTGCAACTTCCTTCTGCACCATAATCGTAATGCTCTTTAAAGGAACCTTCTTTTCCAGAAGATTCATAATGATTGGTGTAGTGATATAATAAGGAAGATTGGCAACCACCTTGATAGGCTTGCCATCATT
Organism: Lachnospiraceae bacterium; assembly: GCA_051879415.1. Lineage (GTDB taxonomy): Bacteria > Bacillota > Clostridia > Lachnospirales > Lachnospiraceae > NK4A136. Next base: position 2,254 of record JBJELZ010000190.1, read on the forward strand.
ATAGGTTTCCACCAGGTGATTCAGATCTACCTTTAAAATATCCTGATTAATAATCTCAATATTATCATAATCCTGCAAAGTGTCCTTTAAAATGGGGATCAGATCCGAATCAATTTCCACCACCACAACTTTTCCTGCACGCTCTGCAAGATACTGCGTCATGGTTCCGATTCCGGGACCAATCTCCAGTACGCAGTCATCTTCTTCAATCTCCGCAGAGGAAATGATCTTTTCCAGCATATTGGTATCCACCAGAAAATTCTGTCCGAATTTCTTACGAAATGCAAATCCGTATTTACTGATTACCGCAGCAGTTGCGGTGGGGGTTCCTAAATTGGCCATACAATACCTTTCCTTCTAAAATTGAAATATTACTATCTGTTTGCAAAACTTCATATGGTTCTGCAAATTCTATATGAAAGCAATCTATTCTATGTGAAACAACCTGTGCGCATTTTCCCAGGCAGCATCCTCTACCTGCTTCGGCTCCAGATTTTTAATCCGTGCAATCTCCTCTATTACATAAGGAAGCATCAGGGAGGAATTCCTTGTTCCCCGATGGGGTTCCGGCGCAAGATACGGACAGTCTGTTTCCAGAAGAATCCGATCCATCGGAATCACTTCCACCGCTTCCTTCAACTTCTTTGCATTTTTGAAGGTCACGACTCCGCCGATACCGATATAATATCCCATCTTCAGATATTCCTCTGCTGTCTCCTTCGAATAAGAAAAACAGTGAACCACACCGATAATCGTTTTCCGTTCCTTTAAAATATCCAGCGTATCCTGGCAGGCATCTCTGGAATGGATGATAACCGGGAGACCTGTTTCTTCTGCAAGATCAAGCTGCCTGTGAAACCATTTTTTCTGGATACTGATTTCAGGCTCTTCATAATAATAATCAAGTCCAATCTCTCCAATTGCAACAATTCCATCTTTTGCCGCAGATTTCTTTAGATAAGTCATATCTGCTTCTGTCAGATCTTTTGTATCTGACGGGTGGATTCCGACAGATCCGTAAAATTCCGGATATTTCTCCACCAGAGAAAGTACTTTCTCAATGGATGCCAGATCCGAACCGATATTAATTACCTTGCCGACACCGTGAGTCCACAAAGATGCAATCAGTTCGTCCCTGTCCTCATCAAATTTATGATCATCATAATGTGCATGACTATCAAATATCATATCACTTCACATCCTTTATTTTTATCGCAAAAACATCATAACACAAACGATTTAAAATTGCGAAAAAAATTTATTACTAAAAAATAGAAAAAATGCTTGCATTTCTATATTCCTTATATTATAATAACCAATGTCGCTAAAAGTGACGTTGTAATTTGCACCGCTAGCTCAGTTGGTAGAGCACCTGACTCTTAATCAGGGTGTCCAGGGTTCGAGCCCCTGGCGGTGCATAAAGGTATTCGTTTTGGAAGTAGTTCCGGGGCGGGTACTTTTTTGTTTCCAATAACAGTGGTAATAAAACCTGTTTTCTGTTATTCTAAAGAAAAGTCCTATATTGTAAAAAGGAAGTATATTATGAATAATTCATCTTTTGGATTAAAATTTTTAGCAGCCCTGGGTGTTCTTTTTTTGATCATATTTATTGGTACTTTTACATATCTTCTTTATGATTATACTTCTGAACATAGTGAAAAAGCAGAAGTGGCTGAAGAAAACAGTGAAGAAACGGAAGAAACAGAAATAGATCCTGAACAGAATCCGGAAGCCTATGCCATGGCACAAAGAATTGGTAGTGAATTACAGGGGTTCTTCTCCACCAATCCAACCTCCGCATATGATAAGATTTACCGCAATTCTTTGGTTAACTTAAAGGGCAATGGCGAAGATCAGGTTACCGTTATGGTCTATATGAATGGTTCCAATCTGGAAACTGACTATGGATTTGCATCAACAGATATAGAAGAAATGTTATCTGCTGACCTTTCCGATCAGGTCTCTGTTGTTATCCAGACCATGGGAACCCTGGAATGGCAGGATTACAACATTGCCTCTGATCATACGCAGCGATATCTGATTGATGATCATGATTTGAAACTGGTAGATGACTCACTGGGACAGGAGGATTGTACCGCTCCGGACACCTTATCTGATTTTATTAAATGGTCCAGTGATAATTATCCGGCTGACCGTTATTTTCTGATTCTCTGGAATCATGGTGGTGGCTCTGTAGAAGGTTTTGGTTATAATCAATGGGGACATTACAGCGATTCTTTGACCATTGATGAAATGCAGACTGCATTGGAGGACGCGGGTATTTTATTTGATTTTATCGGTATGGACAGCTGCATCATGTCTTCCATAGAAGTCTGCTATGCACTTTATGATTACTGTGATTATATGATTCTTTCAGAAGACTTTGAATCCAGTCTGGGCTGGTTCTATAAAAGGTGGCTCACTGAACTGGCTGCAAATACTTCCATAGATACGCTGTCACTTGCCACCATGCTGATTGATGATATGGTGACTGCCAATGAAAGAGATCATTCCAGCGGAATGGCATCAACCCTTGCGCTGATTGACCAGAAATATATCCCGACTTTGTTTGAAGAATGGAAAAATTTTGCCTATGCCAATACAGATGCCTTACTGGCCTGCAATTTCAGCCGGGAGGTAATACGTTCAGGAGGACGCTCTCTTCCTGAACGAAGAAAATATAATCCGTATGTGAAGGTAGATTCTGAATTACGGGAATACAACATTACCGATATGCTTGCTGTTGTAGCTTCCATTAATTCCTCATATACAAAAACAGTAACGAACCTGCTCAATAAAGCCATTGCATATTATAACTATACAGAAAATAACGCGGGACTAACAGGACTATCCGTAACACTTCCCTATGGAGATGATTCCTTCTACAGAGATCAGAAAACAATCTATGAAGCTTGCGGTATTGATGCAGAATACATTGAATGGCTGGAACAATTTACAGACGTTACAGATGATCCGACAGAGACAGATTATGAGAATAATTCAGAAGATATCGACTGGAGTAATAACAGTGGATTTATAGGCTTAGATGGACTTTGATTACCGGACGGAAACACTTAATGTGCTTCCGTCTGATTTCTTTTACCATAATGACGCAGTTCATATTTCCAGATATCGTTAAAATCCTGTTTTTTGTACATGGTATAAAAACTCTTTACAAAATCACTGATTAACAATGTCATCAGTGCAATGCTGATTACTTTCATACACTGCGGATTCATCTGCAGGATTCCATTCATAATCGGATCAAACAGATTACTCATAAAGAATGTAATAATTGCTGCAAACATAATACTTGTGGGCAGTGAAGTGTATTTTGTTACATGGAATGGAATCCAGCTGTAATTCCAATATTCAATACCACAGATCTTCTCTACCAGAGTTCCCAACAGAATCTCTCCAACACTCACAACCAGGAAAGAAATCACATAATAGAACAGATAAGATAACGCACCCTCCGGGATTCTTTTCATAATTCCATATTGTGCAAGCTGCTGCGGTGTTCCGAATAGAAAATACATTGACAGCACCAGCAGACCATATCCCAGCAGAAATGGAGCATTCATATTCCGGTTATCAATATATCCCTTTGTAATGGCAAGCCATGTATTTTCAGTCAGATATCCTAAAAATGCAATGACCGCTATCATAATACCATATGCAAAAATTAAGGTTTCCATATCCGTTCCAAATCTCATACCGATCAGACCTTTCTTATTGTATGTTTCTTATTTTTTCCTCTTTTTTCGTCATTTCTCTGTTCTTTCTACCTGCATCATAGCACAATTGTTTTGATGTTACAAGTGTAACGCCTAAATTTCTGTTACATTTTTACAAATTTTTACAAATTTGTCAATAACCCTACAAATTTACCGAAAAAGGTCTATAATAAATAAAGAGATGAATAAGAATTTTCCTATATAACAATATTTCATAAGAGGTGAATGTACCGTGGGGATTTTAGTAACAGAATTAGAAAAACGTCAGATGAAACGAATGTCCAATAAGGAATCCCATCAGCTGACCAAAGAATGTCTGCAGAATGCCCTGATCAATATTATGGCTGTAAAACCCTTTGATAAGATTACCATTACCGAGCTGGTTCTCCGTTCCGGTGTTTCCCGGACTGCATTTTACCGTCATTATAAATCAAAAGAAGATGTATTGAATGAATTGAGCAATGACCTGATTCATGAAATGGCTGTTACTATTGCAGAATACCGTAATAAATTGAAATCTAAAGACTGGTATCATCAGATCTTGACTTCTGTTAAGGAAAATGCTGATATTTTACTGCTTCTTCTACAGGCCAATATGCCTGTCCGCCACATTTTTGATACAAGCTCTTTAATCGAAATTATAAATCCACCCGCCTCCCTTAAGGAGCATTATGAAAATCTTGCATTTGAGGGTGCCTTTTTCAAGATCGTATTAAACTGGCTGGAGCAGGGCATGAAGGACAGCATTGATGAAGTATCGGAATATTGCGTCGAATTATTAAATTAAAAGCGAGTGTTAAAATCAATTGACAATCCTTTAATTTTATTGTATTATCATTGTTGTGCGTATGGAAGAATCATACACCGGATAACGTCGCGTGGCTCAGTTTGGTAGAGCGCTGCGTTCGGGACGCAGAGGTCGCAAGT
>JBJELZ010000191.1:0-6743 GCA_051879415.1 Lachnospiraceae bacterium
ACTAGCATTTCTCCGCCCTTGTGTCAAACATATATTCGTTTTCAATGATTCCTTATCAGGTAACCAAGATAAAACATCCATAATTTGATTCATCCGTCCCGGCTTTAAAAATAGACACGTTCGCAATCAGGATGTTCACCACTCCATCCCACCTGTGGCATTGTACGAATTCTCCACATGTCTTCTTCTGAAATTATCATATCATCTAAAGTCATATTTTCCTTCATTCTTTCATAATTTGCAGACTTTGGAAGAACAACAATTCCTTCCTGATGCAAAAAAACAAGGCAAAGATGAGGAATGCTTGTATTATATTTTTTAGCCAGTGAATTTAATATTTCATTGTCACTTAATCTTCCACGCCCGATAGGACTCCATGCTTCTAACGCAATTCCATGATTCTTACAAAATGCACATGCAGAAGCTTGTGTATATCCGGGGTGAAGTTCCAGTTGATTTACAGCCGGAACCACATCCGTATGATCTAGGAGGTTTTGTAAATGATGCGGGAGAAAGTTAGAAACACCTATTGATCTTACCTTTCCCTCCTTTTGCAATTCCTCCAATGCTTTCCAGCTTTCAATATCCAAATGTTTCCATTCATCAAAATCCGCTTTCCCATAATCAGGTCTTGGCCAGTGAAGTAAGTAAAGATCAATATAATCAGTACCCAAACGCTTTAAGGTATGATCTAATTCTGATTTTGCATTATCATATCCAAGCATATTCCTATCAAGTTTTGAAGTGATAAAAAATTCTTGTCGTGGTATACCACTTTCCTTTATCGCTCTGGCAACGTCTTCTTCATTTCCGTAAACTTTTGCTGTGTCTAATAAACGGTAACCAGCCCTTATTGCATCAAGTATAACTTCATACCCGGATTCATTTGTTGCTTTATACGTGCCAAAACCTACACACGGAATTCTATTTCCATCATTCAAAACAATTTCTCTCATTGTAATCCTCCTACTTAAATTATCATACTCATCAGTTCCTCCGGCTTATGAATCACCTTCGTGACCCCAATCGAATAAAGATACGCTTCCTCACGGAATCCCCATCCAACCATAATCACATCGACACCTGCATTTTTGGCCGTCTGATAATCCACCTCTGAATCCCCTATATAAACCGTTTCTGAAAGGGTAACGCCAAAATACTCCATTACAGAATTTACTCCATCCGGATAGGGTTTTCTTCTCTGGCCTTCCTTATCCCCAACCGAGCAGTCAAACAATCCTTTAAAATAATCTTCGCAAAGAAGCTTCACTGCAAAATCTGCTTTATTGGAAACAACCGCCGTCTTTATACCTTTAGATTTCAGGGACGAGATCACTTCACAGATTCCATCATACGGTTTTGTTTTTATGGCACAGTGGTCTTTGTAGTATTCATGGAAACAATGATGTATTTCCTCCACAACATCCTCATCTGTTCCTGAAGGCACAGAACGTTCAATCAGTTTGCGGATTCCATTTCCCACAAAGCTTCGAATTTCTGCCAGTGTTCTTTCAGGCATATGAAATCTTTTTAAACAATAATTCATCGTATCAGCAAGATCCTCTATGGTATCCAATATAGTTCCATCCATATCAAAAATCGCAACCTGATATTTCATAAAAATAACCATTCCTTTCTCACAACCTGCAAACTTTGGATCGCAGGCACAATATTTGCGAAACATCTGTAAAAGTACATTTAAAGCAACGGTGCAACCACTTTCATAAGATAGCCGACCCACCGAAGTCTCTTGTAACCCTGCCAGATGGTTTCCGGGGTTACCTCACGGCATTTTTGGCGGGTTTCTTCAAAATCCTGTTCTATCCGGTCAATACAGGGTGTTTCATACATCCAGGTTGCACACTCAAAATGATGATACAGACTACGGTAATCCAGATTAATGGTTCCTACAACAGCTTCCTTATCATCACTTACAAAAACCTTTGCATGGACAAATCCCGGCGTGTATTCATATATTTTTACACCGGAATGAAGCAGGGAAGCATAATGCATTTTTGCCAGCGCATATGGAATCTTCTTATCAGGGATTCCCGGCAGAATCAATTTTACATCCACACCTCTCTCAGCGGCAAATTTCAGTGCTGCCTCCATTTCCCCATCCAGAATCAGATACGGAGTCATGATATGGACATAGTCTGCAGCCCGGTTGAGAATATCCATATAAACCCGTTCTCCGACCTTATCTTCATCCAATGGACAGTCCCCGAAAGGAAGCACAAATCCCCGTATCTTATCTGCCGCAGCAACGGCTCTGTCCAGAAATCCATCAAACTTTGCTTCCTTTTCATCAATATTCCACATCTGCAAAAACATCAGGGTAAAGCTTCTTGCTGCTTCCCCTTTTAACATCACCGCCGTATCTTTCCAATGTCCGAATTTTTCAATGTGATTAATATATTCATCTGCCAGATTCACCCCACCGTTAAATGCAGTGTTCCCATCAATCACAAGAATTTTCCTGTGATCCCTGTAATTATAATGGGTAGACAAAAGCGGGACCAGCGGAGAAAACATTTTACATTTGATACCCAGCTTTTTCAGACGTTTCGGATAATCATGCGGCAGGTTGGAAAATTCACAGGTGCCGTCATACATAACGCGGACATCTACCCCTTCCTGTGCTTTTCTGGAAAGAATATCAAGAACCTTCCCCCACATCAGTCCTTCATCTACGATAAAATATTCCATGAAGATAAACTCTTTTGCCTGCTCCAGCTGGCGAAGCATTTCCTCCCATTTAGCCTCTCCCAGCGGAAAATAGGTCACTTGTGTATTCTCAAAAACAGGATGACAGGAGCTACGGTTAACATACTTTACCAATGCCGCAGCACCGGGGTCTCTTTCCTTCAGCCTTTCCATGGTTTCTTCACACTGTGGAATCGCTTCCTTTGTCTGTTTGATCAGATGCTCCACTCTGGCCTTTACCGCCCTGTGTCCGATCTCACTTTGTGTATATAGATAAAGCAGAATTCCAAACACCGGAAATGCCATGATAACCACAAGCCAGGTATTTTTCGCTGTAGAATCCAGTCCTGAATTCAGCAGTTTCAAAACCATGAGAATGGTAAAAAGCATCGTTCCTCCCAACAGATGAGGCAGAATATTTTCAAACCAGTGAAAAACACTGAAAAGTGCAAACACCTGTAAAATCAACAGCAAAACAAATAATCCCAGCCGGCTGAACAGTGCATGCATAATTCCCTTTTGTCCTTTTTTCAAAAGCAGCAGTCCTGCATTCTCTTCCGTTGTACCCTGTATATTTTTATCCTGTGTTCCCCTCTCCTGCGTGTCTTTATCCTGCATATCTCTCTCCTGCCTTTCTTCTGTCGTCCACTTTTCTTCCAGTATTATAACACAAATTTATTACTTTTTGCTTTCTGACAGCAGTTTACATTTTATGAAATTCATGTTAATTTATAAAGAACAGCCAGCCAATACAGAAAGAAGGTTTCCTAATGTATAAAGAAATTGCAAAACTTGTATTATATCATGATCTTGGTCAGGATAGTATTATCGTGAAGCTTGCCGAGATTTATAAAGCTTACGAAAATCAGTCGGAGTCTTCCTCTGCACTTGTAACAAGTATCTACAGAGAGATCAAACGCCTTTTAGATCTTGCAACACAATATGGCTTTGATGATAATCTCTGGCACAATTATCTTGCATACATATTAATTACCAATGAAAACTCTTTCAGTCTGACCTGTGAGAAGGTGGGTGCCAGCGATGGTACCGTTAACACATTTGCCAAAAAGGACTTTAAAATTTTTAAATCCTTATTTGACTTTGATTTTTCCATGATTGAAAAAGATCTGGATATCGACTGTTTCTCTACCATAACAAACTACCACTCCATTCCCAAAAAAGAACAGATGTATAACCGCAATGTCAGTGAAAAGGTACGTACAATCAGCCGAAAGATCGAAAATGCCAAAGATGAAAATGAGATATTCTATATCGTCACAGACTTTTACAAAGCGTATGGCGTAGGAATGTTTGGATTAAATAAAGCATTCCGTATCGGCAGAGAACATGACGAGCTTGTCTTTACAGCAATCAACAATACCGACAGTGTATTATTGAGTGATCTGCAGGGATATGAGATACAGAAGAAAAAATTAGTTGATAATACAGAAGCATTTGTTGCCGGCAGAAAAGCCAACAATGTCCTGCTTTTTGGTGACAGTGGCACAGGAAAATCCACCAGCATAAAAGCAATCATCAATGAATATTATGATCAGGGGCTGCGTATGATTGAAATCTACAAGCACCAGTTTCAGGATCTCTCTACTGTCATTTCAAGAATCAAAAATCGCAATTACCGGTTTATCATCTATATGGATGATCTTTCCTTTGAAGATTTTGAAATTGAATACAAATATCTGAAAGCAGTAATTGAAGGCGGACTGGAAACCAGACCTGACAATGTTCTGATCTACGCGACCTCCAATCGTCGCCATCTGATCAAAGAAAGCTGGAATGACAAAAATGACATGGAACATGACGGCGAAGTACACCGTTCCGATACGCTTCAGGAAAAGCTGTCTCTTGCACAGCGTTTTGGTGTATCCATCTTTTATGCCAGACCACAGCAGGAGGAATACTTCAATATCGTCCGTTTCCTTGCAAAAAAACATCCTGAAATCCAGTTGGAGGATGCCGAACTTTGTGCCAAAGCCAATCAGTGGGAACTGTCCCACGGCGGCATCTCCGGAAGGACCGCACAGCAGTTTATTGATTATCTTGCCGGCCAATATCGTTAACAAAAGAATTAGGTATTTCCTAATTACCTGCAATAAAATAAAACAACAGGAGGAGTTTTACACATGGAAAAAGCAAAACAATTTCTACTACTTACCATTGCAGGAATGATCAATGCATTCGGCATTACTATTTTTCTGGCACCTGTCAATCTTTATGACAGCGGAATCTCAGGCACTTCCATGCTGCTTGCACAGATTACCCCCAAGGCTTTTACACTGTCATTATTTCTGATTCTGTTAAATATTCCCCTGTTTTTGTATGGTTACAAAAAACAAGGGAAAGATTTCACAATTTGCGCTATTTATACGGTTATTATCTATTCTCTGACCGCCTGGCTGATTACGGATGTTCTTCCGGTTGATGTCAATACCGCTTCACCACTTGCAGAAACAGATCTTTTATTATGCTCTGTTTTTGGCGGTGTCATTTCCGGTATTGGTTCCGGACTTGCCATACGATTTGGCGGTGCTATGGATGGCATTGAGGTTATGGCTGTTATCTTTGCAAAAAAACTCGGCATTACAGTCGGCACCTTTGTCATGATCTATAATCTGATTTTGTACATCATCTGCGGCATTGCCATGCAAAGCTGGATTCTGCCGCTCTATTCCATTGTTACATACTTTGCGGCATTAAAAACACTGGACTTTATTGTAGAAGGTCTGGACCGCTCCAAGGCAGCCATCGTCGTTACCAAAAAACCGGATCCGATTACTAAAGCACTGACTGAAAATTTTGAATGCGGTGTAACCCTCTTAGACGCAAAAGGGGGATTCTCCGGCGAATCCCTCTCTGTCATTTATTTTGTTGTAAACCGCTTCCAGATTGGCAAAATGCGCTCTATTGTCCATGAAATTGACGCTTCTGCCTATATCACGATTAACGAAGTAGCAGATGTCTTCAGTGCGAATCACTAGCGGCCACAGTCCTTTAGACTTCCTTGTCCACAAGCAGTCCTTTTAAATCCTCTGCGGCCAGCTTCAATTCCCCGACCACCTGCTCCATGGATTTTTTCATATCAGGAAGATTATCACCTGATTGTTGCTGCTGTATCTCCTGCTGGGATTGCTGCAATTCCAGCAGGTCTTCTGTTTCTTCCCGCATTTTATCATTTTCTTCCCTGCGTTCTTCTCTTGCAGCCTCAATCTGTGCTTTCTGAAGTTCCTCTTCGGCTTTCTTTTCTTCAGCCTTTTCCTTACTTTCTTCCATATCCTGATCGATCTTGTCCTTCGTTTCCTCCATCAGAATACCAATCACATTCTTCTCTGCTGCCTCCGTGATCTCCTCACCCTGCTTTTTTGCATCTATCATATCATGGTGTTTTAGCTGTTCTATCTTCATACCACGCACGACAGCATACTCAGAATACATCTCTTCCTTCTCCAGTCTTCCCTGTTCCATGTATTCTTTTAATCCAGCTTCCAGCTCTTCAATTCTTTTCGCAGTTTCCTCATCCGCAGGATCGCCATCCTTCTTTAACTCTGCAAGTTCTTTAGAAATATCGGCAATCATCCGGTCTGTTCCTTTGGAAAGCTCTCTCAGTTCCTCTGCATGGGCAATCCGATCATCCATCTCTTTCAGTTCATCGGCATTTTTCTGTTTTACACCATCTGCCAGCTGTTTTGCAATCTCTCTTGCCTTTCTTCGTTCCTCTGCAACTCTGTCTTCCACCTGATTCAAGTGCAGATCTCCTGCATAAATCAAATTTTTCTTTTTCTTTTGGTTATCCTGATCATTCTTTACCTCTTCCGGTGACCTGTGAATAACAACTTCCCCATCCGCCGTCGTCTGCATCTGCCTGCTATTGACATTTCCTGCAATCATCATTTTCCAGACTCCTTTCCTTACATCCATATAGATCCTTCCATGGATCTTATCCGTTTACGCATTCTTTTCCTGACTCGATACTGGGGTCAAAAGCCTGTTCAAAAATCTTTATATGGCAGAATGCACAAAAT
>JBJELZ010000192.1:0-6619 GCA_051879415.1 Lachnospiraceae bacterium
CATCGTAGTGTTTAGCGCATAGGAATGAAACCCTTTTATTTTGTGCATTTTGCCAAATCATAAATTGTAAACAGGCTTTTGACCCCGGGCAGCGTGACAAAGGGCGCTCCTCGTGACAAAAGCCCCGTCCCTAATGCAATAGACGTTTATAGACCGGTTGCAGCAATAAATGTCTTACATAAGTCTCTGCTGCCACATAGATTAGAAGAATTAAAAATAATGCAAGAAGAAACAGTGTATCCTTGAACCAGATCAGTACAGGCCAGAATGCAAGGAATCCTATGTTCACAAGATAGATGTGTGGATTTGTAAAACCCAGTACCAGTGCATTTTTCATGGAATTTCCAAAGCTGTTCTGATAGCGGGCCAATAGAGGAAAGATCATCACCTCAATAGCAAGCCATACCAGAATCAATAGTACACCGATGAACTGACATACCATTCCTATTGTCCCCGGCAGATTGGTTCCAATCCTGAAATCCGCTACCGCTACTGCCGCCATGAGAAGCAGGACTGCTTCTGCTGCCGTGCCCTGTTTCCAGTTTTGGCGAAACCCTTTCCAGAAATCATCCCACAGATGATAAACTTCACCTGCTGCCATTTTCTGTATCACATAATGCATTGCCACTGTGGCAGCTCCCATTGTAACAATTGGGATACTGCAGACAATCCATAAGATATTCAGCAGGACAAGATCAACCATCTTTTCTGCCCACGAAACCAACTTCATCATTGGAGTTTCCTGCACAATATTACCGCCCTTTCGCTTTATACTTTTTCCAGTGTCAAACCGTTTCAGTCTTCTTTCGCCAGATAAGCCAGATTACGGTCAATCAGCTCGCAGCGCTGTGCAACACAGTCTCTGCTGCGCATGGGATCTTCCGGTGTGTTGAAGGCGAAATCTAACATTTTATCAACCGTAGTAGATGCCACATGAAGCCTTGTATCGCTTGATGCATAATAAATCCAGAGATTACCGTCCTTATCTGCAATTGCTCCATTGGTGAATACCACGTTGGATACATCTCCCACGCGCTCCCAGTCTCTTGGTGCAATCAGGAAGCCGGAGGGCTCAGCAATCACCTTCCACGGTTCTTTCAGATCTGTTACAAAAACATAAACTACATAACGCAGTCCTGCTGCTGTATTACGTACACCATGTGCAATATGCAGCCAGCCCTTTTCTGTTTTGATAGGGGTTGCTCCTTCCCCGTTTTTACTCTCCGTAATAGTGTGATAACGTCTGGGACTGGTAATGAGCTCCTCATCAATCACAGCATGGGTAATATCATCACACAGGCCAAAACCAACACCACCGCCTGAACCGGTATCAATAAAATCATCCATGGGACGTGTGTAAAATGCATACTTTCCATTCACAAACTCCGGCAGAAGATCCACATTTCTCTGCTGCGGGCTTTTCAAAGTTACAAGATTCGGCAGTCTTTCCCATGTTTTCAAATCTTTCGTTCTGACAATGCCTGCTGCAGCAACGGCTGCTGACAGATCGGAGCTGGAAGTATCCTTGCTTTCAGAGCAGAATACTCCGTAAATCCATCCATCTTCGTGTTTGGTCAGCCTCATATCATATACATTGGTTTCTTCCGGGCAGGTGTCCGGCAGTTCCACCGGCTTATCCCAGAAACGGAATCCATCTACCGGGCTGTCACTTTCCGCAACGCCAAAGAAACTTTTTCTGTCATTGCCCTCAATACGTGCAACCAGATAATACTTTCCATTCAGTTCAATTGCACCGGAATTAAATACTGCATTCACGCCCAGTCTTTCCATAAAATAGGGATTTGTTTCCGGATTCAGATCATAACACCATGTCAATGGAATATGATCACGGGTCAATACCGGATTCTCCCAGCGGTCGTAAATACCATTATAAAAATCTGTCTTTTTATTTTTTTCAGAAAGCAAAGCTTCCTGACGCTCTTTTAATACATAATACTTAGGATGTAATTTAGACATATATCTCGGGATCCTTTCTAATTAATTCTATACACATTCTACCATTATGATAAGGACATTTCCATGGTTCAACAATTGGTTTTCCCTCAATCGGTCTTCCCTCGCTGTCGACACACCAGTACCATTCACTTCCCTGCCGTTTATCTACAACACAATCCAGAATAAATCTGTAAATTGCAGCGGCTGCGTCCCTATATTCTGTATGGGCAGTATCCTTCTGCCATAAATTCACAAAGCCAAGCACAGCTTCTGCCTGTACCCACCAGACACGGGTTTGGTCAACCACGCCCCGGTCGCATTCATTAGCAAGAGACCGGTTGCTGTAAGCCGTCTTATACACGGTCTGTGCCAGATCTTCGTTAATGGAAGATATTTTTTTGCTGCGTGCAGCATCTCCTAAAAGATTACATCCCCAGTCAATCAGCCAGCTGGATTCTATATCATGTCCGTAACTGTACAGATCAAGAATCGAATTATAATTCTTATCAAAAAATACCAGCTGACGGTGCAGGTCTGTATTATAAATCTTATTGGCATAAATATCAAGGATATGTTCCATAGCCTTTTTTACATGTTCATCTCCGGCAGCCTGATAGAGACCCGCATACCCTTCAAAAACGTGCAGCAGTGTATTCATTGTTTTTTCTGCCAGCACCCCATTTTCACTGAGTTTCTCATTGGATTCCGGTTTCCAGTCGGCTGTAAAAGCTTCCAGATAGCCGACAGAATCCGTGCAGCGTTCCTCAATCAGTTCAAACAACTCCCTAGCCATCGCGATTGCTGCCTTGCTGCCGGTCAGACGATAATACGCAGATAACGCATAGATTGCAAACGCCTGATTATAAGTATGCTTCGTCGTATCAAGAGGCTTTCCGTCATAGGTCATGCTCCAGTAAATGCCGCCATTTAAAGAATCCATACAGTATTCCTTCAGGAAGGCATACGCATGATCTGCATGCTCCCTTAAGTCCTGTCGTTCCAGCAGTAATGCTGCTTCTGAGAAGAACCATAGAATACGGCTGTTAAGAATACAGCCCTTTTCCGCTTTCCGGTCAAGAACCAGATCATAGCTCATATATCCATAATATCCACCATATTCCCGGTCACACATTTTCTCCCAAAAAGGAATAATATTATTTTCCAGCAGCTCTTTTGCTGCAAATGCTATTTTCTTCATAACAACCGTCCTATTCTTAGTCTTTTACAGCTCCCATTGTCAAACCACTGTAAATATGTTTCTGTAATAACAGGAAAATAATCAACGTCGGTGTCATTGTAATGATACATGCCGCACAGATTACTTCCCACTGTGTACCGTAAGGTCCCTGGAATGCATAAAGGGATGTGGATATTACCTGCAGGCTTCTATCTTTCATATACAGGTATGGTGTATAAAACTCGTTATAGAATCCAATTCCTTTAATGATAATAACTGTTACAATAGCCGGCTTCAGCAATGGCATGATGATACGGAAAAAGACGGTCGGGAAAGATGCGCCATCAATAATCGCTGCTTCATCCAGAGAATAGGGAATCCCATCCAAAAACTGCATAAAGATATAGATAGAAATAATATCCGTTCCCGCAAACAGTACGATAGTTGCCAGACGGGTGTTATAAATTCCAAGTCCTACGATAATCTGAAATACACTCATCTGCATGGTAATACTGGGAATCAGGGATGCCATAAGGAACAAAAACTTAATGAGATTTCTTCCTCTGAACCGGAAACGGCTCAACACATATGCTGTCATTGTACCGGTTAAAATAGTAGCTGCAATAGAAGCAATCAGAATAATAATCGTATTCAGGAAACCAACTGCCATATTTCCCTTGGTCCATGCTGTCACGAAATTGCTGAAATTCAACCAGTTTTCCGGCGGTGTTAAAGGTCCGGTGGTAAGCAATTCCTCATTTGTCTTAAAAGCTCCAAAAATAACGAGGATCAAGGGAGCAATCGTGATTAATGTGGCCAAAATCAGAACAATATAATGAAAAATGGTTGACGGATGAAATTTGGGATGTTTTGCATTTCTTGTTTCAACACTGATCATAATTACTCCTCCTTTCCTTCAATAAGCTGTTTCTGGACGATAGTGATTATCATAACCAGGAATAACAGAACAACACCCATGGCACTTGCCAGACCAATCTTTTTATCTGTAAATGCCGTCTGCAGGGTCTTAATAACAAAGGTCATGGAACCTCCGGTACCCTTGGTCATAATAAATGGTATTTCATATACGCTGATGGCACCCTTCACCGCCAGAATCAGATTCAGCGAAAGAATGCTCTTAATATTCGGTAGAATAATATATCTGAACTGCTGCCATTTTGAAGCGCCATCCACAATTGCGGCTTCAAACAGATCTCCGCTGATACTCTGTGTTGCTCCTGCAAACATAACCATATTCTGTCCCATATAACGCCATACAGAAACGAATGTCAATGATACATTTACCAGGGCAACATTTCCCAGCCAGAGAGGCAGATTCTCATCCGCAACACCCAGCATGGATAATATGGAGTTCAGGACACCGCCCGGTTTAAAGAAATACAGGAACACAAAACCGATGGCAACACCATTTAACATATACGGGAAGAACAATACGCCTTTAAAAAATGTTTTTCCCCGAAGTTTATAAAAGAAAATAGTAGAGAAATACAGCGCAATTGCGATCTGTACTACAGATCCTACAAAATAGTAAAGACTGGTTTTAAATACCGAGAAATACTGCGGCTGACTAAACAATGTCTTATAGTTGTCCAGTCCGATAAATACTTTATCAGAATATCCATCCCAGCGATAGAGGCTGTAGCGGAACATATCAAAAAGCGGAACATATGTAAACAGCACTAACAACACCATGGGAATTGCCAGGAAAGCACATATTGTTGCTGTACGCTGGATGGAATATCGTGCCATTTTTCTTTTGGTTTTTTTACCTTCCATCGCGACCTCCTTTTTACGGTTTTATCGATTTAGAAAACTATGAGCCGCACTTTTGAAAAGAGCGGCTCATAAAGGTTACTGTTTTTTATTGAACTGCTGCAGCCCACTGCTCAGCAAGAGTATTCATATACTCTTCAAAGGTCTGGGAAGAAGCTCCACGTGCACAGTCAACAACACCATTCATATGAGCACCATTGTCATACAGGGTAATTCCGCTTGTTGCCATAACTTCATCCAGCAATCCGATGTTTTCATCAGTAGCAGGCTGATCAACGATAAACTCTACATCCGCAAAATTCTCTAATCCTTCAGGCATCGGATCGGATGCTACCAGGCTGATACCACCCTGGGACAAAGCCAGTCCGGAATCATTTACCATAAAGTCAATGAAAGCTCTTGCAGCTTCTTTATTCTCAGAATGTACATTGATTGCGTAGCAGTAATCTGTACCTGATGTTGCATACTGCTTTCCATCAATGCTGAACGGGAACGGCATATATCCAACATCATCAGGATGATCACCAGCTTCTTTCATCTGGGATACAGCCCAGGAACCAAGTACCATACATCCGATTTCTCCATTGTTCATCATCAGCTTACTTGCTTCCCAGTCACGTGTTGTAGGATCTTCTTCACACAAACCGCGGATAACGATATCATATAAAAGCTTTGCTATAACATAGTGGGAACTTCCTTCGGAAAATGCATTTGCATCATGAGGCAGTTCGTTGTTCTTGTAATTTGCATCGCCTGTAATAGTACCAAATGCGTGATCTTCCCACTGATCCAGAGTCCATCCGGAATTTGCATTGGTGTAATAAGGAATAGCATCTGTATTATCCTTAATCATCTGCAGACACTCAAGGAATTCGTCAGGAGTCTTCGGCAGCTCTGTGATACCAGCCTCTTCAAATACAGCCTTGTTGTATACGATTCCCTGAACAGTACACATGTAAGCAAGACCATATACCTGTCCGTCATACCATTTACTGTACAGATAACCTTCACGATATGTATCGCTCAGTTCCTCTACTGTTCCAAGCGGTTCGAAGTAATTAGGATAAGCTGAAGTAGGAACTGCATCCGGAATCAGAAGGACATCGCCATATTCATCTGTCTGCATACGGGTTGCCAGCTCTCCGGCATAATCTGTAATTGACTGAACTTCAACAGTTACATCAGGATACTGTTCATTGAACTTTGCAATCAGTTCGTCATAAGTTCCGTCAGTATCAAGGTCTGTACGGTTTGTCAGGAAAACAATCTTTCCACTTAATCCAGCATCGCTGGTTTCTGTACCGGCTTCTGTACCGGTTCCTGTGCTACTGTCTGTTGCTGTACTGTCAGTCGATGCTGACTGGCAGGCAAACAATGAAACAGACATCAATGCAGCTAACATTAGTGCAATCACTCTTTTCATTTTTTCATCCTCCTAAATAGTTTTGTTTAATTGACTAAATGTTTCTTTGTTTTAGCTTAATTAAACTATAACACCGCGGATAAGTTAGGTCAATGGGAAGTTTAATTTTCGTTAATTATTAACTAAATAGCCAGCCATGTTTTATCACTTTTTACCTTTACTATTTAGTTAAATAATTACTTCCCTAGCTAACTTAGCCGCGGCTAATTAGTTCACTAAGTCATCAACCACCAGTTCAACTGGTGGTTTGATATTAGCCCTCCAAAGGG
>JBJELZ010000193.1:0-32673 GCA_051879415.1 Lachnospiraceae bacterium
GGATAATGTTATCATAAAAAAGTGGATTTGTGGATAAAACTACGGAAACTCAAGACTTTAAGAGGATTGATTTCATGTTGTGTTTGAGGTATAATGTATATGTTCTGTGTTTGTACAGAATATAAAAAGAAAATGATATAAATCAACTGCACAGGCAGGTTAAGAGAAAGGTATGGTGGAGCATATGGCAACATTATTGGAACAGTGGAGAGCAAAGGCATATAATACCGGCGCAGACAGAGCTCAGTTGGAAAGAATGTGGAATATCTATTTTGATGTAGAAAAGAATATATATATAAAGCTTTTGCAGAATCCGGATGAGGTTGTAAAGGGAACCGTTAAGGAACTGGCTGAAAAGTATGGGATTAGTCTTGAGCATATGGTTGCATTTTTGGATGGTATTAATGATAGCTTGAAGGAGCCCAATCCTATTGAGACTATGGATGAGAACACAGAAGTAAACCTGGGATTTGATAAAGAGCTTCTGTATAAGAATATGGTGGCAGCAGATGCAGAGTGGTTATATGGCCTGAAGGAGTGGGATGATATCTTTGATGAGGAAACAAAAAAGAAACTCTACAAGGAGCAGAAATCCTCTTCCACTATTCACAGAGAAGAGAAAAAAGTATATCCCAACGATCCCTGTCCTTGCGGTAGCGGAAAGAAGTATAAAAAGTGCTGCGGAAGAGCATAAACATAACAATACAGTAATATTTGAAAAACGATTCCCTGGTGAGATCAAGGAATCGTTTTTCTATTTAAATGTTGTCCCTGATATTCAGATATCTTCTTCGTGTCCATAACCGGTACAGGGTATAGAGCAGGGTTGCAAGCTGAACAAAGTAGTAGAGATAGGAGGAAATGGTAAGCTGGTAAAATGCCAGCACATAATGAATCATTCCGGCGAAGAAAGAAACCATCATAAATATGACGGTAACTGTATTGTCTGTATGGTTAGCCATACATTCCTCCATCTTGGTGAAGCAGAAGGTGTATTCAAAAAGAGAAACAATTTTAGCAAGGCTGGCAAGAAAATAAAATAAATATCCGAAGCGGAAACGAAGATTGCCATTGAGATAAAACGGAAGCAGCGTATTGGCAAGCAATAATCCCATTGACAGACCGAGCAGGGGGAGTTGACGGTAAAAGTATTTTTTTATCTTCCCAAGACCAATGATGGATAACAGAATCAGAAGGTAGGCAAGGAAATCAGAACAAAGGTCGACCTTAAAAACAGGACCGATGACCTGCCCGATTACCATTTCTACTGTGTTGGGCGCTTCTGTCTCAAATGGAATAAATTCCGGATAGGCAATGCCGGTCGGTACCGGAAGATCAATCAAGGCGAGCAGCAGACCTGCAAAGCCAAGAATAAAATATTTACGGTTTTTCATGCTATTACCTCACATTTGTATAGCTGTCTGTAACGATCAGTCAGTTTAATTTATTCTACTATAATTTCATGAAATTGCACAGCTTATTTTTACTGAATGTATTATGATGTATGAGACTGATAAAAACGGAAAATATCATTGATAGAGGACACATCTTAACTATTGTTTGTAGATAAAAATGGTGCTATACTAAACAGATATGGGGCGATAGTGAGAATACCGGAAAAGAAAGGTGGTATTTTTATGAAAGATAATAGGAAGTTTTTCTGGAAAGAATTGAAATCAAATTCCATTCTCACAGCAGTTTTGTCATTGATTTACGGATTGATCTTAATTATCTGGCCGGATACATCAGCCAATACAATCTGTTATGTGGTGGCAGCTGCAATTATACTGGTGGGAATTGTCTTTATTATTCAGTATATCAGAAAAGATGTCATGAGAGATTTTTACCGGAAGGATCTGGTTGCAGGACTGGTTGCCATCTCCCTTGGACTGATTGCACTTTTCAGGGTGGATATTATAAAAGGTATCATTCCAACAGTGCTGGGATTTATTGTATTGTTCAGTGGTATTGTGAAACTTCAGAATGCGCTTGACATGCTGCGGATGAAATATACTTACTGGTATGTGATATTGATTCTTGCAATTCTGAATCTTGCATTTGGAGCCGTCCTGATTTTAGAGCCATCCTGGATTGTGAATATGGTATTTGTGCTGATTGGCTGTGGACTGGTTTATAGTGGGGCATCAGATCTGTTAACGATCTTTTTTGTATCAAAGACAATTAAGCGTTTTGAAAAGGAACAGGATATCATTGATTAATGAACGACAGACAGGCGGAGGAAAAACGTGTTAGAACTAAGAAATGTATCTTATCAGGTAACTGATGAGAATAAGGATAAAGAGATTATTAAGAATATCAATCTGAAGCTTGAAGATGGTTTTACGGTAATTACCGGGCCAAACGGAGGCGGAAAGTCCACTCTTGCAAAGCTGATTGCGGGAATCATCAGACCTACTTCAGGAGGCATCTATCTGGATGGAGAGGATATTACAGAACTGAGCATCACAGACCGTGCAAGGCGGGGAATAGGTTATGCATTTCAGCAGCCGGTCAGATTTAAGGGAATTACGGTAAAGGATCTGATTACATTGGCAGCCGGAAAATCCCTGACAATGACGGAAGCATGTCATTATCTTTCTGAAGTTGGGCTGTGCGCCAAGGACTATATTAATCGAGAGGTGAATGCTTCCTTATCCGGTGGAGAATTGAAACGAATTGAGATTGCGATGTTAATTGCCAGAGAGACGAAGGTATCTGTCTTTGATGAACCGGAGGCCGGGATTGATCTGTGGAGTTTTCAGAATCTTATTCAGGTATTTGAAAAAATGCGTGCCAAGACGCAGGGAACAATACTGATTATTTCCCATCAGGAGAGAATCCTTAATATTGCAGACAGAATTGTTGTATTAACCAATGGTGAGATCACGGCAACCGGATCACGGAAAGAAATTTATCCGGGATTATTTGCCGGAGAAGGAACCTGTTCTGCACTGACGGAAGGTTAGAAAGGAGCATGACACTACAGTGGATGAAATACAAAGAACATTGTTGGAGCAGGTAGCAGACCTGCATGAGGTGCCGGAAGGAGCCTATAATCTCAGGGTAAACGGACAGGCAGGAGGACGCAGGACAACAGCCAACATTGATATTGTGACCAAAGAGGATAAACCGGGCATTGATATCATCATTCGTCCGGGAACGGTAAAAGAAAGTGTTCATATTCCGGTTCTGTTATCCCAGACGGGATTAAAAGAGTTGGTATATAATGATTTTTATATCGGAGAAAATTCAGATGTGACAATTGTTGCCGGCTGCGGGATTCACAATGCAGGAGATCAGGCATCGGAGCATAGTGGTATTCATTCCTTCCATGTGGGCAGAAATTCCAAAGTGCGTTATGTGGAGAAGCATTATGGACAGGGAGACGGCAAGGGTGAACGGATTATGAATCCGACCACCGAGGTCGAGCTTGCTGAAGATGCCTATATGGAAATGGATACAGTCCAGATCAAAGGAGTGGATTCCACAAAGCGGTGTACAAAAGCGGTGCTGGGTGACGGAGCAACCCTGGTGATCAGGGAAAAGCTGATGACCCATGGGAAACAGACAGCAGAGACAGCATTTGAGGTGGCACTGAATGGGACAGGCTCCAGTGCCAACGTAATTTCGCGTTCCGTGGCAAAGGATGAATCAAAACAGATCTTTTTATCAAAGATCAATGGAAATAACCTTTGCTCCGGTCATTCCGAATGCGATGCGATTATTATGGATCAGGCCAGTGTCAGTGCCATTCCGGAGATCACGGCCAATCATGTG
This sequence comes from Lachnospiraceae bacterium, assembly GCA_051879415.1. Classification (GTDB taxonomy): domain Bacteria; phylum Bacillota; class Clostridia; order Lachnospirales; family Lachnospiraceae; genus NK4A136. The sequence goes on from JBJELZ010000193.1 coordinate 3,778, forward strand.
GATGCCAGTCTGATTCATGAAGCGGCGATTGGAAAAATTGCAGGAGAACAGATCATTAAGCTGATGACGTTAGGACTTACGGAGGCAGAAGCGGAAGCTCAGATTGTGAACGGATTTTTAAAATAGTAAAAATAGATTCAGGAAGGTGAGGAAAAATGACAAAGGTAGATGTAGTATCAGGATTTTTAGGCGCGGGCAAAACAACGCTGATTAAGAAGCTTTTAAAGGAAGCTTATCAGGGCGAGCAGGTTGTCCTGATTGAAAATGAATTTGGCGAAATCGGAATTGACGGTGGCTTTTTAAAGGAAGCCGGTATTGAGATTAAGGAGATGAATTCCGGTTGTATCTGTTGTTCTCTGGTAGGTGATTTTGGAACCTCTTTACATGAAGTATTAGACAAATATCATCCGGACAGAATCATTATTGAACCCTCCGGTGTAGGAAAGCTTTCTGATGTAGTAAAGGCAGTACAGGATGCTGATCTGGGTGAAGATGTGGTACTTAACAGTGCAGTTGCTGTTGTGGATGCAACAAAGTGCAAGCTTTATATTAAGAATTTTGGTGAATTTTTCGTAAACCAGGTAGAGCATGCAGGTACGATTATTTTAAGCCGTACCGGCAATATGAAAGAAGAAAAGATTAAAATTGCAGTAGAAATGCTCCGGGAACATAATGAGAAAGCAACGATCATTACAACACCATGGGAGGAAATCAGCGGGCAGAAGATCAAGGAAACCATTGAAAAAGAGGAAGATCTTCTGGAAGAACTTCTGAAGAAAGTTCAGGAAGACCATGAACATGACCACGACCACGAGCATCACCATGATCACGAGGAGCACGAGCACCACCATCACGATCACGAAGAGCACGAGCATCACCATGACCATGAGGAGCATGAGCATCACCATGATCATGAGGAGCATGAACACCACCATGACCACGAGGAGCATGAACATCATCATGATCATGAGGAGCATGAACATCACCATGATCATGGGGAAGGGTGTACCTGTGGCTGCCATGATCACGATCATCATGGTCATCACCATGCAGATGAAGTCTTTGGCAGCTTTGGTATGGAGACTCCGGTAAAATATGCAAAGGCTGAGATTGAGAAGATTCTTGAGACAATGGATGAAGATAAATCACTTGGTATCATTCTGCGTGCCAAGGGTATGGTTCCGGCAGAGGATGGAACATGGATTTACTTCGATTATGTGCCGGGAGAGAGCAATGTCAGGGAAGGACAGCCTCAGGTTACCGGCAAGATCTGTGTCATCGGTTCTAAGTTGTCGGAAGAAAACTTAAAAAAGTTATTTGCAAAGTAGGAAGGAAGTATAGCAGATATGAAACCGGTATATTTGATTAATGGATTTTTGGATAGTGGGAAGACTTCATTTCTGACATTCACACTGCAGCAGGATTATTTTAAAATAAAGGGAACCACGCTTTTGCTTCTCTGTGAAGAAGGAGAAGAAGAGTATGATGAGAAGATTTTGAAAAAGGCAAGAACAGTTGTAGAGGTATTGGAAGACGAAGAAGATTTCAAGCCTTCTAAGCTGATTGAACTGGAAAAGAAACATTCGGCAGAACGTATTCTGATTGAATATAATGGTATGTGGAATATGAAAGGGCTGAAAATGCCTTTTCACTGGTCATTAGAGCAGCAGATTACCTGCATCAATGCAGAGACTTTTCCAACCTATTACAATAACATGAAGTCCATGGTTGCAGAAATGGTGCGTAACTCTGAACTGATTATTTTCAATCGCTGTGATAACTGTATGGATAGTCTTGGAGGATACCGTAGAAATATCAAGGCTGTCAATGCAAAGGCAGATGTAGTTTTTGAAAATGCACAGGGAGAGATTGATACGATTTTCGAGGAAGATCTTCCATATGATCTGAAAGCAGATACCATAGAGCTGGATGATAATTCTTACGGAATCTGGTATATTGACATGATGGATCACATCGAGCGTTATGAAGGAAAGAAAATCGTATTTACTGCGATGACGCTGGTGTCACCACAATTTCCCAAGGGATATTTTGTGCCCGGCAGAATGATTATGACCTGTTGTGCGGAAGATGTTTCATTTCTGGGATATGTCTGTCAGTATGATGGTGCAGACACCTTGAAAAACCGGCAGTGGATTAAGGTAACGGTAATTCCTAAAAAAGAATATTATGCAGATTATCATGGCGAGGGACCGGTCCTTCATGCGGTAAGCGTGGAACCTGCGTCCAAGCCTGCACATGAAGTGATCGGTATCGGTTAGAAAAGTTACATTTTTTCACTGTTCTTCTGATCACAGTATTTACAACGATAGATTTCACGTTTGGAATCTGCCAGATAGAAAATATGCGGAAGCTCCTGCTCGATGGAAGTAATACAGCGGGGGTTTTTGCATTTCATGACACCTTTTAGTTCTTTGGGAAGAACAAGTGCCTTTTTATCAACAATTTTTCCATCCTTGATTACATTGACTGTAATTGTATGATCAATCACTGCAAGAACATCCATATTCAAAGTGTTGATATCACACTCTACTTTGATAATGTCCTTTTTATCCAGTTTGCTGCTTCTGGCATTTTTAATTATAGCCACACAGCAGTCTAACTTATCCAGACCAAGGTGATAATAAATAGACATGCTTTTTCCGGCAGGAATGTGATCCAGTACAAAGCCTTCTTCTATTTTTCCTACATTTAACATGATAAAATTCCTCCTTCATTATCTGATCTTATACAAGCTCCAACAGTGTGAGAATCAGTGCCATACGGACATAGACACCATACTGTACCTGCTTGAAATAAACAGCTCTTGGATCATCATCCACTTCTACAGAAATCTCATTAACACGGGGAAGCGGATGGAGTACCAGCATATCTTTTGGAGCCAGCTTCATCTTCTCTTTATTCAGAATGTAAAAATCTTTCAGACGTACGTAATCTTCTTCATTGAAGAAGCGTTCTCTTTGGACGCGTGTCATATAAAGAAGATCCAACTGCGGCAGGCTGTCCTCCAAACGGATCACCTCTTCAAACGGGATGTTTAATTCTTCCAGTTTTTCGCGCAAATAACTGGGAATTTTTAATTCCTCCGGAGAAATGAAGATAAAACGGATTCCTTCATAACGGACAAGTGCATTAACAAGGGAATGTGCGGTACGGCCGAATTTTAAGTCACCGCAAAGACCGATGGTAAAATGATCCAGTCTGCCTTTTAAGGTACGAATGGTAAGAAGATCTGTCAGTGTCTGTGTGGGGTGTTGATGTCCGCCATCCCCTGCGTTGATGACAGGGATGGATGATTTGGCAGCAGCTACCATAGGTGCGCCTTCCTTGGGATGGCGCATGGCACAGATGTCAGCGTAACAGGAGATCATGCGGATGGTATCGGAAACACTCTCTCCCTTGGCAGCAGAAGAAGAATTGGCATCGGAGAAACCGATAACATGACCACCGAGATTGATCATTGCAGCTTCAAAGCTGAGTCTTGTTCTGGTGCTTGGTTCATAAAAACAGGTTGCAAGTTTTTTCCCTTTGCACTTATCGGCATACTTGTCAGGATGTGCTTCAATATCTCCGGCAAGATCAAAGAGCTTTTCCAGCTCTTCAGTTGAAAAATCAAGAGGATTCATTAAATGTCTCATGAGGATTGTCCTTTCTGTATTGTCTTTTACACTCAAAAAAATGGAGAGATATGTTCTCTCCATTAATTATTATAAAATTGTTAATAAATCATCCACGGTTTTACGTCTTGGCGCTTCCGGTGTTTCTTCCGGATATCCGATGGGAATCAGGGTAACAAGTTCTCTGTCTTCCGGCAATTGAAGAAGGGAAGCAATTTCATCATAATCAAGAATTCCAAGAATTACGGAACCAATGCCATGCTCATGTGCTGCAAGGCAGAAGGTCTGTGAAGCGATACCGGCATCAAACATCTGCCAGCCGGTTTCCTTTGTCGTGGAATAGGAACCATCACGTTCAAAACCGGAACGATTCTTAATCATTGTTACAGCCATCACTGTCGGTGCACCATTGATAATATCTCCATTGTGCGGATAACCGGAAGTGCAGTGGCTGATTTTTTCCTTTAATACAGGATCAGAGATTGCAATATAACGGACAATCTGTGTATTTTTCCAGCTGGGAGAAAAAGATGCTTCTTCCACAATCTCACGAAGAACTGTTTCCTCAATCGGCTGCTGACTGAATTTACGGATACTGCGTCTGCCCATCATACATTCCTTTGCTGTCATGGCTGCTCCTCCTTTTAACGGCTGTTTTTCTTCTTCGAATATTATAGCATATGGGAAAATGTGATGCAAGAATAGATATAGAAAGGAATGATACTTTTGCTTCTGATATCTTGACGTGGGTGTGCCGGGCGAATATAATACCTTATGCGAATGAATAAGAAAAGAGGAACAAAAGATGAAATTTTTAAAGAGTAATGGAGTGGGAATTATGTTATGCCTTGTTGTTGCTGCAGTGGCTACCTGGCTGGCAGGCTGTTCTATCGGCAGCTTTAGTCTGGAGGTTGTAGGTGCTCCGGTATTTGCCATTCTGTTTGGTATGGTGATTACACTGCTTAGCCCGACACTTTCCAAAAAGGAAACAATGGTATCCGGCATCAAATTTACCTCTAAGAAAATATTGCAGTGGGCAGTCATAATTCTTGGATTTTCATTAAATCTTGGAACCATTGCCAGAGTAGGTGCCCAGAGTCTTCCTGTCATTGTCTGTACCATTGCGACATCCCTGATTGTAGCCTATCTTCTGATGCACGTTTTGCATATGGACGGAAAAGTATCTACCCTGATCGGGGTAGGCTCCTCTATTTGTGGAGGATCAGCAATTGCAGCAACAGCACCTGTGATTGAGGCTGATGATGAGGAAATTGCCCAGTCTATTTCTGTAATTTTTCTTTTTAATGTACTGGCAGCACTGATTTTCCCTACCTTTGGACATATGATCGGAATGGGTTCAGAAGGATTTGCAATTTTTGCAGGAACTGCGGTCAATGATACTTCTTCTGTTACGGCAGCTGCATCTACTGCTGAGGGAATCTATGGATGCAATTCCATTCTGACAACAGCAGTTACCGTAAAACTGACAAGAACACTTGCAATTATACCAATTACGCTTGTTCTGGCATTTTACAGAATGCATCAGGCAAAAAAGAATGGCGGTGCAGAGAATCATTTTTCCTTCCGGAAGATATTCCCCTGGTTTATCCTGTTTTTTGTTGGGGCATCTGTGATTACAACAGTCGTTGGATTGCTTCCGGAAAATGGCTTTACGCTGTTTTATAGTAAAACCTTCGTATCTGCAATGAAATGGCTTGCCAAATTCTTTATTGCCATGGCAATGTGTGCGATTGGCTTAAATACTAACCTTGTAGAATTAATTAAGAAGGGTGGAAAGCCAATTGCAATGGGATTTTGCTGCTGGGTAATGATTACGATTGTTTCCATTGTGGTACAGATGGCAACCGGAATTTTCTATACCAATCTGTAAACTGTAAGGAAAAGATTTTACGAACGAAAATCAGGACAGGATTACATATCCGGTCCTGGTTTTCGTTCTGCGGTTATCCTCTTGAAGTAAGCGGATATTTGCGGTAAACTAAAGATAATTTTAGGAAAGGAACTGACAAAATGGATTTACAGGACATCAGAAAAGAACTCGATACCGTAGATGCACAGATTGTTGCACTGTTTGAACAGCGGATGGGGCTGGCAGAACAGGTGGCAGAGGTGAAAAAAGGTACCGGGAAAAAGGTTTATGACAGAGAGCGGGAGATGCAGAAGCTGAATGCGGTAAAAGCATTGACACATAATGAATTCAATGCGAAAGGGGTTTCGGAACTTTTCCAGCAGCTGATGTCCATCAGCCGGAAATTACAGTATCAGAAGCTGACAGAGGCAGACTGTATGGGCAGACTGCCATTTATACAGATTCCGGAGATTGATAAAAATAGTAAAGTGGTTTATCAGGGGGCAGCCGGATCTTATTCTGAAGCTGCCATGAAAAAGTTTTTTGGAAATGAAGTTTCCAGCTTCCATGTGGATACCTTTCGTGATGCCATGCTTGCACTGGAAGAAGGAAGTGCATCCTATGCGGTTCTTCCGATTGAAAATTCCACGGCAGGAATTGTCAGTGAAATTTATGATCTTCTTGCAGAGTTTGAGCATTTTATTGTGGCAGAACAGGTTATCAGAATTGAACATTGTCTGATGGGATGCGACGGAACAACAATGGATACAATAGAACGGGTTTATTCTCATCCGCAGTCTCTGATGCAGTCAGAACATTTCTTAAGAGAGCATGCTTCATGGAATCAGATTTCCATGAAAAATAATGCATTTGCCGCCCAGAAGATAGCGGAAGAAAAGGATATTACCCAGGCGGCAATTGCAAGTGCTTATGCAGCAGAAGTCTATGGGCTGAAGATTATTAAACAGGGTGTGAATGATGCAAGGGGCAATTCAACAAGATTTATTATTGTCAGCAATCAGAAGGTGTTTTTAAAGGATGCCGGAAAGATCAGTATCTGCTTCGAGATTCCTCATGAAAGCGGTTCTCTGTATCATATGCTTTCTCATTTTATTTATAATGGTCTGAATATGGATAAAATTGAAAGCCGTCCGATTGAGGGGAAGAACTGGGAATACAGATTTTTTGTTGATTTTGAAGGTAATCTCGCTGACAGCGCAGTAAAGAATGCCTTGTGCGGTCTCAGGGAGGAAGCAATTAATCTGAGAGTTCTTGGAAATTACTAGTAGGAAAGTTATGAATTAAGTGTCAAAAGTCCGTTTTACGATTTCCATGCTGTCGGGCTGCACAAATAAGATGTTTGATTTTCCTTGTGCTAAACGCTCCAATGAGCCTCTAATCACGTAAATCGTGTTCAGCAAAGGCTTCCACGATTTACAGAGTCTCATTTTTGCAGCACAAAAGTCAATCAAACAGTCTTATTTGTGCAGCCTGACATAAGCAGTTGTGAAAATGGACTTTTGGCAGACAGATCATGTTATATGTATAAAGGCTTCGTGGAGGTAGCTATGGCAGTTAAGACATTTGCAGCAATTGATGTAGGTTCCTTTGAACTTGCAATGAAGATCTATGAGATTTCATCCAAAAACGGCATGCGGGAGATCGAGCATATCAGACACCGGCTGGCATTGGGAGCGGATACTTATAGTACCAGAAAAATCAGTCCCAGAAAAATGGATGAGCTCTGCAGGGTACTTCGTGAATTTGATCAGATTATGAAAGCTTACCATGTAACTGATTATAAGGCCTATGGAACCAGTGCAATCCGCGAAACTGAGAATACGACCATTGTGCTTGATCAGATCAAGAACAGAACAGGACTGGAGATAGAGGTTTTAAGTAATTCCGAACAGCGGTTTTTAGATTATAAATCTGTGGCATCCAGGGGAGAACAGTTTAAAAAAATCATTGAAAAAGGAACGGCAATTGCAGATATCGGCGGAGGAAATATTCAGATTTCATTATTTGATAATGATACCCTTGTGATTACGCAGAATCTTAAATTGGGCGTGCTGCGGCTGTATGAGAGGATGATTTCCATGAGACCGCGTCCTGGTCAGGTGGATGAGCTTTTGGAGGAAATGATTCAGAGCCAGCTTGCTGTTTTTAAAAAACTATACATGAAAGACCGGCAGATTGCCAATCTGATTGTTGTGGATGATTATGTTTCCAGAGTGATCAAGACGAAGGTGCCGGGAGTCGATCAGGACGGACTGATGTCTGCAGAGAATTATCAGGCATTTATTGCTTCCCTTGCGTCCATGCGTGTGGAGGAAAAGGCAGATTGTCTTGGGATTCCTGAAGAAAATGTAGATTTATTCAGTATTTCGGCACATTTGATTAAGAGTATGGTTGAATTGATGGAGCCAGATTCCATCTGGGCACCGGGTGTTACCTTAGGTGATGGTATTGCATATGAATATGCAGAAAAAAATAAACGTAAATTTATTTCCCATGATTTTGAAAAGGATATTCTGGCATGTGCGGGAAATATCAGTAAGCGCTATATGGGAAGCCGAAAAAGAAGTGAAACCATGGAGGAGATCTGTCTTACGATCTTTGACAGCATGCAGAAGGTGCATGGCATGGGAAAGCGGGAACGGCTGCTGTTACAGCTTTCAGCGATTCTTCATGATTGTGGTAAGTTTATCAATATGACCAATGTAGGCGAATGCTCCTATAATATTATCATGAATACAGAGATGATCGGACTGTCCCATGTAGAGAGACAGATTGTGGCTTTCGTAGTCCGGTTTAATCATGACAGATTTCTTTATTACGATGAGATGGTAACCGAATCAATGATTGACAGAAAAGCATATCTGGTAATAGCTAAGCTTGCTGCAATTCTGAGACTGGCAAACAGCCTGGATAAGAGCCACAAACAGAAATTTAGAAAGATTAAAGGAACATTATCAGAACAGGAACTGGTGCTGACGGTAGAGGCGGGACAGGACATCCTGCTGGAACAGGAAATGTTAAAAAGGGCTGCAGATTTCTTCGAGGAAGTTTATTGTGTACGCCCACGGATTGAACAGAAGAAATAATTATGATGCATCAGTCTGCTGTTAGCAGGGCAGAAGAAAGAGGGGTATGAGGATGGATTATACCAGTAAGGAATATTATACAAACCGGGAATTAAGCTGGTTAAAATTTAATGAGCGTGTGCTTTCCGAAGCGAGAGATCTGAAGCTGCCATTATTTGAACGTATGAAATTTGTGAGTATCAGTTCCTCCAATCTGGATGAATTTTTCATGGTCAGAGTGGCATCATTAAAGGATATGGTTCATGCCAAATATGCGAAAACGGATATTGCCGGCATGACACCGGAAGAACAGTTAAAGGCATTAAGTGAGGCGATTCATGCATTTGTAAAGCTGCAGTACGCAACTTATCAGGAGATGCTGCTTCCTAAGCTGGCTGAGTTAGGAATTCATCTGATAGAACACCATGAGGAGTTGTCTAAAAAGCAGGCAGAATATGTGGATCGCTATTTTGAAAACTGTGTATATCCGGTTCTGACACCAATGGCAGTAGATTCCTCCAGACCATTTCCGCTGATTAAGAATAAATCTCTGAATATCTGTGCATTACTGGATAAGAAGGATTCAGATACAAAAGAAACGGAATTTGCAACAGTGCAGGTGCCCAGTGTATTGGACCGGATGATCCGTATCGAAACGGAGGATAGTGATGGAATCACACTGATCCGTCTTGAAGAAGTGATTGAGCGTAATATCAGTAAACTGTTTCTGAATTACAATGTGCTGGGTGCTTCCCCGTTTAGAATTATGAGAAATGCGGATTTGACGATTGAAGAGGAAGAAGCAGAGGATCTGCTAAAGGAGATTGAGAAGCAGATTAAGAAACGTCAGTGGGGAGAAGCAATCCGCTTAGAGGTAGAGGCAGGCATAGATAAGCGCCTCTTAAAGATTTTGAAGAAAGAACTTCATATTACCTCTGATGAGATTTATCAGATTGACGGACCGCTTGATCTTACCTTCCTGATGAAGCTTTATGGACTGGAGGGCTTTGAGGAACAAAAAGCGAAAAAATTTACACCGCAGCCGGTGCCGGAACTGCCGGATGGGTGTAATCTGTTTGAAGCGATTAAGAAGCAGGATATCTTATTGCATCATCCATACCAGACCTTTATGCCGGTAGTCAGATTTATTGAACAGGCGGTAGCTGACCCGGATGTACTTGCCATTAAGCAGACATTATATCGTGTCAGCGGTAATTCGCCGATTGTTAAGGCACTGGCAAGGGCAGCGGAAAATGGAAAGCAGGTATCCGTGCTGGTTGAGCTGAAGGCAAGATTTGATGAAGAAAATAATATTGTCTGGGCAAAAATGCTTGAAAAAGCAGGCTGTCATGTCATCTATGGACTGGTTGGCTTGAAGACGCATTCCAAAATAACCTTAATTGTCCGTCGTGAAGCAGAGGGAATACGCCGGTATGTGCATCTGGGAACGGGAAATTATAATGATGCAACAGCAAAATTGTATACCGATATGGGATTGCTGACGGCTTCAGAAGCAATCGGAGAGGATGCTACGGCAGTGTTTAACATGCTATCCGGCTATTCTGAGCCATTAGGCTGGAACAAGCTGTCTGTAGCTCCCATATGGCTTAAGAAACGATTATTGGGATTGATTCGTAGGGAAACAGAGCATGCGAAGAATGAGCGGACAGCACGGATTGTAGCAAAGATGAATTCTCTGTGTGATCCGGATGTAATGGCAGCATTATATGAAGCTTCCTGTGCAGGCGTGGAGATTTATCTGATGGTTCGTGGTATATGCTGCTTGAAGCCCGGTTTGAAGGGCATCAGTGATAATATACACGTTTATTCAATCGTGGGAGATTATCTGGAACATGGAAGAATTTTCTATTTTGAAAATGATCTGCAGCCGGAGATTTACATGAGTAGTGCTGACTGGATGCCACGAAATCTGGAACGCAGGGTAGAGATTATGTTTCCGGTAGAAGATGCACGGTTAAAAGAACGGGTCATGCATATCCTTAAACTTCAGTTTACGGATAACGTAAAAAAACGTACATTGATGCCGGATGGCAATTATCAGGTGATAACGGATGAGGAACATCCGGTGAACTGTCAGGAGATCTTCCGCCGGGAGGCAGTACAGCTGGCAAAAAGAAGCAAAAAGACGCCTGTAAGGAATCAGCGTGTCTTTGTACCGAAGACCCATATGGATTAAATGAGAAGGATTGTGGTAGAAAAATGAAATTATATCTGGCATCCGGTTCCCCAAGACGGCGGGAGCTGTTAGAACGTTGTGGACTGGACTTTGAAGTACTAAAGATGGATGTGGAAGAGGACTATACACCGGATAAGCCATATCATATTGTGGAACTGCTTTCTAAAAGAAAGGCAGAAGCTGCCGAGAAAATGCTGCGTGGGAAGAAAGAAGATACAGAGTGTGTTATTCTTTGTGCCGATACCATGGTGGCAACAGGAGATGAAATACTTGGAAAACCGATAGACAGAGAGGATGCGGCAAGGATGATCCGCCTGATACAGGGCAGTACGCATCAGGTTTATACGGGGGTAACCATTGTCAGGATATCTGAAAAGGATTCTGAGTTTCATACCTTTTATGAACAGACAGATGTAACGGTTAAACCGATGACAGATGAGGACATCACAGCCTATGTAAAAACAGGTGAGTGTGATGATAAGGCAGGTGCCTATGCAATTCAGGGTATTTTTGCCAAATATATCGATGGCTTTACCGGTGATTATGATAATGTGGTTGGACTTCCTGTAAAACGGGTGTGCCGGGAACTTAGAAAAATGGGCTATCCGGTTCCGATGCCGATTCATATGGTAGTTTCGGATATTGATGGCACTCTGGTCAAAGATTCCAGCCCTGAGATCTATCCGGAGATGCTGTCGGCAATCCGTGCACTGCGTCAGAAGGGAATTTTATTCTGTATTGCAACAGGACGACAATATTATAGTGTGAGACATATGTTTCAGGAAGTGGCTGATGATGTCATTTATCTTTGTGAAAATGGTGCCCATGTGGTATATCATGGACAGGATCTGCATATCAAAGAAATGAGGGAAGATATCGTAAGAGAACTTCTGACGGAGTTGCGCCAATACCGCGAAAAGTACGAGGCGGTAATCAGCACACCGAATGGCTGTTATCTGGAGGAACCAAGTACTTCTTTTGAAGCATTGATCCGTGACAGCTATCATAATAAATATCAGGTGACAAAGGATTTTCTGGCGGAAAATGTACCCTGTATTAAAATAGCAATCTATCAGAAGGGAAGTATCCGGGAATTTGGCGAAGGTAATATTATTCCCCGTTGGAACAAGAGAGTAAAGGCATGCATGGCAGGGGATGAATGGGTTGATTTCATGGATGCCGAGGTGGATAAAGGAGAAGCACTGCAGTTTTTACAGAAGTATTTTCAGGTAAGCAGAGAAGAAACGATGGTGTTTGGAGACAATGCAAATGATATCGGACTGATGCAGGCTGCAGCTGAAAGCTATGCGGTATCCAATGCCAGGGAAGAAGTGAAGGAAAAAGCAAAATATATATGCCCTGATTATAGGGAGAAGGGTGTATATCAGGTAATTCAAAAAAGACTATTACAACAATAAACAGGAGGTGGAGAAGAATGCAGGAATATGATGATGCAGTATTGGAATGTTTTTTGGAAAAACAAAAACAGTTATTTCCGGAGCCGGTAGCAGAAACTTTGGAGGAGGCAGAGGATTTTCTGGAGGAATGCATGGCAGTTGTAGTGACAGGACTTAAGGAAGTATGGGACTACTTTGATGATGAGGGCGTGGATCTTACGGAGATGAAATTAGAAGACATTGCCGATGCAGATGAAGTGTTTGAGATCGGGGATGGAAGATATCTGATCGTAGAAGCATAATGATCAGGAGAATAAAGAGAAAATAAAAACGCAGGCGTGAAAGCCTGCGTTTTGTTTTAGATTACAATATTAATTTATTAGAAATAATACCAGAGTAAAGAACTGAGTGTGCTGGTAATGGAAGAACCACCCATACTTGACATCAGGGAGTTCGGATCAATGAACCACTGACCATTAACCTTAATTACATTGATTGTAATGGTAGTCTTATCGCTGTCATCTTTTCCTTCAATCTCAAGTCTCAGTTTTACTTCATAAGCATCCTGGATTTTGAAGTTATCAAGATTATCCATAAAGCTGATTACAATCTTGCGTAGCTTGCTAATCTGGCTGTTTGATAACTCAAGATCGTAATAATCTTCCAGTTCATCAGCAAGATCCTCGTAAATATCCTCATCTTCATAATCAATGTTGTCATCGATCATGTCGAAAAGGTCTTCATAAACTTCCTGCAGATCTTCAATATCATCCTTGTCTAAGCGCTCAGCATCTTTAATTTCATAAGAAAGTCTGTAGTTCTTACCATAAGTATCTTCTGCATCTTCAAAGAATTCTTCGAAAGAATCCTTTACTTCTTCATCAAAATCTTCAATTACATCTTTGTCAACACTCTTAATCAGATCATAAATATCACTGTATGTACTGACAGCAAACTTCGGTGCTACACAGGATAAATAATCTTCAACATTTGTATTGCCACGATTAAAGTTGTTCACAAGGTTTTTGATTGGAGCCTTATATCCACCGCCTAAAGCAGAGGAAAGAATAACAATCAAAATAATAACAAGGAGAACTGCAGCAGCAGCAACAGCAATGATACCGATCTGGCTGTTTTTACTCTTCTGCTGGGCAGCCTCTAAGGTTGCATTGTTTACCGGAGCTGCATTATTGTTTGTGGAAGCTGTGTTGTCGCCTGTAGGAGCTGCTGCAGGAGCAGGTACTGGTACAGGAGCGACATTTTCAGCTGTAGTTGCTACAGCGTCTGTAGCCGGAGCAGTCAACTTTTCACCACAGATATTGCAGAATGCTGCATCATCGGGTAACTGGTTTCCGCATTTTGGACATGTCTTCATTTTTTATTCTTCCTTTCCTTTGTTTTTTACACATATAAATATATTATATATTTTTTGCTGTTTTCTGTCAATTCCTGGACAGGTTAAAACAGGAAAATAAGTCATTTAAAAGGTATGCAGAAGATCGGCAAGACCATCGTGGTCATTGTCAGTAGCGGTTACAATGTCCGCAGCCTCCTTTAAGGAAGCCCTGCCGTTTTGCATGGCAATACCGCAGCCGGCGGCCTGTAACATGGAAATATCATTTTCTTCATCTCCGGCAGCATAGGAATGATCAAGCGGTATGTTTAAGATGCGGCACAGTTTTGTAACAGCATTGCCCTTTCCGGAGGATATGGGAAACACCTCCAGAAAATTAGGATTAGATAATAAGCAGCTTACCTGTCCGGGAAGCTCTTTGTTCAATATGGTAATTAATTCTGAAAGTCTTTCAGGATGCTCAAGCTCGATGCAAAGCAGTTTGCAGGGAGGCTGCGTAATTCCCTTTGGAAATTCAGGCAAAATACGATAGGGAACATGAATTGTCCTGGTATATCGGATAATCTCCGGACCTTCATATGGGACCAGAATATTTTCATCATCATAGGTCTGGCAGAAAATTCCCAGGGAAAGAGAAAGCTCTGCAACCTTGCAGGTTTGTTCCAGGGTCAGGGTCTGTTTGGAAACACTGACAGCGGAAGGACAATGATAGATCTGGGAACCATTAAATGCAATGGCATACATATTATCATAATCCAGTTCGTTTTGATGGATTACCTCCAGGATACTTTTTAAGGGACGACCGGAAGAAAGGGCAAGATAATTCCCGTCTGCCATAAACCGATGAAGTTCCTGCCTTGTTCGTTGGGAAATCTTCTTTTCAGAGGTAAGTAAGGTGCCATCTAAATCTGTAAAAAAGATCTTTGGGATTCTGCTCCGAAAAGCCCTGAGTTTTATAAGAATTTCCTCCGGAATAAACAATTTTCCATAACCCGTTGCCAGATCAAGCCCCGGTTTGGCGGTGCCATGAAAATCAGAACCACCGCTTAAACATAAACCAAATTTGGCAGCAATTCTTTTTATTTCCCGTTCATCGGCAGGGGCATAGGTGCTGTAGATTGCTTCAATGCCCACAAGTCCGGCTTTCTTTAATTCCGATACAAGTGTTTCCAACTGATTCTTTGTCATATGATATAGAATCGGATGGGCAAGAATCGGAATGCCACCGGCTTCCAGAATCAGGGAGACTGCCTGAACAGGTGTGATCTTTTCACGGGGGACAAAATATTTGCAGTGATCACCGATATAGCGGTCAAAGGCTTCTTTCAGATTTTTAATATATCCGTGTGCCAGAAGATATTTTGCATAATGGGATCTTGTGATGACTGAGTCGGGATATTCGGCAGAGAGTTTTTCGAATGTGATGTCGATTCCGGCTGCACGCAGATTGTCACACATTTTGATATTGCGGTTTACGCGGGACTCCTGAAAAGCCTTTAAATGAGAAAGAAAGGCAGGAGAGCGGTGGTCAATATCAATTCCTACAATATGAATATCCCTGCCGGCATATTCGGTAGACAATTCAATGCCACGGATTACCTCAATGGGTTTATCCGCGGCATATGCAATCGCCTCATCCAGTCCTTCTGTTGTATCGTGATCTGTTAAAGCAAATGCGGTAAGTCCTTTTTCGATTGCATAGTCAACAAGCTCGCAGGGAGTAAAAGAACCATCGGATTTGCAGGAGTGTACATGCAGGTCTACTTTGTTTATCTGATTCATCAATTTTCATCATCCTCAATCTGTGCCTGATACACAGTACGTTTTCTTGCCATCTCGTCACTTTCGAGATATTCATCGTATGTAGTTACTTTGTCAACAATCGTTCCATCCGGCAGAAATTCAATAATACGGTTGGCTGTTGTCTGTACAAACTGGTGGTCATGGCATGCAAAGAGAACAACACCGGGAAATTTAATGACACCGTTATTTAAAGCGGTAATGGATTCCATATCCAGATGGTTGGTGGGTTCATCGAAAATAAGGCAGTTGGCACCGCTGATCATCATCTTGGAAAGAAGACAGCGTACCTTTTCTCCACCGGAAAGAACCTTAACTTTTTTAACACCATCCTCTCCGGGAAAGAGCATACGACCGAGGAAACCACGGACATAAGTTACATCTTTGACAGGAGAATAGCCCATCAGCCAGTCAGTAATCGTCAGATCATTATTAAATTCCGCTGTATTATCCTTCGGAAAATATGCCTGTGAGGTTGTAACACCCCATTTGAAGGTACCTTCATCCGGTTCAAGTTCACCCATCAGTATTTTGAACAGGGTAGTCTTTGCCAGTTCGTTACTTCCCACAAAGGCAACTTTATTATCTCTGCTCAATGTAAAGGAAACATTGTTTAAAACCTTTTCACCATTGATGGTTTTGGAAAGATTTTCAACAAACAGTACTTCATTACCGATTTCACGTTCCGGACGAAAATCAATATAGGGATATTTACGACTGGAAGGCTTGATTTCATCCAGCTCGATTTTTTCAAGGGCACGTTTCCTGGAAGTTGCCTGTTTGGATTTGGAAGCATTGGCAGAAAAGCGGGAGATAAATTCCTGCAGTTCCTTAATCTTTTCTTCCTTTTTCTTGTTGGCTTCTTTCATCTGCTTTACAAGAAGCTGGCTGGATTCGTACCAGAAATCGTAGTTGCCGGCATACAGCTGGATCTTACCATAGTCAATATCAGCCGTGTGTGTACATACTTTATTTAAGAAATAACGGTCATGGGAAACCACAATGACTGTATTCTGGAAATTGATCAGAAATTCTTCCAGCCAGTTGATTGCATCAAGATCCAAATGGTTGGTAGGCTCATCCAGAAGAAGAATATCAGGATTGCCAAACAGGGCCTTTGCCAAAAGAACCTTAACCTTTTCATTACCATTCAGATCTTTCATGATACTGTAATGAAGAGAAGAGTCAATGCCGAGACCGTTTAACAGCATGGAAGCATTGGATTCTGCCTCCCAGCCGTCAAGTTCGGCAAATTCACCTTCCAGTTCGCTGGCTCTGATTCCGTCTTCGTCAGAAAAGTCTTCCTTGGCATAGATGGCTTCTTTTTCCTTCATAATATCATAAAGCCGCTTATTACCCATGATAACTGTATCCAGAACAGGATACTCATCATATTTGAAATGGTCCTGTTCCAGCACGGAAAGACGTTGCCCCGGAGTAATGTTGATTTCGCCATTGGTGGTATCAAGAGCACCCGAGAGAATCTTAAGGAAGGTTGATTTGCCGGCACCATTGGCGCCGATCAGACCATAGCAGTTGCCTTCTGTAAATTTGATATTCACATCCTCAAAGAGTGCCTTCTTTCCAACTCTGTAAGTTACGTTATTTGCACTAATCATTTAAAAGCTCCTTACCTTTCTTTATGGTATATAAATATTTTTCTTCTTAGAATACAACTATATTTTTGCCGCTTTTCTTACCGGTATACAGGTGTTCATCTGCCTGCTGTACCAGATCTTCGATTCGATATCCGGGAATGGATTCACTGACACCGAAAGTCATGGTTACCCTGATACGTTTGCCTTCATAAATGAAGGCAGCATCAGCAATCTCTTTACGGATTCGTTCAGCAGCATTGGCGGCCGTTTCCAAAGGATCGTGGATGAGGATTAGAATTTCTTCCCCGCCCCAGCGGCAGACGGCATCTCCTTCCCGCACATTACGGCTGATGATATCAGAAACGGTTACAAGGACATAGTCACCTGCATCATGCCCATAGGTATCATTCACTTTCTTAAAATCATCGATATCTCCAAGAATCAGACTGAAGCGCTGGCCTGTTCTTTTCATAAGATCCATACGCTGCTGCAGAATCAGATTCATGCTGCGCCTGTTCATCAGGTGGGTGAGGGGATCTCTGTGAGCCATTTCATGAAGCTGTTCATTCTGGGAAGCAAGCTTGCCCTGGTTAGCCTTGATTTCCCATACAAAAAGTAATGAAAAAATAATCAGCAGAAAAAATACCATCAGTGAATTAAACAGATGAAGAACATGTGGCCATATTGTCTTGGAAATATCATAAACAGGCTCCATGAACAACATCAGCAGATAGGTAGCTATATAGCTGGCAAGACAGAAAATGGAAATAATCAGGGGTATGCTGTCTTTTTTATGAAATGAATCAATGACAAATGTAAAATAAAAGATGGCACTGATCATGGATATATTATAAAGAATAAATCCGGATGAGGTTCCGATACAAAAGCTTTCAAAAAAACTGATGATGGTAACTGAAATAATTGCAATGAAGAATGCAAGCTTGTTTTTATGCATTTTAATCAGTTCCCGGATAACCGTCACATAAAAAACTGCAAGACAGAAATTTATGATGGAAAGCGGTAAAATAGGGATGATAGCAAAAAAGATTCCAAGAATAAAATGGATTCCGGCAAGCAGAAAAGCAATGATATTAAATTTGCGTTCCAGGGAAAAATAACTGTTTCCCTGTCGGATGCTTTCAATATAATGTCGTAAATTATTCATCAGATAAATTATATTCCTTCCATTAAACAATACACAAAGAACATAGCTATTTATATTCTATCATTTTTTTAGAGAAAAGCAAAGAAAAGAATGTGAAAAAAGGAATAAAGAAATTTATAAAAAATAAAAACAACAGAAAACAAAAGATAATAAGAGAAAAAATTAGAATTATAAAGAAAACAAGACTTATTTGTTGCAATCCGGGTTTGCATATATTGTGAAGTGTAATTATTATGTCTATTATAGTTAGCACTCAAGGTTGATGAGTGCTAACAAAATACAGAAGTATATTTGAGAATGATAAAGGAGGATATATCAATGAAATTAGTACCATTGGGTGACAGAGTTGTATTAAAGCAGCTGGTTGCAGAGGAAACAACAAAATCAGGAATTATTCTGCCGGGACAGAATAAGGAGAAACCGCAGCAGGCAGAGGTGGTTGCAGTAGGACCCGGAACAGAAGAGGTCAAAATGGAAGTTAAGAAAGGTGATAATGTAATCTTTTCAAAGTATTCAGGAACAGAAGTGAAGATTGATGAGGAAGAGTACATTATTGTAAAGCAGAGTGATATTCTTGCAATTATCAAATAAGAAAATATGAACAGAGATTAGGAGGCAATGACTTATGGCAAAGGAAATTAAATATGGTGCAGAAGCACGTGCAGCATTGGAATCAGGAGTTAACCAGCTGGCAAATACAGTCAGGGTTACTTTAGGACCGAAAGGAAGAAATGTAGTATTGGATAAATCCTTTGGTACACCGTTAATCACAAATGATGGTGTGACGATTGCAAAGGAAGTTGAACTGGAAGATCCGTTTGAAAATATGGGTGCACAGCTTGTAAAGGAAGTAGCTACCAAGACAAATGATGTAGCAGGTGATGGTACTACAACAGCAACTGTTCTTGCACAGGCTATGGTAAATGAAGGAATGAAGAACCTGGCAGCAGGAGCTAATCCGATTATCTTAAGAAAAGGTATGAAGATGGCAACAGATTGTGCTGTAGAAGCAATTGCAAAGATGAGTGCCAAGGTAAAAGGAAAAGAGCAGATCGCAAGAGTTGCTGCTATTTCAGCAGGTGACGATGAGGTCGGTAATATGGTAGCAGATGCCATGGAAAAGGTTTCCAACAATGGTGTTATTACTATTGAGGAAAGCAAGACCATGAAGACAGAACTTGACCTGGTAGAAGGTATGCAGTTTGACCGTGGATATATTTCCGCATATATGGCTACAGATATGGATAAGATGGAAGCTGTTCTGGAGAATCCGTATATCCTGATTACAGATAAGAAGATCAGCAATATCCAGGATATCCTTCCGTTGCTGGAGCAGATCGTACAGTCCGGTTCCAGACTGTTAATCATTGCTGAGGATGTGGAAGGCGAAGCACTGACAACCCTGATCGTAAACAAGCTGCGTGGAACATTTAATGTTGTTGCAGTAAAGGCACCCGGTTATGGTGACAGAAGGAAGGCAATGCTGGAAGATATCGCAATTCTGACAGGTGGTCAGGTAATCAGCGAAGAAGTAGGTCTGAATCTGCAGGATGCAACCATTGATATGCTGGGACGTGCAAAATCTGTAAAGGTACAGAAGGAAAATACCGTTATTGTTGACGGTGCAGGCAGCAGCAAGAATATCAAAGCCCGTGTTGCACAGATTAAGAACCAGATTGAAGAGACAACATCAGATTTCGATCGTGAGAAACTTCAGGAAAGACTTGCAAAGCTGTCCGGTGGTGTAGCTGTCATCCGTGTTGGGGCTGCAACAGAGACAGAGATGAAGGAAGCGAAACTCCGTATGGAGGATGCACTTGCAGCAACAAGAGCAGCTGTAGAGGAAGGTGTTATCTCCGGTGGTGGCTCAGCTTACATCCATGCAAGCAAGCAGGTTGCAAAGCTGGCTGATACTTTGGAAGGCGATGTGAAGACAGGTGCCAAGATCGTACTTAAGGCCTTGGAAGCTCCGCTTAGCCACATTGCAGCCAATGCCGGTCTGGAAGGCAGCGTGATTATCAATAAGGTAAGAGAATCCAAGGTTGGTACAGGATTTGATGCATTGAAAGAGGAATATGTTGATATGATAGCAGCAGGTATCCTTGATCCTGCCAAGGTTACAAGAAGTGCCTTGCAGAATGCGACCAGCGTGGCAAGCACATTGCTTACAACAGAATCCGTTGTTGCCAATATCAAAGAAGAAACTCCTGCAATGCCTGCAGGTGGCGGAATGGGCGGTATGATGTAATAAAAACACCTTGAAAGTAAAGGCATAGTGGATTATAATAAAACAGACTTGAGTAATCAGGTCTGTTTTTCGTTTCAATAATTGATGGGAAGGGCGGTTGTTACTATGGCTGAAGAATATACAGATAAAACTTTAGATGCTTCTGGGAATCAGGAACAACTGCAGAAACAGTCACATACAGATGTGGTCATAGATGATGGTCGTATTGAGAAAATTGAAGAATTCCAGAGTCCGGAGGACCTGTATAAAGAACTGATTGCCCGGGTAAAAAAGTATCATCCGTCGGGGGATATTTCTCTTATTGAAAAAGCCTATCAGGTTGCATCCACATTCCATCAGGGGCAGGTGCGCAAGTCAGGAGAACCTTATATTATTCATCCTTTGTGCGTCGCAATTATTCTGGCAGATATGGAGATGGATAAGGAAACCATCGCAGCCGGTATGCTTCATGATGTTGTTGAAGACACCGTTATGACAAGTGAGGAAATTAGGGAACAGTTTGGACCTGATGTGGAGCTTCTCGTTGACGGAGTGACAAAACTTGGTAAATTGCAGTATTCTACAAAACCGGATAAACTGGAGCTGCAGGCAGAAAACCTTAGAAAAATGTTTCTCGCCATGGCGAAAGATATCCGCGTTATTATGATCAAGCTAGCTGACCGGCTTCACAATATGCGGACACTTTCCTATATGACGCCGGAAAAACAGCAGGAGAAGGCACGTGAGACGCTTGATATCTATGCACCGATTGCACAGAGGCTTGGTATTTCCAAAATCAAAGTTGAGTTGGATGACCTTTCCTTAAAATATCTGGAGCCGGAAGTATATAAAGATCTGGTAGAAAAAATCGCGGTACGAAAGAGTGCCAGAGAGAAATATGTCCAGAGTATTGTGGATGAAGTCAGTGTTCATATTGCCAATGCCGGAATCAAGGCAAAAATAGATGGTCGCGTTAAGCATTTCTTTAGTATTTATAAAAAAATGAAAAACCAGAACAAGACCATAGACCAGATTTATGATCTGTTTGCTGTGCGTATTATTGTGGACACGGTAAAGGATTGTTATGCGGCACTTGGCGTTATTCATGAAATATACCGCCCGATTCCGGGAAGATTTAAGGACTATATTGCAGTGCCCAAGGCCAATATGTACCAATCCCTGCATACGACGCTGGTTGGGGCAAACGGAACTCCATTCGAGATACAGATTCGTACCTATGAGATGCATAAAACTGCAGAATACGGTATTGCTGCACACTGGAAATATAAAGAGGCTTCCGATGGTAAAAAAGTGGAGACACAGGAGGAAGAAAAGCTTACCTGGCTCAGACAGATTCTGGAGTGGCAGAAGGATATGTCTGATAACCAGGAATTTATGGATTTCCTGAAGAAAGACCTTGATCTGTTTTCCGATAATGTTTATTGTTTTACACCATCAGGTGATGTCAAGAATCTGCCGGTGGGAAGCACACCCATTGATTTTGCCTATCATATCCATACAGCGGTTGGCAACAAGATGGTAGGCGCGAGAGTAAATGGTAAGCTCGTTACGATTAATTATGAAATAAAAAATGGTGACTGTATTGAAATCCTGACCTCGCAGAATTCTAAAGGTCCCAGCCGGGACTGGCTGAATTATGTGAAGAGTTCCCATGCAAGAAACAAGATTAACCAGTGGTTTAAAAATGAATATAAAGAAGATAATGTGGTTCACGGTAAGGAATTGATTGTTGCTTATTGTAAGGCAAAATCCATTGTATTGTCAGATCTTTTGAAACCGGAAATTATGAATCAGGTCATGCAGAAATATGGGTTTAAGGATTGGGAAGCATTGATCGCGACGGTTGGACATGGTGCCCTGAAAGAGGGACAGGTGGTAAACCGTATGTTGGAGATTTATGACCGGCTGCACAAGGTTGATTTGACTGATGAGGATGTTTTAAATACCATTATGGACAATTCTGCGGTGAAGAAGCCGGAGTCTGTAGTGAAGAGCGGCAGTGGTATTGTTGTTCATGGAATGAATGATATGGTTGCAAGATGCAGTAAATGTTGTAATCCTCTTCCGGGTGATGAGATTGTAGGATTTATCACAAGAGGAAGGGGAATATCCATCCACAGAACAGATTGCCCGAATATTATCAAAATGCCTGAAATAGAACGGGAGCGGCTGGTGGAGGCAGAGTGGGCGCCGGATGCGGAAAATGCGGATGGTAAGAAATACGAAGTGGAAATCATTATTTATGCCAATAACCGTGCGGGACTGCTTGCAGATATTTCAAAGAGCCTGTCTGACTGGGGCATTGATATTCTGACTATGAATACAAAGACCAGTAAGGAACAGATTGCTACAATGAATATGTCCTTTGAAGTATCTTCCAGAGAGGAACTGACAAAGGTGATTGATAAATTAAAGACAATTAATAGTGTTCTGGATATTGACAGAATGGCCAACAGTTAGGAAAGACAGAAATGCAGAAAGGATAAAAACATGGCAGCAGAATTAAAGATTGGCAGAATTATGATGGGAATGTGCCAGACGAACTGTTATTTTCTATATCGTGAGGGCGAGAAGAAGGTTATTTTTGTTGACCCTGCAGATCATGGGAAAATAATATATGATAAATTGAAAGAGAAAGATTTTGAGGTGGAAGCAATCCTGCTGACCCATGGTCATTTTGATCATATCATGGGATGTAAAGAACTGCGGGAACTGTCCGGAGCGAAGATTTATGCACCGGAAGATGATAAGGTGCTTTTGCAGGACCCGTATGTGAATGTTTCTGCAAGCTGGGCAAAAGCATATACGCTGGAGGCTGACGAATATCTTACGGATGGTCAGGAACTTTGCTTTGGAGACAAAAAATGTAAAGTCATTATGACACCGGGACATACCATTGGAAGCTGCTGTTATTATTTTGAAGAGGATGGTATTCTGATTAGTGGTGATACACTGTTTCAGGAATCTGTGGGAAGAACGGATCTTCCTACGGGAAGTATGGCAAAGCTGGAACGTTCTGTTAAGGAGAAGCTGATGGTTCTGCCGGAGGATGTGAAGGTATATCCCGGACATGGCGGTTCCACTACGATTGGATATGAAAAGCAGTACAATCCATTTTGCTGCTAAAAATAAAAGGAGACAGAAACAGTGCTGCAGTTGATAATAAACAGACAGGAATTGTCATATGATATCTATGCATTGACGCAGGCATTTTATCCGGGGGTGGAGTTAAAAATTCAGGAAACGCTGGAGAAACAGGCTGGAGATACAAAAGAACAGCCTGTGACAGATCAGATGAAGATTTATCTGCTGGAGGAAGGCGGAACGATCTCCATGCGTGCAGGAGAAATCCTGCAGGAGGATTTTTGCCGGGAAATAAGCGAGGAAGAATTATCAAAAGAAGCAGAAATATTTTTGGAAGAGGGGCTGGAGAATGCTACTGCAAGAAAAAGGGCATTCAAAAACCTCTTTTATGATATTATGACAGAATATACCGGGCGGGTACTGCCGTGGGGGAATCTGACAGGCATCCGGCCTACAAAGCTGATCCGGAATCTTATGAACGAAAATGCTATGGAAAGTCTACAGGTAAAGGAAAGAACAGCAGAGCAGTTATATCGGATGCATCGACTTCAAGGAGAAAAACTGGAGCTGGGTATGGAGATTGCCGGGCTGCAGAATACGATTTTATCAGACCTTCATGGATTACAGGGATACAGCCTTTATATCGGAATTCCTTTTTGCCCTTCCAGATGTCTTTACTGTTCCTTTACTTCCAATCCGATTGCCAAGTGGCAGAAGAGAATTCAGGAGTATCTGGCAGCTCTTAAGAGGGAGATGGAATATGTAGCAGAGGCACCTTATTTTACAAAGAGAGTGTTGGATACAGTATATATCGGAGGAGGTACCCCTACAGCACTTTCTGCCGATGAACTGGAACAGTTATTAAATGATGTGACGACAATTCTTCCCATGGAGCATGTGAAGGAATTTACAGTAGAGGCAGGACGTGCAGACAGTATTACAAGAGAGAAGCTGGAAGTACTGCAGAAATATCATGTCAGCAGAATTTCCATCAATCCCCAGACCATGAAGGATGAAACCCTGCAACTGATCGGACGCAGACACAGCGTGGAAGAAGTTAGAGATGCTTATGCACTGGCAAGAAACATGGGTTTTGATAACATCAATATGGATATCATTCTCGGACTGCCGGGAGAAACATGCGAAGAGGTAGCCTATACCATTGAGGAAATTAAAAAACTTGCACCGGATAATCTGACAGTTCATTCCCTTGCGGTAAAGAGAGCGGCAGGACTGAAAGACTGGTATAAAGAGGCGGGAGATCCCAGATCAGGGGAGACGGAGAAAATTCAGAGGATGATGGAGACCTCCATGAAGATTGCTTCTGAAGGTGCAGCAGAAATGGGGCTGGTACCGTATTATCTGTATCGCCAGAAGAATATGGCAGGAAATCTTGAAAATACAGGTTATGCTGCCAAAGACAAATATGGATTATATAATATTCTCATCATGGAGGAACTGCAGTCCATTGTTGCGCTTGGTGCCGGTACGGTTTCCAAACGGGTGGATGAGGATGGACGGATAGAGCGTTGTGATAATGTGAAGGATATCGGGCTGTATCTGGATCAGATCGAGAAAATGATAGAGCGGAAGAGAAAACTTTTTAAATAAAAGGAGTTACCTGATGAAAACAAGAAAAATAAGTATTACACAAAAAATGTGTATTATTGTTTCCCTGCTGCTTCTGATAGGAGATATTGTGCTTGGGACTGTATTGTCAACCAGGGTACAATCCATGCTGCTGGCAAATATCCAGCAAAATGCAGTAAACATAGCAAGATGTGCAGCTTCGGATATTGATCCGTATCAGATGAAGGATTTGGCTGAAAATGGAACGGAATCAGAATACTGGGATAGTGTATTTCAGGAGTTAACTGTATATCTGGAAAATGGTAATGTCGAGTACATATACACAGCAGGCATGATTGACAATCAATTTGCATTTATTATGGACACAGACCCGGAAGAACCCGGATTATATGGAGAAGAGATGGAAGAAGATCCGGACGGCATCTATGCCTTGAATGGTATTGTAAGTGTCAATGATGAACCATTTTCTGATGAGTGGGGGCAGCATCTGACCGCATGGGCGCCAATCAGCTGTGATGAAGAAGTAATTGCTGTTGTTGGAGTAGATGTAAGTTATAACAGTGTACAGGAAAGTCTGAATAAAGTCTGCTTCATGATTGTTGTTATTTGCACAGTGATTTATATTGTCATGATCATTGCGTTGTATCTGGTATCCAGAAGCCTGTCGAAGGGGTTTAAGACGATTAATCAGAAGATTGAGGACATGACAGACGGCTCCGGCGATCTGACGAAAAAGATTGAGGACAAAAGCGGAACAGAATTTGAAGTGATTGCAGATAATATCAATAAATTTATTGCAGAGATACAGGAACTGGTGGTACAGATCGGTGGAAGCTCTGTTGATATTTATGCTTCCATGAAGCAGATGCAGAGTGATATCAACACTTCTACTGAAAACGCAGGCAGTATCAGTGCGGTTGCCGAGGAACTGTCAGCTTCTATGGAATTATTGGTAACTACTGTAAACCGGCTGGACGAATCTGCCAAAGAAATACAGAATCATATTCAGCGGACTATGGAGGATGTACATTCCGGAAATGCGCTTGTGCAGGATATCAGGAAGAAAGCTGGTGATATCAAAACAAAAACTTCTGAAAAAGAACAGGATATTCAGGCGAAGATACAAATACAGCAAACTAAAATGCGGGAAAGTATTGAAGAGAGCAAAAAGGTGTCCAATATTTCCGAGCTGACAGAAGAAATTCTAAGTATTGCGGCACAAACTAATTTGCTGGCTCTGAATGCGTCCATAGAGGCGGCACGGGCCGGCGAGGCAGGCAGGGGCTTTTCTGTGGTTGCTGATGAAATAAGAATTCTGGCGGACAATAGTAAAGAGACGGCACAAAATATTCAGATCATCAGCAGTGAAGTGGTACATGCGGTTCAGACACTGATGGATTGTTCCGATGAATTGCTGCATACGGTAAATGACAATCTGATGCCGGATTACCAGATGTTTTTTGGAGTTGCGGAACAATATTCCGATGATGCAGGCAGAATGCAGGAATTAATTGAAAACTATAAAAATAATATGAATCATATTGAAGGGCTTATCAATGAAATGGCAGGACATACGGGTGCGATTTCAGATACCGTAAGCGTTTGCAAAAACGGCATTATTGAAACTACGGAAAATATTGGAGTTCTGGTAGGAGAAATGAACGATATCAACAATGAGACAGAGAAGATATCCGCATCAGAAGAACAATTGCGGGATAAGATTAAAAAGTATAAAACGGAATCATAGGATCGCAAATCATAGGACAAATAAAAAGGGACTGTTTTTGCAGTCCCCTTTTTTATTGGATGATACAGAATGTTCAGATTACATCATACCTTTTTCCAAAGCAAGTGTTACGGTTGTAAGGTCGCATACTTCAGAAGGTCCGTAATACTGGATAGCACCGGGATAGGTGAATGCTGTTTCTACAGCCCACTTATCTCTGTTTGCTGCAAAATATTTGAATGGTGCGCCATCAAGGTCAACAAGAGCCTTTCTGATAACAGGCTTGTCTTCACCATTTCTTCTTTCCATATTCATCATCTTTGTGATAGGCATACCACCTGCAACCCACTCCTCAGCAGGTCTGGACAGGTTGGATACTTTGGAAAGGTATCCTGTGTAGCCATAAGAAATCAGCATGAATGCATTGTAACCAAGAGAGTAGCAGTAGTCAGCATCGAAGTTGGAAGGGAATGCACATCTTCCTTCATATCCAAGGAAATGATGAAGTGCGCTGAATTTGCCCTTGTATGTTCCTGCTGATTTTCTCTTTTCAAGTTCAACCTTAACAAGCTCGGAGAATAATTTCTCTGACTCGATCAGGGAAACCTGTACATTACCGTGAGGATCTCTCTCTAAGAAGAGCTGCTGCTGGATTCCGGTAGGAAGGATATCAAATACAGCAAAGCTTTCTGCGGTAAGACCGGCTTTGATGAAGTTGTATTTTGCTTCCCAGTTAGGAAGAGCATTGAATTCATCTGTCTTGCTGCCCGCAAGAAGTTCATTGATTTCTTTGATCAGCACGGAGAATTCAGGAACGAATTCTACGATACCTTCAGGAATAATAGCAACACCGAAGTTACCTTCTGTCTCAGCTCTCTTCTCAACGGAATCAGCAATGTAGCTTGCGATGGAAGCAAGAGACATCTTCTTCTCAGCAACTTCTTCGCCGATTAAGCAGATATTCGGCTGTGTCTTAAGTGCTGTCTCCAGAGCAACATGGGAAGCGGAACGGCCCATTACTTTAACAAAGTGCCAGTATTTCTTAGCTGAGTTGGCATCTCTTTCAATGTTACCAACGATTTCAGCATATGTCTTTGTAGCAGTATCGAAACCGAAAGAAGCTTCGATATCTTCATTCTTTAAGTCACCGTCGATGGTCTTAGGACATCCGATCACCTGGATTCCTGTATTTTCAGCTGCCATGTATTCAGCAAGCGTAGCAGCATTTGTGTTAGAATCGTCACCACCGATGATAACGATAGCAGTAAGGCCATTCTTCTTTGCATTCTCAGCTACGATTGCAAACTGTTCTTTTGTTTCAAGCTTTGTTCTGCCGGAACCGATGATATCAAAACCACCTGTATTTCTGTATGCATTGATGAATTCATCATCAAATGTTACATAATCATTTTTAAGAAGTCCGTCAGGACCGCCCTTGAAGCCGTAAAGAACATTATCTTTGTTGGTAGCCTTTAATGCGTCATAGAGACCTGTGATAACGTTGTGTCCGCCGGGAGCCTGTCCGCCGGAAAGGATAACACCAACAACCTGCTTTTTAGCGGGAGCAGTGTTCTGACCTTTTTCAAATGTAATTTCAGGCTTGCCATATGTGTTGGGGAATAATGCTTTGATCTTATCCTGATCAGCAACAGACTGTGTTGCATCGCCTTCCTTTACACAGATTTCTGCGATACCGTTTCTAAGCATTCCGGGAAGCTTAGGAGCGTATTCGTATCTTGCCTTTTGAAGAGGTGAAAGATTCATGTTAAATATCTCCTTTTCCTAATATATATATTTTACTCATTAAAATATTAAAACATTTTAGGCGAATAGTAAATAGTATTTCCGGGATTAATTTTTCATATTGTGAAACAATTTGTCGTCTGCGAACGTCTAATATATATATTATGATTTTCTAAATTATTTTAAGAAATGATTAAGATTTCAAAAAGCATAAATATATGGTTGATATTTTTATATGATAGGATAGAATAGAAGAGAGGTTTACATAGTATTATTATGATATAGATTACTGGGGGTAAAAGCCCGTTTACAATTAATATTTTGGCAAAATACACAAAACAAATTGCTTGGATTCCTATGCGCTAAACGTTTCGATGAGCCTCAAAAGGCATAAATCGTGTTC
>JBJELZ010000194.1:0-32589 GCA_051879415.1 Lachnospiraceae bacterium
AGTTCGGAAGACCGCTTTATTGCAGCCTCTACCGCATCAATGACTGCTCCCCGGAACCCTTTTTCTTCCAGCACTCTCACAGCCGCAATCGTCGTTCCTGCCGGAGAACAGACCATATCTTTCAGCTCTCCCGGATGTTTTCCTGTTTCCAGCATCAGTTTTGCACTGCCTAAAACCGCCTGTGCAGCAAATGTATAAGCCTGCTGTCTGGGCATTCCACCCTCTACTGCGGCATCTGCCATAGCTTCCATCATCATAAATACATAGGCAGGAGCACTTCCGCTGACACCAACCACGCTGTCCATCAGCCGTTCCGGCACTACTTCTGCCTTGCCAAAACTTTCTATGATCTGTTTTACCGTATCCAGTTCTTCCCCTCCAACATTGTCTGAAGGGCTCAATGCGGTAATTGCTTCTCCTACCAGAGCCGCTGTATTAGGCATACATCTGACAAGCTTGATCTCATGACCAAACTGTGTTGTTATCCATTCAATACTCTTTCCTGCCATAATGGAGATTACAACCTGTCCTGCTTTGCAGTTGTCTTTAATCTCTGCAATGACATCTGAAGCAAACTGAGGTTTTACGGCAAGGATCAGATAATCCGCTTCCTTTGCTGTCTCCTGATTGTTTGTGGCAATGCAGATTCCAAATTCTTTGGCACGCTTTTTGGCCATCTCCTGATTCGCATCCGAACCACAGATCTCTTCTGCCTTTACAAATCCCTTGGCAATCAGTCCGCCAATCATGGCGCCTGCCATATTACCCAGTCCAATGACACCGATTTTCATATTGTATATCCTCTCCTGTCTAATGATTCCAATACATTAAAGCATTCTCTTTGAATCTATGCTTCCGCAATGCCCCTCTGCCTTGCTGCTTCATACAAGATCACTGCCGCACTGATGGAGGCATTTAACGATTCTACCTTCCCCTGCATCGGTATGGAAACTGCCTGAGACGCAAGTTCCACCGTCTCCTGTCTCAATCCTTTTCCTTCATTTCCGATCAGCACAGCTGAGCCTTTACAATAATCTGCCTCTGTATAGCTTACACTGTGATGAAGTGCCGCTGCATATACAGCAATGTTCCGGTGCTTTAGAATTTCCATAATATCTGTCAGGGAATCTGCATAGAGAAAGGGCATCCGGAAGATTGCCCCCATTGTTGCACGTACCGTCTTGGGATTATAGATATCCACCGTATCCCTGCTCATGATGATTCCGTCCACCCCTGCTGCTTCTGCTGTACGAAACATAGTGCCCAAATTGCCGGGATCCTGAATATCCTCTGTCATCAGAAGCAATGGATTGTCTTTTCTTAATACATCCTCCATCGTATACTTCATCTGCCTTACTACAGCAAGAATCCCCTGGGGTGTTACCGTATCGGATATTCTGGCAAATACCTCCTCGGACACCGTTTCACAAATATTCTGAAACTTTTCAAGCTTTCTTTCCAGTTCAGAATCTTTCAAACCATCCAGAAAATGTTCCGTAACGTATAGCTCCAAAACTGCCTCTTCCGGCAGTTCCGGAAACATTCTGCTTCCTTCCACAAGAAATACATTTTCTTCCTTCCGAAACTTTCCTTTGTTTTTCAGTTGCACCAGCCGCTTGATTTTCGGATTGGTTAACGATGTAATCATAATTTTACCTTTATAAAATCTTACTTACTTCATATTCATATTCCGGAATTGTCTTCTCCATGGCAAGTGCCTCATCAATATCAAAATCAACGAAATTGCCATTCTTAACAGCCACTACCCGGTTGGTCTTACCCTCTTTTAACAGGTCCGCTGCAATGGCACCCATCATGGAAGC
Organism: Lachnospiraceae bacterium; assembly: GCA_051879415.1. GTDB lineage: Bacteria > Bacillota > Clostridia > Lachnospirales > Lachnospiraceae > NK4A136. The sequence goes on from JBJELZ010000194.1 coordinate 1,824, forward strand.
ATAATAACGATCCTTACAGGTAGGGGAACCACCACGCTGCATATATCCCAAAATCGTTGCACGGGTCTCCACTCCTGTTGCAGCCTCAATACGTCTTGCCATGGAAGTGGAATGTCCGATTCCCTCTGCATTAATAATAATATGATGCTTCTTTCCCTGCTTCTTGTTTTCGATGATATGATTGATAATAGACTGTTCATTATAATCATATTTTTCCGGGAGCAGAATATCCTCCGCACCATTGGCAACACCACACCACAAAGCAATATATCCTGCATTACGTCCCATAACCTCAATGATACTGCAGCGTTCATGGGAAGAAGAAGTATCTCTTACCTTATCAATTGCTTCCATGGCTGTGTTGACTGCCGTATCGAAACCAATTGTATAATCTGTACAGGCAATATCCAGATCAATCGTACCCGGAAGTCCGATGGTATTGATGCCCTCATGGGAAAGCTTTTGTGCTCCACGATAAGACCCGTCACCGCCGATGACGACAATACCGTCAATCTCATGCTTCCTGCAGATCTCAGCCGCCTTCTTGACACCTTCCTCGGTCTTAAACTCCGCACATCTTGCAGTGCCCAGGATTGTTCCACCCAGTGCTATGGTCTCAGAAACACTCTTTCTGTCCATATCAATGATCTCTTCATTCAGGAGTCCCTGATATCCTTTTTTAATTCCTTTCACACACATCCCGTTGGCAAGTGCTTTTCTTACCACTGCACGGATTGCTGCATTCATTCCGGGAGAATCTCCTCCACTAGTTAATACACCGATTGTCTTTATCTCTTTCTTTTTTGCTCTTGGCATAGGAAATTCCTCCCTTATTGCTTTTTATCTTCCTTATTCTATGATATTTTTTTGCAGATTTCAATAGACGATCTTCACATTCTCTTTTCCCAGTATTCCCTCTAACTGCTCCTGTAATACCCGGTCTGCATGAACAGCCTTATTGGGAGGCAGTACTTTTACCTGCTTTGTCTCGGCAAAATAAAGCTTTACGGTATCCCTGCCATCAGAGCCGTCCAGCAGTTTCCCTATCTTTTCAAGGGCTGACTCATATTCCGCTTCATTTTTAAACTGCAGCCAGATACTCTTAGTAACTTCTTCAAATGGTATAATGCTTTCACAGATCAGTTTTCCGTTCTTATCCTCTTCCAGTGACACCCTTCCTTTGATGATGACCTTGGCATCCTCCACCAAAAGAGACGAATAAGTTCTGTACGCCTTGGGAAATACAATAACTTCCACACTTCCCACCAGATCTTCAATGGTAAGATATGCCATTGCCTCATTACGCTTCGTGTATTGTATTCTTTTTTCGGTGATAATACCGCCAACTGAAGTTTTAGCATTATCCTGGGCAATGACTGCTCCTGTTTCATCATCCAGATAAAAATCAGTGGTTTTGGAAGCAATGACCTTATTCCACATTCCCTCATAAGCCGCCAGGGGATGTCCGCTGATATAGACTCCCAGCACTTCCTTTTCAAAGGCAAGCAGCATTTCGTCCGGATATTCTCCCATTCCTTTTGGCAATACAATGGCATAGGATTGTTTTTCCTGTTCATCTGCAAGATCAAACAAAGACATCTGTCCGGAATAATTATTTTTCTTTTCCTGATGAACACTTTCCATCACCTGGATATAAATGCTCATCTGTTGCTTTCTTGTTCCTTCAAAACAGTCTAATGCCCCTGCCTTGATCATATTCTCCACGGCACGTTTGTTGATACCAAATTCTTCCGTTCTTTCAATAAAATCTTTCAGATTCTTATACGCTCCGTGCTGTTCCCGTTCCTTTTCCACTGCCTCGATTACCGAATAACCGACACTCTTAATGGCAGTCAGTGCATAGCGGATTCCCTTCTCTGTTACCGTAAAATCCTTCCCGCTTTCATTAATATCAGGCGGCAGAATGTCAATGCCCATACTCCGGCAGGTTAGAATATATCCGGAAACCTTTCCTGCATTATCAATCACGGAGGTTAACAATGCAGCCATAAATTCCCTTGGATAGTAATACTTCAAGTATGCGGTCTGATAAGCCACAACAGCATAACATGCCGCATGGGACTTATTAAATGCATATTTTGCAAAATCCATCATGGTATCATAAATACCATTAGCTGTCGCTTCGTCGATGCCATTTTTAACACAGCCGGGCACCGGCTTAGGCAGTTTTTCCTCCGGTGTTCCCTTCCTGCGTTCCTCTTCTATCTCCTGTGCATTTCCATGAATAAAGATTTCCCGTTCCTTTTCCATGACAGATTGCTTTTTCTTACTCATGGCACGACGCACATTATCACTTCTGCCCATGGTATAACCGCCCAGTTCACGAACGATCTGCATAACCTGCTCCTGGTACACGATACAGCCATAGGTCGGCTCCAGAATCGGTTCCAGTTCCTTACAAGCATAAGTAACATGCTCTGCATGCTCTTTTCCGTCAATATACTGTGGGATAAAGTCCATCGGCCCGGGCCGGTACAAAGAAATGCCGGCAATAATATCCTCCAGGCTGTGGGGCTTCAATTCCTTCATAAATCCTTTCATTCCGCCACTTTCCAGCTGGAACACACCATCTGTCTTTCCGGTTCCCAAAGAATCCAGCACAGCTTTATCATCCAGATCCAGCCGGTCCATATCCAGATGAATGCCATACATCTTCTCCACATTTTTAACGGCATTCTGGATAACCGTCAATGTACGAAGACCCAGAAAGTCCATTTTTAAAAGTCCGAGATGTTCCAGTGTCGGTGCCGGATACTGGGTTGTAATCACCGCATCACTGCCCCTGCTTAACGGCACAAAATCATCCACCTCATCAGGACAGATCAATACACCAGCCGCATGGATTGTTGTATGTCTTGGCAGTCCCTCCAGACGCCGGCTCATATCTATCAGTCTGGTAATTTCCTCATCACCTTCATAAAGACTTTTCAGTTCAGGATTCATCTCCAGGGCTTTATCAATGGTAATCCCCAGTTCCTTCGGAATCTGCTTTGCAATCATATCGGCACGTGCATAGGGAATGTCCATGGCTCTCGCCACATCACGGATCACACCTCTTGCCTGCAGGGTACCAAATGCAATAATCTGTACAACCTTCTCAGCACCGTATTTTCTGCTTACATAATCAATGACCTCCTGACGGCGCTCAAAACAGAAGTCGATATCAATATCCGGCATGGACACACGTTCCGGATTCAAAAAACGTTCAAACAAAAGCTGATAACGAATCGGATCAATATTGGTAATTTTCAGACAATAAGAAACAATGCTTCCGGCCGCACTTCCTCTTCCCGGTCCCACCGGTATTCCATTCCTTTTCGCATAATTGATAAAATCCCAGACAATCAGGAAATACTCTACAAATCCCATGGTTTGGATCGTGTTCAGTTCATACTCCAGCCGTTGTTCCAGTGCCAGCTGCTGATCCAGTGACTTCATCTCCTTGGCATAACGTTCCTTCAGACCTTCCGTACACAGATGTTTCAGATAGCCATAGGCATCATATCCTTCCGGCACCTCAAAATGCGGCAGCTTCGTCTTTCCAAACTCAATCTCCACATGACATCGCTCGGCAATTTTGTTTGTATTCTCAATGGCTTCCAGTGCATACGGAAAAAGAGTTCTCATTTCCTCTTCACTCTTTACGTAGAACTGGCCGCCCTCATACCGCATCCGGTCTTCATCTGCAACCTTTTTTCCTGTCTGGATACATAACAGAACATCATGTGCCTCTGCATCCTCTGCATAGGTATAATGTACATCATTGGTTGCTGCCAGCGGAATATCCAGTTCCTTACTAAGCCGCAGCAATTCCGTATTTACCGTACGCTGCGCAGGTATTCCATGATCCTGCAGCTCCAGGAAATAATTTTCCTTTCCAAAGATCCTCTGGTGTTCCAGAATGCTCTCCTTTGCCTCCTCAAGCATTCCTTTTTCGATAAAACGCGGCACTTCCCCTGCAAGACATGCAGAAAGTGCAATCAGACCTTCATGATACTGCTCTAAGACCTCCTTATCCACACGGGGCTTATAATAATAACCCTCTGTAAATCCCTTGGAAACAATCTTCATCAGATTGGCATAGCCCTGATTATTTTCTGCCAGAAGAATCAGGTGGTGATAACGATCCTCACCACCCGTCAGTTCCTTATCAAATCTGGAGCCGGGTGCAACATAGACCTCACATCCGATCACCGGATTGATTCCCTCAGCCATTGCAGCTTCATAGAAATCAATCACGCCATACATGACACCATGATCCGTAATGGCTGCCGCAGTCATACCAAGCTCTTTTACCCTTCTGATATACTCTTTTATTTTATTGGAACCGTCCAACAGACTGTATTCCGTATGGACATGCAAATGAACAAATGACATATGTTCCTCTCTTTTCCCTATGTTATGATGCAGGGTAAGATACACAAAATAGATTGCTTATATGACATTTTGCGCTGTGGAGATGAGACTCTAAAAATCGTGGAAGCCTTTGCTGAACACGATTTTTGTCCTTTGAGGCTCAGCGTAACGCTTAGCGCAATGGAATATAAGCAATCTATTTTGTGCATCTTACCCAGCCTTCTGCTATACGAATTGTTATGTATTTTTATTATACTATAGATCAGAAAAAGTCAAAAGTATTTTTTCAAAATAACAGGGGGCATTACGCCCCCTGATTACATTGCTTTACATGATAATGTTATAACCAATTATAAATACTTCTTTAAGGTTTCTGCCTTATCCAGTTTTTCCCACGGAAGATCCAGATCATTACGACCAAAATGTCCATAAGCTGCTGTCTGCTTATAGATCGGTCTTCTCAGATCCAGCATCTTAATAATGCCTGCAGGTCTTAAATCAAAATTCTCTCTGATGATCTCAACCAGCTTCTCTTCGGAAAGTTTGCCTGTTCCAAAGGTATCTACCATAATAGAAGTAGGCTGTGCTACACCAATCGCATAGGAAAGCTGAATTTCACATTTTTCTGCAAGTCCTGCTGCAACAATATTCTTTGCTACATATCTTGCTGCATAAGCTGCACTTCTGTCTACCTTTGTACAGTCCTTACCGGAAAAGGCTCCACCACCGTGACGGGCATATCCTCCATAGGTATCTACGATGATCTTACGTCCGGTAAGTCCGGAATCACCGTTGGGTCCGCCGATAACAAAACGGCCTGTCGGATTGATAAAATATTTGGTATTCTCATCCACCATTTCCTTAGGCAGAACGGGCTGCAGTACATATTTCTTAATATCCTCATGAATCTGCTCCTGTGATACCTCTGCCGCATGCTGGGTAGAAATAACCACTGCCTCCAGTCTGGAAGGTTTACCGTTTTCATCATATTCTACGGATACCTGGCTCTTACCATCTGCACGAAGATACGGAAGTGTTCCGTCCTTACGAACCTTGGTCAGCTGACGTGTCAGTTTGTGTGCCAGTGAAATCGGATACGGCATGTATTCCTCTGTTTCATTGGTTGCATAGCCGAACATCATACCCTGATCACCTGCACCGATTGCTTCAATTTCTGCATCAGACATTTTGTTTTCCTTTGCCTCCAGTGCCTTATCAACACCCATGGCAATATCGGCAGACTGCTTGTCCAAAGCAACAATCACGCCACAGGTATTGGCATCAAATCCCTTGGAGGAATCATCATAACCAATCTCTGCAATCGTATCACGAACGATTTTCTGAATATCCACCTGTGCTTTTGTCGTAATTTCACCCATTACAAGCACCAGTCCTGTCGTAATGGCAGTCTCACATGCCACACGGCTCATGGGATCCTGTGCCATCATTGCATCCAGTACAGCATCTGAAATGTTATCGCAGATTTTGTCAGGATGTCCTTCTGTAACTGATTCAGAAGTAAATAATAATTTTTCCATCATTAGCCTCCTTCGCTTCTGTTTTTATCCCGGAATTTAAAAATCCGCCTTTCGGCGGATTATCGTCTTATTCTCACCTTCTTATTGTTCGGGTATGAACTGCCATAGGCTTTTCATCCCGCTCAGGGAGGCACCTTCCTCTTTCGAGGGGTTGCCGTGGCTTCACAGGTCCTTTGTACCTCCACCACTCTGAATAAGAGATATTCCATACTATTTTATTGTCCAGTAATAAGATAACGTACTTTCAAGAAAATGTCAACGTATATCTTATCTTTTTTAGAATTACATTAATTGGCAATCTGGAAACGGAATTTGGTCAGATCACGTTCTGTCTTTACCTTGGTAATCTTTGCACCCAGTTTGCGGAGCTTTATATCAAAATCTTCATATCCACGTTCTATAAAATGAATATCTTCGATCAGTGTTTCTCCGTCTGCTGCCAATGCAGCCAGCGCCAGTGCCGCACCTGCCCGCAGATCCGGTGCGGAAATCCCTGCTCCGGAATACTGATCTACACCTGTAATAATTGCTGTATTACTTTCGACCTTAATCTGAGCACCCATACGGATCAACTCATCAACATACTTAAAACGATTGTCAAAAATACTTTCCGTCACAATACTGGTTCCCTGTGCAAGCCCCAAAACAACCGTCATCTGCGGCTGCATATCTGTCGGGAATCCGGGATAAGGAAGTGTTTTTACCTGTGTACTGGAAAGCGTATTCTTCGCAACTATCCTTACCGCATCATCATATTCATAAATCCTGCAACCAATCTCCTGAAGCTTAGCTGTAATACACTCCAGATGCTTTGGAATGACATTTTTAACAAGTACATCACCCTTGGTTGCAGCTGCTGCCATCATAAAGGTTCCCGCTTCAATCTGGTCAGGGATAATCGCATAATTTGTGCTATGCAGTTTCTCAACGCCCTTAATACGGATTACATCGGTTCCGGCACCCTTGATATTAGCACCCATACTGTTTAAGAAGTTCGCAAGATCAACCACATGCGGCTCCTTGGCAACATTTTCAATAATAGTCTTACCTGTTGCCATCGTTGCAGCCATCATAATATTAATCGTTGCACCAACGGACACCTTATCCATAAATATATGTGTTCCACGAAGTTCCTCTGCCTCAGCAACAATACTTCCATGTTCCACACTAACCTTCGCTCCCAAAGCCTTAAAGCCCTTCAGGTGCTGGTCAATTGCCCGAATTCCAATATTGCATCCGCCGGGAAGCGGTACCTCTGCACGCTTATACTTACCAAGAAGTGCTCCCACCATATAATACGATGCGCGGATCTTCTTCATATATTCATCTTTGATAATACAGTCATAAATTTCTGAGCTGTCCATCTGTACAACATGACGTTCCGGGCGGTCAATTTTCACCCCAATTCTCTCCATCGCCTGAAGAAGCACATTGGTATCCATGACATCAGGAACATTTTCTATTGTCACAAGCTCATCTGTCATTACAGCTGCTGCAAGAATTGCCAGAGCTGCATTCTTAGCCCCACCAATCTCAACCTCACCGTGCAACGGATGACCTCCGACGATTGCGTATTTATCCATAACGCACCTCAATTAATTAACTTTAACGAACGTATTATATAACAACCGGATATAAAAGTCAAAATGTAATCATAAATAATTCAAAGGATTTACCTGCACCCCATTTATCAGGATTTCAAAATGAAGATGCGGACCCGAACTTCTTCCTGTATTTCCACTGGCTGCAATCACCTGTCCCTGTGATACATAATCTCCCGGCGAAACATAGATCCTGCTCAGATGTCCGTATCTGGTCTGCCTTCCGTCCGGATGATTAATATAGACAACATACCCATATCCGGTACCCCAGCCTGCCTTTACCACAGTTCCCGCTGAAGAAGCATAAATTGCTGTTCCGATTGGTGTCGCCCAGTCCACCCCCTTATGGTTGGTAGATGCACCCGGAACCGGGGCATTTCTTCCGCCAAATCCCGAAGTCAGTCTGCCGCCGGAAAGTGGTTTGATATAGGTTGGCGGAATAATCGTTCCGATTTCAATAATTTTAGCAACCGGTTCAAAGATAATTTCTTCATACAATGTTTCCCGCTGCAGTTCTGAATCGTTACTCCTTGTTACCTGTACGACTGCTTCATGATATCCGGCAGACGGCTGTTGCCTGGTAACCGACTGATTGGTATACCATTCATCATTATAAATATATTCAATCGGAAGATCATATGCCTCCTCCATCCGGGCAACTTCTGTCCATACTACAGAAAGCTCCGGCTCCGGTACAGTTATGATCAACTCCTGATCTATATGAATTAACGTATTTTCATTTTCCAGTTCATCATTGAGTGCTATGATTTCATCCAGCGGAAGTCCTACTGTCAGGGATATTTCCGACAAAGTATCCCCGGACTGGACTGTATAAATCTGCTGCTGTTCCTGTTTTTCTGTCAGAAGACTTCCTGCCTGTTCCTGATCCATAATTTCCCAGGTAGGAAGATAAGCTTCCACAACCTCAATCGGTTCAGAAAATTCCATGCTGCTGATTCCATATTCATACGCCTCAAATCCCTGCGCATCTTCACTTAACCCAATCTGCTCATATTCAGCCAGATCTACTGCTGCACCTGCTGTAAGCAGTGGAAATTCCTCTCCTTCAGCATCCTGTTCCCCGGAAACAATTTGTGCCGTCAGAACATTTAATTCCCGGTTATGATCCTGAACAAGTTCCACCATATATTGACTGTCTGTATCATATACCTGCACTGCAGACTGAAACATCTGCTGTACTTTCTCTGCACTATCCAGATGAACCACTGTTCCATTGACCTTCACGGAATACGCCTGTGTCATGGTTTCCACTCTATTTTCCAGCAGAATAGATTTCATTTGCTCTATGATGATTTCATCTGCACAGGTGGTTTCCATTAATGTTTCTCTCACATCACAGGTCAGTTCCGGCAGTTCTATGAAAACAAGTTCTTCCTCTTCAGCGGCAATTTCTCTCCTCGCCTGTATATAAAGCTGATCTATTTTTTCCGGTTCGTCTGTTACACCAACCGGTTCCCCATTCAGACAAATCTCATAATACCTGTTATCCTGTATATGGTACTCCTGAACATTCAGCATGAAAATACAATAAAAGAACACACTTGCCATCATTGTATTTAAATATGCCACCAGACTTAGCTTATGGTATCTGGAATGAGTTTTCTGCCGGTTGCTCTTAGGTTTTCTATTCCCCTGCATATCTTTTCCCTAAAATCAATCCTTACATAATTGCAAATCCCGGATGTCATTATGAATCCCTGATTTTCTAATTTATTGTAACAGTAAAGGACTATCTTGTAAAGTTTTCCTATTCCGTGAGACCTTCCTGTGATAAAATAAGTCTATGCGAGAATATAGTAAACTTTTTTTCCATATTGATGTAAATAGTGCATTTTTAAGCTGGAGTGCCGTAAAAAAATTACAGCAGAGTGACTCTGTGGATCTCAGAACCATTCCCTCTATCATTGGCGGGGATCGTGCGGCAAGACACGGTATTGTGCTTGCCAAATCCATACCCGCAAAAAGATATGGCATAGAAACCGCAGAACCGATTGTAAATGCTCTCCGTAAGTGTCCATCTCTGGTAATCGAACCTCCGGATATGCCTCTTTATAAAGAACGTAGCAGAGAATTAATGGAATATCTTTCCAATATCTGCCCGGATATTGAACAGGTCAGCATTGATGAGTGTTATATGGATTTTACACCGGTAGCTTATCGCTATTCTTCTCCAAAAGAAGCCGCTGACATGATCCGTAAGGAGGTACGCACTTTATTTGGATATACGGTAAATATTGGTATTTCAGATCGTAAAGTCTTAGCTAAAATGGCATCGGATTTTGAAAAACCCGATAAAACACACACGTTGTTCTCTGACGAAATCGAAGAAAAAATGTGGCCGCTTCCTATTTCCAGACTATTCATGTGCGGTAACTCCAGCCAGAAAATCCTTCATACCCTTGGCATTACTACCATCGGTGAACTGGCCCGGACAGATCTTTCCATTCTGACTGCACACTTGAAAAGCCATGGCCGAACCTTATATGAATATGCCAACGGCATTGATTCCTCTGTTGTCATCACATGGCAGGAGGACGCCAAGGGAATTGGTCATTCCACTACTCTGTCGAAAGATGTCTTAGATGCAGGGGAAGCTTATGAAGTCTTACGGGATCTGTCCAATCAGGTCAGCAGACGATTAAAATCCGGCAATCATTTAGCCGGTAGCCTATGTACCGAAATTAAATATGCCACGTTTCAGTCTGTTTCCCATCAGACCATTCTTTCTGCTCCATCAGCAGATCCCCTGGTAATCTACGAAACTGCCTGCCGACTTTTTGACGATCTATGGGACAAAACGCCAATCCGCCTTCTAGGCATCCGTGCAACACGATTAACCGATCGCAGTGCACCGGTACAGATGAGTATTTTTGATTACGATGAGCAAAAAACAAAGGAGATAGAAAAGCAGCAAAAGCTTGACGATGCACTGGAGAACATCCGCAAAAAATATGGCAATGAAGTTATCACCAAAGGCACCAAACGCAACTCCTAAATGATAGAACAAAAGATTTCATTCTATTCGCAGTTATGATATAATAACTATATTATTATACATTTTCAATAAAATAATGAAATGATGAAGGTGTCAAAAGTCCACTCAAATAATCAGAATGACAGATAGCATAAAATAAAATACTTTCATGACATTTTGCGCTATGGAAATGAGACTCTGAAAATCGTGGAAACCTTTGCTGAACACGATTTTCATGTTTAGAGGCTCATTGGAACGATTAGCACAACGGAATTCAAACAACTTATTCGTGCAGCCTTACAAGACAGAAATATAAAATGGACTTTTGCCCCCTCATACCGAGAAATTAACTACAATTCAAAGGAGACGAAACATCATGATATCCATTGTAATTCCTACTTATAATGAAAAAGACAATATTTATCCTCTGCTTTCAAGAATTGATAACGCACTTCCCGGAATTGACTATGAAATTATCTTTGTAGATGACAGCACCGATGAAACGCCTTCTGTTCTCGAAGCTGCCGCAAAAGAAAATTCCCATGTCCGCTTCCATCACCGCACGGATGAAAAGGGACTTGCGACAGCAGTTGTCAAGGGATTTTCTCTTGCAAAGGGTGATTATGTAGCCGTGATGGATGCCGATCTGCAGCACCCGCCTGAAGTTTTGTTAGATATGTATGCTGCTATGCTTGCACACGCAGATATGGCAATTCCCAGTCGGTTTATTCCGGGTGGAAGTGACGGCGGCTTGAATCTCTGGAGAAAATTTGTCTCCTGGACAGCCAGATATATCGGAAAGATACTTTTACCCTGTTTAAGACACATAACCGATCCTACCAGCGGGCTTTTTATGATTCGCCGTGAACTGTTAGAAGGTGCCTCCCTTCATCCGATCGGCTGGAAGATTATGGTAGAGGTGATTGCTATGTGTCCTGTAAAAAAGGTTCTGGAGACTCCTTATGTTTTTCAGGATCGTGAGGCAGGAGAATCCAAGCTTTCCACCAAGGTTTCCCTACAGTATATCAAGCAGGTATTCCATCTGATCCGTCATGCAGCCAACCGCGGCAAAAACATGCGTGTCATCCGCTGGAGTCCCGAAAAACTTGCCGCAGCAAAAAAAGAGATTACCCCTTAATCCACTGGGCCCATTTTCTTCTGTATTCTTCAGGAGTCATCTCCTCATTGTCCATAAACAGGCGGCGGAACTCTTCATCACTGTCAATCCCGGATTCTTTGATAATTTCAGAAACAGGTTTGATCGTGAAACGCAGGAGTTCCTTCGCCTTGGTAAATTTTCTGTTTTCAATATAAGCTTTTAACGAGATCCCATATTTCTTTTCAAATGTCTGGCTCAGTTCCTGTGATGCAATTCCATACCGGATAGCAAGTGCAGATTCCAGACCGGCATCTGCAAAATGTTCATTGATATATTCCCGGATGCCTTCATAATCAGAACGCTTCAGTCCACTGTTCTCTGCTTCATCCATTACCACCTCATCCTGTACCACTTCTTTCATACACAAAAGCAGGAGTGCAGAAAGATCATGGGAAGACTCCAGTTCTGAAAGCAGTGTTCTTTCCTTCTGTCTTTCCATCAAATGTTCTAAGATTGCCTGATAAGGTTCCATTCCTTCTTCCGGGCAGATGACCGGGGAATTATTATTTTTTTCAATAAAAAGAGGATAATATGCCTGCGGCAGATTACCATTAAAGTGCACCCACATTAATTCCCAGGGATGCTCCTCACTGCTTTTATGCTCATAGTGTGTCCTGCAATCTATGAAAGCAAGTTCTCCCTTCTTTACCGGATACTCCGTTCCCTGATAAACAACATGTCCTTCTCCCTCTAACACAAGAAACAAAAGATAAGATTCCAGGTTCTCCCGGATGGAGCTGTGTGCTTTCAGACTCTGTAACCTTCCAATCTCCTGCACATAGGACAGATTCTTTTTTGCATATCCGGAAGGGGTATGCAGCATACGTTCTGATCTTGTAATCCCCTCTGTATCAAAAAGACTTGTATTCATTCTGTAACCTCCTTTTGTCTCCAATAATTTAACACTTCCTCTATTGTCTGTTCCAAAGGTATATCAGGCTGCCACCCGGTTGCCTGCTGAAGCTTTGTAATATCAGCTTCAATAATGGGGACGTCAACCGGCCGTATCTTTGCAGGATCAATCTCTACTTTGATATCACACTTGGACATTGAAATGATCATATCCAGAATTTCTCTGATCTCTACTGCTTTTCCACGACCCACATTATAAGTTTCTCCCTTTACTCCATGCTGAGCCAACAGCACATAAGCTCGTACCACATCACGGACATCCGTAAAATCACGTTCTGCAGAAAGATTTCCCACATACATAACCGGCTCCCGCAATCCTCTTTCTATCTCTGCAACCTGTCTGCAGAAATCAGATACCACAAAAATAGACGACTGTCCCGGGCCAATATGATTAAATGCCCTGACCAGCACAATCTCCATATCATAAGCTTTTGAATATATACTTCCGATCATATTCTGGCATGCCTTGGTTGCTGCATAAATATTACCAGGATTTAACCTGTTATCTTCAGGAATGGGCGTTTCTCCCGGTCGGATGTGACCATATTCCTCTCCCGAACCGATCATCAGAATCCGCGGTTTATAATAAAGTTCCCTGACTGCATCTAAAACATTTACGCCACCCTTGATATTGACATCAATGGTCAGCTGCGGATTATTCCACGCCACACTGACAGAGCTCTGTGCCGCAAGATGAAAGATGTAATCCGGTCTCACCTCAAACAAGAGTTCAACAATATCATTTTTATTCAGAATATCCAAATCATACACTTCTGCGGGCAGTTCCCCCAATTGTTCCCGGGGGAGCTTCGTAGCAGCAACCTCCATATGACATTCCTCATGCAGATGATGAATCAGATAACTGCCTACAAAACCTGCAGCTCCTATTACCAATGCTTTCTTCATACAATACCATTCCTTCTATATTGACAAAAGGGAATTTCCTCAGAAACTCCCTCTATCATTGATTAAATATAACCTTGCGCCAAAATTTATTTATTATAATGCCGCATACTTCATTTCTTTCTGAACCAGCTCCAGATCATTCTTTACCATACGCTCTACAATCTCATCAAATGAAATCTCACGTTTCCAGCCAAGCTTTTCTTCAGCCTTCTTCGGATTACCAATCAGAAGTTCAACCTCTGCCGGGCGGAAGAATTTCGGATTAACTTTAACCAATACCTTGCCGGTTGCTTTATCTTTTCCTACCTCATCAACACCTGTACCTGAAAACTCAAGTTCAATTCCAACCTTCGCAAAAGCTGCTTTGGTAAAGTCACGGACAGTTCTCGTTTCACCGGTTGCCACAACATAATCATCCGGCTCATCCTGCTGAAGCATCAGCCACATTGCACGGACATAATCCTTAGAATGTCCCCAGTCACGCTTTGCATCAAGATTTCCAAGTTCCAGGCAATCTGCAAGTCCTAATTTAATCCTTGCAACGGTATCCGTAATCTTTCTTGTAACAAACTCTTTACCTCTTCTTTCCCCTTCATGGTTAAATAAGATACCACTGCAGGCAAACAAGCCGAAGCTCTCCCGATAATTCTTTGTAATCCAGTGTCCATACAGTTTTGCAACACCATACGGGCTTCTCGGATAAAACGGTGTTGTCTCATCCTGAGGAATTGCCTGTACCTTTCCAAACATTTCAGAAGTAGAAGCCTGATAAAATCTTGCCTTGGGATTTACCACACGAATTGCTTCCAGAAGATTAGTTACTCCAACCGCATCAATTTCTGCAGTAGCAATCGGCTGATCCCAGCTTGTTGCAACAAAGGACTGTGCTGCAAGATTATATACCTCATCTGCCTGAGATACTCTCATGGCACTGATTAAAGATACCACATCCGTCATATCTGCATAGATAAAATGAATCTTATCTGTCAGATGTGCCACATTGCCATAATCCACAACGGATTTCCTACGAAGAATTCCATAAACGTTATATCCCTTTTCCAGAAGAAGCTCTGCCAGATAAGAACCATCCTGTCCATTAATACCGGTAATTAGTGCATTTTTCATTATGACTATATTCCTTTCTTCATCCATTTTTATCCTACGTTATTTCTCATTATAACCGTAAATTTCCCTATTGTAAACACCTAAACTATCCCCTTGTGCCACCCTCTTTATACCATTTGCTGAACTTATGTTTTTTATACACAAAGGTTATCTTTTTCAGTTCTTCCGGTTCTCTGCATTTTTCCAGCAACGCATTTCTGGACTCCCGGTCCATCTGATAATAATCCATATAATTCAGCTTTAATTCAGTTAAAGGTTCATTACAGCCGGGACAGGTTGTCCTGTGTCCACTCAGCATATGTATAAAATCACAGTTTTTGCAATAATGAAGGTATATCATATAAAAGCCATTCCTCTCCACCGTACTGATATAAAGATAGCAAAAAACGACTCTGTTTTTCAATCCTCTTCGGTGAAATCCTTCTGTCTTTTATCTGCAAAATATACTGTCTTTCGACATTCTATATCAAAGCTGATAACATTTATGAACCTGGAGTCTCTTCTGAATGTTCCTCGGGAACATTCTGCATCCGGATAATCTCATAGCGATATTTCCAAGCCAGCCAAAAGATTTTCATGTCATCAATAAAATACCGTTTAAATAATCTCCCCGGTTCCTGAAAAAACCGAAACAGCCATTCCAGTCCAAGCTTTCTCATCCAAAGCGGTGCCCGCCGAACCATCCCTGCTTCAAAATCCACTGCTGCACCAAACGAAAGGGCTACATGAAAATTCATTCTGTCTTTATAGTGATAAATAAATTTTTCCTGTTTCGGTGCTCCCAGTGCCACTACAAGAATCTGTGGACTCTTTTGATTGATTGCCCGGATTGCCTTTTCAACCTCTTCTTCCTCTTTCTCAAATCCAATTGGAGGCGAATACGTTCCGACAACACGAAGTCCGGGATATTTTTTCTGCAGGTTTTCCTTTGCTTTTTCTGCAACTCCCGGTCCGGCTCCAAAAAAGAACATAGTATATCCTTCCTTTGCCGCCATCTCACATACTCTTGGGAACATATCTGCCCCCGGTATTTTTTCCTTAATCGGGCATCCAAGAGAATCCGCAATCCACATCAGTGGTGTTCCGTCCGTAAGAATCAGATCCGCATCCTCATAGACTCTTCTGAACTCAATATCTTTTTCAATTTTAACCACATGATCTACATTGGGTGTCACAACATAATGTTTTCCTTCTGCACATGCCAGTTTGCCAATCTGATCCACTGCTTCATCAAAAGTAATATCATCCAGGCAGAGATTCATGAATTTCCGGCGTGTGATTCTGTCTGTTTCTTTTTCCTCATTTCCCTTTGTTTTTCGTTTTCCGAAATTTCTGCCTGCAATATATACAAAAACCGCAGCTGTCAAGATTCCAAGAAAATCAAATGCCACATCCTTTAAATCCCCGTAACGCCCCGGGACAAAGATTTGGAAAAATTCATCTGCTACAGATACAATAGTTGCAAGAAAACACATATAAAACATCCGGATCTTTCCCCGAAACCCATTTACCGTCACTGCCAGTCCAATCATCAATGACAAGAATGCATACTCTCCCATATGGGCAGCCATACGGATCAATGCATCCAGTGCCTCTAAAGCTGCCATCTGTGCTTCTGTCACATAAGCACTTCCGTCCAGCACCATATGAAAAAGCTTCATAGTCAGGCCACGGCTTGTTTCACCGGAAGCCACACCATTTTGTGAGGATAAGATCAATATTGTAAGGATGGTAGCCAGTGCCGGTGCCCAGGAAAATGTTCTTAAAATAAATTTTTTCCCGGTCAGCCAGAAATAATGTAATGTCATTTTGACATATCCCTTCGGCAACTGACGACACCGATTCACGATATAAGCCGGCCAGTAAAAAATCCCTTTGTGTGTATCATTCTTTTTTTTATTTCCGGTGTCAGCATATACGCTAAGCCCATAATCCACTCCGATCATAATACCCAAAAACATCCCCTGATGGGCAGCCATCCATTTTTCCTGAAGTGGGGAAGGCATTCCTACCCAGATGATATCCGCTTCAGACTGTCTGATCTTATCAGTCAGTTTTTTGTCATCTTCTTCCTTTTCTATTCCAGCGCATTGGGATATTCCTGCGATATTCACATATGGATATTCTCTGCTGATCTTTTCCTGCAATCTTTCCGGTAATGTCGTGCCTCCTTCTGCTTCCCCATGTCCTCTGCCACACACAAAATAATGCTTCAAATCAGACTTCTGGTTACTAAGTACAAAAATACGTTCCATCAGATCAACAACATTTATTCTGCACGCTTTGGGATATCCCTGCAGATGCATCTCAGAAGAAAGCTGTCTGCTATTAGGCAGCGTCAGAACCGCCTGATTGACCAGCTTCTGATACACCGGATCTTTTCTTGCATTCATTACATCATCCACGCTGACATTACATACATACTGTCCCCTGCCGGCTCCACTGTTTTCTGTAGCCAAAAAAGCCACTGTATCTTCTACAGTGGCCACGGAAATATCTGTATGCAGGATTCGGCATCTTAAATCATTTAACATGGCTGATATTTTTTACATCTTTTCTATTTTAAATGATCGTCTTAAAATATTGAATGGTCTTCTTAAGACCTTCCTCCAAAGGAATTGTCGGTTCCCAGTCAAGTTCCTTTTTTGCCAGTCCGATCATTGGCTTGCGCTGCAGCGGATCATCGGAGGGCAGCGGCAGATAAATAAGCTTGGAACTGCTTCCGGTAAGCTCCACAATCAACTCTGCAAGCTGTCTAATCGTAAATTCTCCGGGATTTCCAATATTTACAGGACCGATAAAGTCCGCTCTGGAATTCATCAGTCTTACCATACCTTCAATCAAATCATCCACATAACAAAAGCTTCTCGTCTGGCTGCCGTCACCATAGATCGTAATATCTTCCCCTTTTAATGCCTGCACAATAAAATTGGAAACCACACGTCCATCTGCAGGATGCATATTCGGACCATACGTATTAAAAATACGCATTACCTTGACCTCCAGATTGTGAATGCGGTGATAATCAAAAAAAAGTGTCTCAGCTGCACGTTTTCCCTCATCATAGCAGGAACGAATTCCCATGGTATTTACACAACCGCGGTAAGACTCCGGCTGTGGGTGAATCTCCGGATCGCCATATACTTCCGAGGTGGATGCCTGAAGAATTCTTGCATGAACTCTTTTGGCCAATCCAAGCATATTCATTGCTCCAAGGACACTCGTTTTTAAAGTTTTAATCGGATTATACTGATAATGAACCGGACTGGCGGGGCAGGCCAGATTATAGATCTGATCTACTTCCAGATGAATCGGTTCTGTAATATCATGCCGGATAAATTCAAAATACCGGTTTCCCAGCAAGTGACGGATATTATCTTTATTTCCGGTGTACAGGTTATCCAGACAGATTACATCATTCCCCTCTTCAATCAGGCGGTTGCAAAGATGCGAGCCCAGGAATCCGGCTCCTCCGGTAACTAAAATTCTCTTTCCCATATTTCTATCTCCTTCCTCAAAAAAAATTATGTTTTGGCTTTGCTGTATTGTTACTTCTTCAAAAGGATACGAAGATATGGCGTCATGCTGTGATAACAGGCCGGCAGGAAGCCATAATTCTTTCTGACGAAATGAAACCAGTCATGCCGCGGAAGCCCTTTGGGACCTTCCTTCAGTCGGATTCTTTCCTTTCTGGGAAGCGATATATCCTTCCAGGTTCCTTCTGTACCATTGTCATCACAGTTTCCGATATGTGCATCACAATTCACAATTGCCAATCCCATTCCGGAGGCCGTCATACCATAATCATAATCCCCCATACTATGAATATATGCAGGATCGAGTCCGCCAAGCCTTTGAAAAATTTCCGTTTTCATCAGGATACAGTTACAGTTAAAGGTATCACAATATTGCGGTTGTTCTGATGGTTCAATCAACTGATACCTTGCAAAATGTTTTGATGTCATCCTCACTCCGCCATAACTCATCTTTCCATGACTGTCCATGGTCGAGCCCACAACAATATCTGCTCCTGTCTGTTCTAAACGTTTTAATAACCGGCTGACTGCATCCGGATAAAACTGCACATCATCATTGACAAACATTATATACTGATACCGGTCTGCATGTGCCAGTGCTTCATCGATACTCCGGTTCATTCCCCCGGTCCAAAACAGACCACCGGTTCCTTCCAGTACCCTGATTGCATACGGAAGCTTCTGCAGCATCTTAGCAGTGCCATCCGTACTCTGATCGTCCGTTACAATAAATTCCAGTCTGTAGTCTTCCCCTTGTTCTGCCAGCGAAGTAATACATGTCTTTGTCTTCTCTTTCCTGTTAAAACAGGTCAGCAATACTGCAATATTTGGTTGTTCCTTCTGTATGCCTGCTTCCATCATTTCAATCACAATACCTTTTTCCTGACCGGCTTTTAAAAACTGCAGATCCTTTTTCCGGTAAGATGAAACAGGATTCTGCTAAGCAGATCAACTCTTTTTTTCTTTTCCGGTCTCCCGGTATGCTCTGCCTGTTCATAGACCTTATAAACATGTCGACACCAGGCCGTATTCCATGTACTTACGTTGAGTTCCTTTTGCAGAAGATAAATCTCTTTTTTTCTGGCAGCATTATCCTGCCCGGTCTTATTATCTTCATACATACGATATACAGAATATGCCTCATGGGTATAAGTGACCTTTTCTCTGCCAAACAACCCAATAAAAAATTTCCAGTCAAATACATAGTGATATTTTTCATCCAGCAGTTGATGATGATTTCTCCAGAATACAGATGGCTGCATGATATAATACCATCTTGTAATCACCCAGTCCGGAACATGCCGGTCGGAAGGATTGTACTCCGTCATCTTCTTATCACGATCACAATACCAGCCGTCTCCGACAAGCACGCCTGTCTCCGGATTTTCCTGAAACCTTTCCATGACTTTCTCCAGAACAGTTTCATCATAAAAAAAATCGTCCGAATTCAGCCAGCAGACAATGTCTCCCTTTGCTCTCTTTAATCCCTTATTGATTGCCTCAGCCTGCCCATGATCCTTCTCACACAGATAAATAATCCGGTCATCCTGCCCACAATAGGACTCTACAATTTCCTTTGTTCCATCATCAGAGCAATTATCCACAATAATATATTCAATTTCCCGATATGTCTGCCTCAAAACAGATTCTATGGTATCCCTGATAAATTCCGCCTGATTCCAGGTCGGTGTAATAACTGTTATCTTATTCAACTGACTACTCCATATATGACTGCAACAACCGGAATAATTCACGAATCACACCATAACCGCCTTTTGCTTCGGAAACCCAGTCTGCAATATTTAATATTTCTTTCTCCGCATCTGCCGGTGCGCCTTTAAGCCCCACTGACATCATCGCTTCATAATCATTCAGATCATTGCCGATAAACATTACATTTTCAATGGCATAACCCTTTTTTGTAATATATTCCTTCACGATTGTTTTTTTATCTTCCACTCCGTGAATCACTTCAATATTCAGCTTTTCCGCACGTCGTCTGACAACCGGATTGGTTTCTGTCGAAATAATCACCTGTTCAATACCAAGTTTTTTGATCCGGGAAACCCCATAACCGTCTCCCCGGTTCACAACAACACTTTCCCTGCCATCCTGATCTACCATCACACGGTTATCTGTCATCACTCCGTCAAAATCATAGATAATCAGTTTTAGTTTTTTCATCTGTTCCTGCAGATTCTTAAAATTATCCATACTGTTTTCCGCCCTATCAATCATATCTCGTCCATTAAAATTTTTCCTTTAAAATTCATTCCTGTTTCGCAGCCTGTAAGTCAGAATCATCAGAAGAAACTTGGTATTGGTTACCACATAACGTTTCCAGAGCCTTCCCGGTTCCTGCATCAATCGGTACAGCCATTCCAGATAACATTTCTGCATCCAGACAGGTGCCCGCTTTACGGTTTCCGCATGGAAATCAAAGGCTGCTCCGACACCGAACATCACACCTCCAAATATCCCCCGGTGTGCCGCCATAAAACATTCCTGCTTCGGTGCACCCAACCCAATCCAGATGAAATCCGCACCGGAATCATTAATCCGGTCTGTCATTTCCTGCTCCTCTGCTTCCGTCAGGGGACGGAAGGGCGGGGACTCCATTCCGGCGATTGACAGTTCCGGATATCTTTCCCGTAGCTTCTTCTCCAATGCCCGGATGGTCTCTTCACTTCCTCCATAAAAGTAATGGGAGACCTCTCCGTGCTTTGTGGCTTCCATCATCCTTTCCATAAAATCAGGTCCCGCAATCTGACCGGCCTGCTGATAGCCACGCATTCTTAACAATTTAGATAACGGTCGACCATCCGGCATAACATAAAATGCCCCCTTCTGTACCTCATGAAATTCCCTGTTCTCATGTGCCATCACGGTTGTATGGGCATTGGCAAAACTGATATACTGACCTGACAGATTCTCTTTTTCTTTCAGGACATCATCAACTGCTTCTTCCGGACCGGCAATCACCATCGGAATCCCAAACAGTTTTCTACGCTTTAACATGTTAACGCTTCACTTTCTTTTTGATAAAATTGATTACTTTTCTTACACCGAAATATTTTTTGATATATGCCTGATCATATAAAACATCTCTCTTCACCGGCACATTCTTTTCGATTGGAAACTGCATATTTCCATAAGAAAAATCTTCCTCAGAGCTCCCTGAGGTATGGGTGGCGTCCTCCCTGCCAAAGCCGATATTGCAGATCAGATTTTCTCTTGGCACAATACCAAGTCCATGGTATTTATGCCTGCAGTAATCCCACTGGATATCCCAGGTATCCTTTTTCTTCGTATATACACTGTCGATGTTGCGCTTCAAAAACAGATATGCCAGACCGTTTTGTACCTTCTTCATGGTACCGGCTTTTTTTACTTCCGGCCAGTCTGCAACATCAATATCATATTTTTCCCATGCACGCCGCCAGGTTGCCCATCCCCAGATGCTGGAGAAGCAGGAAAACGTATACGGCGTACTCATCCGGTAATTCTTTAAGAGATTGGTTCCGGAAACCATCATAACCCGGGGATTGTCTTCATAGGCTTCCAGCATTTCCTGGCAGAACCTGAAAAATTCCTGTGCGGGTACCACATCGTCTTCCAGAATAATGGTCCGCTCCTCCTGCTTAAGAACCCATGAAATTCCCGATGCCACTCTGTCACGGCATCCCATATTGGTCTCGGCGTAGTTCTTATATACCTTACAATCCCAGTCCACATGCTCTTCCACATATTTTCTGGTTTCTTCTACCTTAACAATATCATCTTCCCGTCCTGCCCTGGGGGCATCGGAAATCAGATACAGCTTTTCCGGTGCTGCTTTCCGGATCTGTTCAAAAACTTCTTTTGTGGTATCCGGGCGGTTAAAAATAATAAATGCCACCGGGGTATTCAAATGAAACTCTGACATAGTGCACTTTCCTCTCCTTTTTATCTAAGATTTTTCCCAATTTGCATCCAATAAAACTCCCTCGCTGCAACAGTCGCACTATTTTGAACCTCTACGAAACAGGACAACCCCTACGGTCTGCAATAACAGCTTGCAGTCTAACCAGAGAGACCACTGATCAATATATTCCAAATCCAGTTTTACAACATCATCAAAATTCTTGATATCGCTGCGACCATTGACCTGCCACATACCGGTCAGTCCCGGTGTGATGCAGAGTCTTCTCCGGTAATAGGAATTATACTGTTCAAATTCATTATTGGTTGGCGGTCTTGTCCCAACCAGGCTCATATCTCCCTTTAATACGTTCCAAAATTGTGGAAGTTCATCAATACTTGTCTTACGGATAAATTTCCCAACCTTTGTAATTCTTGGATCATTTTCCAATTTAAACATCAGTCCTTTGACTTCATTCTGTTCCTGCAGCTCTGCAAGACGCTTCTCCGCATCCTGGTACATGGACCGGAATTTATACATCATAAACCGGCGTCCGTTTTTTCCGATCCGTTCCTGTTTGAAAATGACAGGTCCTTTGGATTCCAGTTTTATGGCTATTGCTACAAACGGGAAAATAACAGCTGTAAGCAATAGCCCGATCAGGCTTCCGATAATATCCATCAGCCGCTTAATCATCAGGCGGCGGTAATCCATATTCTGCAGGGAAAAGGAGATTACGGAAAATCCGGCAAAATTGCCGGCTTCCTTCCCTTTCAGGTTTAGTTCATCGATTTCGATGCTGTAAT
This sequence comes from Lachnospiraceae bacterium, assembly GCA_051879415.1. Lineage (GTDB taxonomy): Bacteria > Bacillota > Clostridia > Lachnospirales > Lachnospiraceae > NK4A136. The sequence goes on from JBJELZ010000194.1 coordinate 24,680, forward strand.
GGCAGAGAATTCCCATTGCCTCAAATTCCATGATGATTGCTTTGACCGTTTTGATTTCTGTTCTCGGAAGTGATATAAATACCCTGTCTAAGATATTCTGTGTTGCCACGTCAATCAGATTTTCCTGATTGGCAATAACCGGGATTCCGCAAATATTCTCTCCCACTCTGTCTTCATCCATAATTGCAACAGACGTCAATTCATAATTCCAATGAGGCTTCTCCAAAATTCTGGTAACAATCCGTTCTGCATCAGCATAATCCGTAATCACCATCAATTTATCACTATTGATGCTCTTCTTATAATGCTTCAGCATATATTCTTTAAACGCAATGTGAAACAGATAGGAGAACAGAATATTCAGGCAGATAAAATAAATCATTACCAGTCTTGCAAAGTCATCTCCGTTCTTGGTAAAGACCAAAAATGTACTGCTCATCAGTACCAAAATAATATTATATTTTCCGACCGCTATGATTTCTTTAAAAAAGCCGCGTTCAAAGAAATCCCGGTTCCAGTCTGTCAGCATAGAATACAACAATGTTAAAACCAGAAGAAAAATTCCGTAGGAAAGATACATCTCCTGATGGTTGTCCACCTGAAAATTGCCAAAACGAAGCAGAAGGGCGGTCAAATAAGCTGCCACTACGCTGAACGCTTCAATCAAAAGCAGACTATATATTTTTATGACATTACTTTTCCGATAGATCTGATTCATATATCCCTCTGCTCTATTTGCGGTGGAGACACCTCTTTAGTTTCCGGCGGATGTTCAGTTCCAGATATTCCCAGATTCCGATCCTGTGCTGCCGCAGTGATTCATATCCCTGATGGAATTCCAGTGCCATCCGGACAAGGAATTTCCGATATTCCCTTATGTGCCACAGTTCAAATTTATCAAAGACATATCCGTTTTCCCTAAAAATCAGTTCGCGGTCCGCAAGACAGCTCCTTGTTACCTGGGTCTCCAGCAACCCAATGGAAACCAGCGGCAGCTCCGTATCTGCATATTTTGGATTCTCCTGCAGAATCCGCATATAATAATCAATATCAACCAGCCATTTTAACTGTTCATCAAAATATTTTCCCTGATTCCGAAACAGCGTTGCACTGGGTGCTCCGATCATATTGACCAGAAAAAGATTCCGCACATCTGTATCCAGCTGCCAGCGTTCAATCTCTGAAATACAGCGGGTAAAGGAATGTTCCTCATCTACAGTCCCATCCGTATTGTATTTTATCTCTTTTGTACCACAGAATGCAAGAGCTGCCTCCGGATGCGTTTCCAGCAGCATGACCAGCTTCTCCAGACTGTCCGGCACCGAAAAGCAGTCATCATGGTGCATGACCTTAATATATTTGCCTTCTGCCATTTTCATTGCCGCATTGGTATTGGCCGTAGGTCCCAGTCTGGATTCATTTCTGTGATAATAAATTGGCAAATCTGTATTTCCGGCCACCAGTTCTTCCACTTCCCGCCGATCGGAATCATCTGTCAGATATATCCGGTAATCCTGAAATGTCTGCATTCGGATGGATTCCAGAAGCCGTCTTAAGGATGCCGCATTATTATATGCCGGAATACAGATAGATACTTTCTCCATATCAACACCTCATTGTCATACCCGAATCGTCTGCCAGAAATCTTCATACAGCAGACTCTTTTTATCAGCCACACCATACCATCTAGACGGTGCAGTAACATCCCGGCTGCCGCTGAGCAGCTGTGCCCACCAGGAAAAGGAGCTGTTGGACAGAACCAGGTGTTTTGAAAGACTCATCAGAACAAGCTCCTCATAATCCTGCTCTGCGATATCACAGATTTCCGTATCCGATGTATTTTTACAATACCGTTCCATGATATAGGGCTTATCATCCGAAAAAAGAAAAAAATGAGGATTACCCAGCTTCCGGCGGTATTGTTCCATGGCCTCCAAATAATACTGTTCCGTACAGACCTCATGCATGCCGTCTCCTATATAGTCGCCCCGCCGTATATGCACACAGACACTTTCCGGCTGCCGGAGCCGTTTGGCATATGCAGAATATTTTTCCAAAATGCCGCTTTCTTCTACAATCTCTTTTTGCAGGGTTTCTTCCAACGCCCTTGCATACCGGGGGACCTGCCAGTATCCATACAAAATATTTGTATCTGCTTTCAGCTGTTCCGGTCCCGGTTCCTTTCTTTCCACGGAAAGGTTCAGTATCTTCCCCTGTTTTACAAGTCTTTCCTGATGGTTCTTTTCCAGGTCAAGAAGTCTCTGCAAACGGTTCCGTTTACGGATATACCATGGTTCCAGCATTGCTTCAAACCTCTTTCCGGTTCTTCCTGTTACCTTTTCATAGTCTTCCCCGGTCACCAGGATTCCATCATGTTTTAAGGAAAAATGACCAAGTGCATGCTGATAATCTGCCTGATGTTTCATATCTGCTTCGGAAATGTGACTGTAATCCAGATAAAGCTCCATCTGCTCCTGCTCCGCCATATAGCGGGCATACGCATAAGTAAACAGTTGGTTACACATTCCCACATTCATTGTACGGACAATAATTTTTCCTGCCATCCCTTACTCCTGTTATCCCGTATGTCTGTTATCTTGTATATAGAATACCTCATATCTCTGTGCTTCAATTACCTCTGATCCGGTTATACAGACCTTCAAAACAGCTGATTATCCGGTAAAAAGGATATCCCAGAAGAAATGCCTTCATTCGGATCCGTTTAGCCACGGGCCATTGTTCTTTTACAAAATACTCCCCATATATCCGGCGAAACCAGCCACGCAGATTTTTTCGTTCCGCTTTATCGTGAATTCCTGCGTAGAAACGAATTACGGAATATATTGTTAGGTTCAATTCCAGCTTATACAATTCCTTCTCCTGATGCCTCTCATAAAATGCCATTCTGAGAAGTCCGGCTTCCAGGGCAGGTTCATAGGTCTGATAGGAATTTTCTTTCATAATGCTGCCACCGCGCTGTCTGTAATAATATAACGGCAGCGATACCACCGCAACCTGTTTGGCCTGATAAATCAGACGGTATGTGGTATAACCGTCTTCATAAACTTTTCTCTTCGGATAAAGAATCGGCTGCCCATCCTCATTAAACAGGCTTTTGTGATACAGCTTATTCCATGCCACCAGACACTGCTGGTTTCCTCCCATGGTATAAAGCTGTTTTTCTGCCTCCTGTCTGGTCAATACCGTAATTTCTCCTCTGCCGGTCTGTTCCGTTCCGGTAATCTTCTTTTCCTGGCCGGAAACCGTCCTTTCTTCCTCCGTCAGAATCAGATATCCGTCTTCCGTAATCTCCCGGATAGCACACCATGCCATTTGGCTTCTTGTAGAAACAGCCGCTTCATAAAGCGTAGCAATCATTTCCTCATGAATGACATCATCTGCATCCACAAATACAATCCAGTCGCCGGCAGCTATCCTCACTCCGCTGTTACGGGCCTCAGACAAACCACCATTTTCCTGATGAATGACCCTTACCCGGGGATCTTTCACTTTATATTCATCAACAATCTCCCCACACCTGTCCGGAGAGCCATCATCTACCAGAATCACTTCCAAAGCAGTATAGGATTGCTGTAAAATACTATCCACACACTCCTTCAGATATTTCTCAACTTTATAGATCGGGACGATCACACTGATCAGTTCTATGCAGTTACCAGTTTTCTTTTCCATCACTTTCTGCTCACTTACTCTCTTTCAGTTCCTGCTTTTTGTATCCTGCTTCAAATCCCGCTGCAGCCGTTCCACAAAGCAGACGGGAGAATATTCATTCCGGTAGCCATAATCCACTTTTTCTACCGTCTTGAAGAATTTCGGATCAATCTTAGCCGGATCCTCAAATACCTGCATATACTCCGGACGGTAAAACCGCATGGTCTTTACCAGCGGGTTATTGGTAAGCAGCTTTTTCCCATAAACCACTGCTTCATAGGGGCGCAGGGATATTCCTTTGCTGTACTCACCCACAATATCAACAATACAATCCGCCGCCGTCATTCTTGACAGCATTTCCCTGTAAGGAAGCTGTTCGTCATAATGAATGCCCTCCTTCTTCTCTCGGGAAGGATCCGTATAACAGATGCCGAAATCTGCAGGAATTCCTCTGCTCTTCAGCAATTCAAATACCTGTTCCACCAACGGTCCCCTGCCACTGTCCGTCCCCCAGAAAAATGCTCCGCCCGAATGTTTCCTCTCTTCAATGGGAAGTCTTGAACAATACGTATCAAAAAAGTCCATCTGATACTGTTCCGCGTCCGGTTCGTGGAAAGTATATACCCGGTCAAACTGAATCTGTCGGCGGGCAATCCGAGCCTGCTTGGAATAGTAGGAATTGTAACTGTCCAGCAGATACAATACGAGCTTTACACCATATTTTCTTTTCAGTCTGTTTAAAAGGGACGGCTCATAATAACCGATGGAAACATTATTAAAAACAATACAGTACTCTTCTCCCTGTTCCGGTCTGAAATCATACAGGCTGCAATAGTGGCTCCAGCATCCTCTGAAAGGAAACGGTCTGCACCGGTTCAGTGTCGGTGAATGATGCAGACTCCACAATTTTCCAAGCCTGTCCGGTATTCCGGGCAGTTCGGGATGCAGGGTTACCTGTGGCAGCTTCCTAAGGTCCGTAAAAAGAAGATCAAACAAATCATTCTTCTCACCCCCTGTAAAAATAAGAAACTGCATGGATCCACCTGCCTTTCTAATATCTGCCCAAGCACTTTAAACCTGCCCGCTGCAATTTACTGGTATAATATCCGCAAAATCCCTTAAGATACCTCCAGAGAAAAGGGAATAAATGTATCCCATGGGCATCATTCATCCGATATACTGCCAATGCCTCTTCCAGTCCATTCTGTTCTGCCGATCCATAAAAAGGTGCACATGCATCGGGGGTTAATGTTCTCCGGTGCAAAAACAGATATCCGTAGTCGGGAAAATGCCTGATATCGCTAAACCTCCGATCCCTCGGATTTAACTCCAGTTCCACACTGTAACCAATCATATTGGAACTGGCTTTCTGCATCCGGTCAATGGCATTCCAGGAGGAACCGGTCACCTGACGGTATGCCCCAAGGCACTCCGGCAAATAATATAGCTTCCCATACTGAAACAGCCAGTAGGTAATATTATTATCATCAAAATAACGTCTGGCATTTTCTGTGGGCGGATGTTTGGCATAGATATTCCGAAACAGAAATCCATTTGACTGTAAAAACATCCATTTCCAGTACTGATGTCTCGTATATTTCCTCTCAACACAGGCCCGGGACAACAAAACCGCCTCTCCCGCTTCATAGACCATGGAGAGATTGTGGGCACACATAATACAATCCTCATTGTCCGGACGTTCCAGCACATCTACCATTTTCTGAAGTCTCTGCTCTGATACATAATAATCGTCTCCGTCCAGAAAGCTTACAAAGGAACCGGCTGCATGCTCCAGGAGGAACAGACGGTTTGCAGCCGAACGTTCCACACGGTTATATTCCACACCTGCTTCCCGTTCCATTACAAATAACCGGATTTTTCCCGGATGCTCCTGCCGGTATCGTTCTACCACATCCCTGGTCCCATCTGAAGATCCGTCATCTCCTACCAGAACCTCATAGTCAAAATCCGTCTTCTGCATCAGAACCGAATCCAGAGTCTGTGCAATATAGGATTCTATATTATATGCTGTAATCAGAATACTAACCTTCAACTGCTATTCTGCCTCTCCTCAAAATCAAATCTATCATTATTTTCCCTGCAGATCATGGATAGACGGTACCCACCGCAGGAAAGGGATTCTGTGTATGCCATGCCAGATTCTGCGTATCCATTTGCCATTGTTATCCGGATTGGCTTCCGGCTTACGGTAAACAGCCGGACGGTCTTCCTGCACCTCCGAAAACAGTCTGATCCACTCTTTCATGATCTGTTCCGGCAGAAAAGCGGTTCGTGCAAATGCAGCGGCTGCCTTTCCCATGCATCTGTTTTTTTCTCTGTCCTGCAGAAGCAGAAGAATGGTTTCTTCCAGCTGTTCTATTTTTTTGTATAAAATACCGGTTTCTCCGTCCCTGACTGTATCCAGCAGTCCGTTTTTCCTTCTGCTTACCACCGGCACACCGCACGCTTCCTTTTCAATGGCTGCCAGACAGAAGGTTTCCGTAGCCATGGGATTTAATACTCCAACTGCTGTCTGCCGATAGATCTCGTATTTTTCTTCTCCAAGGATTCCATGGAATACAACAGAGGGAAGAATTTTCCCATCCTCGTCACAAAGTGCCGGCATGAACATTGCTTCATAATCTGCTTCCGCAATCCCATACTCGCCCATTTTGCTATTGGGATCATACAGTTTTCCGGAACCGATCACATGCAGCTGTGCTTCCGGTATCGCCTTCACAATATTCTTCCAGACAGCTGCCAGTAAATGAAAATTTTTATCATATGTCAGACTTCCGGTATAAGTAACCCACAGCGGATAATCATCGCCTCGCAGCATTGTTTCCGATGGTGGTACAAACATATTGCATATGACGTCCATTTTCCGGATCACCGGATCGTCCAGATAATAATCATACATTTCCCGTCCAACGCATACAATACGTTTTACCTCATCAGAACTGTCCAAAAAACGGATTTCCTTCAGGGTAAGCTTATTGTGCATCCAGACAATATACTTCAGAGGGAACTGACACATCTGTTCATAGACTTCCTCCGTCTGATGGTTTCTGACCAGCATCATCTCAATACCTTCTGCCGCAGCCTGCCGGAAAGCAGAATATGCATCCGGTACCATAACACTCCTGCATTCCGGTAGGAGGTTTTCCTTAATCTGATAGACCGTGACATCGATCTGCTCCCTGTAATCCTGCAGGTAACGAATCAACAGCAGGAAACAGAACGCTGTTCCACCGACTCCCGGATTTCCTGCTTCCGGACATGTCAGATCCTTATGTTCCATTTCATCTTCCTGAAATAAGATACCAAGCTTAATCATCCTCCGGCTCCTTTGCTCCAAAGCAGGATTCGTCTACTACCATATTGTACCCATTGTAGCTGCACTCTGGATCCAGCAGTTTTTCAATAAACGGAACCAGTTCCGCCGGCTCCGGCAGGCGACCGATAGTGCTTTTTGCCTCCGCCAGTTCCAGAATATGAGAATCCATCTTCTGAAGAAATTTTGTCCGCATCATAACAGGAGAAATTCCGTTGACTTTCAGATTCTTTCCGCCGAATTCTGCTGCGGCTGCCTTCATTGCTCCCAGCAGCGCATATTTGGCAACCACATAATCCGCCATAAATTTGGGTGGCAGCTCCTCTGCCACATAAGAAGACAGCATAACCAGCACCCTGCTGCCAAACTCCTTCTGCATCAGTGGCAAAAATGCCCTGGTTACCGTTAAAAAAGAATATAACTGGACATTCATCTCTGTTCTGAGATATTCTGTATCCAGTTCCCGATAACGCATATAATCAAAGGTAATCGCAGGAAAATGTAAAATATAGTCGGGGCATTTTACATATTGTCCTATCTGGTCAACCAGCCTTAATGCCTGTGTCTCCTCCCGTAAATCAGCCTGCAGCGGTCTAATCTCAATGCCGGGATACTCCTTCCCAATCTGCTCCAGCCTTTCCTTATGATGACAATAATGAGCCAAAACTAACAGCGGGGTTTCCTCATGCTCCCGGCTTTTCCTTGCAAGGCACAGAATAAATTCCGTTCCTACATCGGAGGATGCCCCGATTACCAGATAACTTTTTACTTTCTGCCCTGCCATAAACATTGCTCCCCGTCAAAATCATTTTACTGGCATCCTACGACCAGTGTAGCCCTGGATACCTTTTTTCCCTCTGCATTACGGATAAATGCCTGGATCTTTATACGTCTGAAATTCTCA
>JBJELZ010000195.1:0-6506 GCA_051879415.1 Lachnospiraceae bacterium
ATCCTATGGGGCTTGGCATTCTTGCCCCGCCGGAATACATCCTGTTCTTCTTCTGTCAGTTCGTCCATCAGGGCAAAGATCATTGCGGCCTGTGTTTCCGCCTTTACATAATCAATCGCCTTCTTATGAAGCTTGCTTACCTGGCAATTCGCCTTTCCAACCAAAAGCGTCCGTATAAGAAGCTCATAGACACAATCCCCGATATAGGCAAGCACTAAAGGGGAGTAGGAATTCAGTTCCTGCTCCCCCAGTTGAAATTCTTTTTTCATCTGTGTTAATAAACTATCCTGTTGCGGCATGCTTTCCTCCGTTATGCCTTGCGCCATTTCACACCTTCTCTGGTGTCCTCGATCACAATTCCCTTCTCTAAAAGTTCTGCCCTGATGGCGTCTGCCTTGGCAAAATCCTTTTCCTTCTTGGCTGCCTTACGTTCTTCTATTTTCTCCAGAACATAGGCCTCCAGCTCTGCATCCACCGAATCATCAGCCTTCAATGCTTCTGCGGCAGTCAGAAGATCCAAAGACAATACCTTATCAAAATCAGCTGCCAGCAGGCGTTTTGTCCGGTCCGAAATATCTGCCTTTAACATATCGTAGACAACCGTCAATGCCATGGAAGTATTCAGATCGTCAGACAAAGCTGCCTTGAATTTCTCCTGATATTCCAAAAACGCCTTTTCATCAACCTCACCATCCTCGGAAAGTTCTGCAATCCTTTTGACCAGCTTGGTATAGGCAGCCGTAACATTATCCAGTACCTCATAGGAAAATTCCAACGGCTTGCGGTAATGGGACTGAAGACAGAACATACGATAAGCCAGCGGAAGATATCCTTTTTCTTCCAGAAGGGAAACGGTTAAAAACTCGCCTTTAGACTTACTCATTTTACCATTCTTATCAATCAGATGATGCACATGAAACCAGTAATTACACCATTTATGTCCCAGGTAGGATTCGCTCTGTGCTACCTCATTGGTATGGTGAGGAAAGATATTGTCCACCCCGCCGCAATGAATATCCATATATTCTCCCAGATGCTTCATACTGATGCAGGAGCACTCAATATGCCAGCCGGGATAACCATAGCCCCACGGACTGTCCCATTTTAATTCCTGATCCTCAAATTTGGACTTTGTAAACCATAACACAAAATCACTCTTATTTCTCTTATTGGTATCCTCCTGGACATCATCACGGACACCAACCATCAGTTCCTTCTCATTCTGATTGGAGAAAATATAATAGTCCTTCAGCTTTGAGGTATCAAAATAAATATTTTCTCCGGCTGCATATGCGTAGCCTTTCTCCAAAAGCACCTGAATCATATGAATAAATTCCGAAATACAGTTTGTTGCCGGCTCCACCACATCCGGTGTCTTGATATTCAGCTTGGCGCAATCACTGAAAAAGGCATCCGTATAGAATTTAGCAATCTCCATAACAGTTTTCTTTTCCCGTTTTGCACCCTTTAACATCTTATCCTCTCCGGTATCTGCATCCGAAGAAAGATGTCCCACATCGGTAATATTCATAACACGCTTTACATCATAACCCACATAACGCAGTGTCTTTTCAAGGATATCCTCCATAATGTAGCTTCTCAAGTTTCCGATATGTGCAAAATGATACACAGTCGGTCCGCAGGTATACATACTTACCTTTCCCTCTACATTTGGTACAAATTCTTCCACCTGTCTTGTCAACGTATTATAGATTTTCATCCTGTCAATTACTCCTTCCGGTATCATAGATTCATGGAAAAAGCCTCCATAGAGGCTTTCTTAATTCTCTGCTTTAGGACAGCCGCCACAACCGTTACACTTCTGACCGGGCATCTCAGCCCCGTCATAGCAGGATATGCTTTCAGAATACAGCTCCCGCGGACTGTTCAGCATACAGACTGCCTGGGCAGAAATTCCCTCCTTGTGTCCGGTAAATCCCAAACCTTCCTCTGTTGTCGCTTTCACATTGATCTGAGAGATATCAATCTGCAAAGCCTTTGCAATGTTTTCCCTCATCTGATCAATATACGGACGCATTTTCGGTGCCTGGGCAATAATCGTAGCATCAATATTCTCAATCAGGAAACAATGATCCTCTAAAAGCTCCCTGACCTTTTCCAAAAGTCTGATACTTGAGATTCCCCGGTACGCTTCCTCCGTATCCGGAAAATGAAGCCCGATATCTCCTAATGATGCAGCTCCAAGCAGCGCATCCATAACAGCATGTAACAGTACGTCTGCATCTGAATGACCTAACAGCCCCAGTTCATATGGAATTGTAACACCGCCGATGACCAGATCCCTATCTTTTGTAAGCCTGTGGACATCATATCCCATTCCGATCCGCATAGCTTTCTCCGTTTCTGTCTCTGATTTTTTACTGGCCCTGCAGTACCTCACCCAGTTCCATCGCAGCCTGCAATGCCGCTCTTAAATATTCCTCAATCTCTTCAATGGAATTGGTCTGCTTTTCTGCAAGTCCGTTCGCATCAGAAATGGATGTGGTAATCTCCTCCAGATCTGCGAAAATAGACTGTAGTGCTGTATTAATCTCAACTGCAGAAGTACCACTGGCAGTTGCCATCTCACCCATTTCTTTGGCAACTACGGTAAATCCTCTTCCTGCCTCGCCGCTTCTTGCCGCTTCAATAGAAGCATTTAAAGCAAGAATCTTTGATTTGGAAGCATTGGCCTTAATCTTTGATACGACCGTTGACGTATTCTCTACGCCTGCACTGATACTTCCTGTCTTCTCCTGCATGCTCTGCAGTTTATCAAACAGGTTTTCAAAATGGATGGTCATCATATCAATCGAGTTATTGATTCTGTCAATGGCATCCATAAAGGTTTCTGCCTTTTCCATGGCAAGCTCATTATCATGCTTTACATATGTAGTTACAATGCAACCGACAATCGTTTCCCCGTCCTCTACCGGAACGTAGGTCATTTCATATTTTTTACCGGTTTCATCAATCCCCTCATCACAGAAAGATTCCCCTGTAGTGAATACTCTGTCTAACGCATCCCGCTCAACTGTTGCGGAATCTCCCAAAGAGTGCTTCGGTACTATACTTCCGATGGCATCACAAAAAACCACCGTCTTAGTATCATCAAATAATTCCAGAAGCATCTCCTGCTGGTTCATCATCTGACGCATCTTCTGTAACACTTCAATAACCTGTCCCAATTTTTCCTGCATAATATACCTCCGCACTAAATCCTAATATTTCTACTTTAGTATAGCATAATTCTTCGCCGTTGTTAAGTAAAATGTTTTATTTTCATAACCTTTTCATAAAAGAGAAAAACCATTCTGCCTCCGGTCCTATAATGAAGCATCATGGTCTCTTTCCTGTTCCTATCACAATAATGTATTTTGTTCGCTAAAAAATTTATTCAGGCTGGTCAGGCATTTTAACAGCACCCTTCTTTCCTCTTCATCCAGATCCCTGATCAGTGTACTGATCATATGCCGGTGAAAATCTCTATGATGAAAGAATGCTTTTCTACCCTTTTCTGTCAGCGTCACAAGTACCACACGCTTATCCTCTGTACTGCGTTCCCGCACAATATAACCCTTTTCCTCCAGGCCATTCATATTGATTGTCAGAGTCCCCATAGTAACATTCAGCGCTTTGGCAATCACGGACATACGCCGCGGCTCTTCAATTCCAACTGCCTCCAAGATATGCATATCATTATTGGTAATATCTTTAAACTCCTCTGTAATGACCGCCTTTGATTCCGTGTCCATTACGTGATTGAATATATCAACCAGAAGTTCATTCATTCGTCTGGTTTCTCCCTTTTCCATGGGATCATTCTCCCTTTCCACTGCATTATTATATTTTATCACACCTTACCTAAAGACTACCAGATGATAACACTTGCTCCATAGGTTAATCCTGCTCCGAATCCGGAAAGGACAATCTTCTGTCCGCGGTACAGCTTTCCTGCACGATTCAGCTCATCTAAAAGAACCGGAATCGTTGCAGAAGACATGTTGCCGACCCGGTCCAGATTCACCGGGAACTTTGCTATGTCTGCGTTCAGTCGTTTAGCAACTGTTTCAATAATCCTTACATTGGCCTGATGCAACACAAACAGATCAATATCATCTACTGTCATTTCCGCTGCAGCAACTGCCTTTTCAATTACATCAGGTATCCTGCGTGTGGCAAATTTATAAATTTCCTTTCCGTCCATCCGTACAAACGCATCCGGCAGTTCTTCTCCCTGTCCTGCAAAGGGGCTCTCTACAGCCCTTTCCAGGCATGTTAATGCATTTCCGAGGCTTCCGTCGCTCCCCTGTACCATGCTCTTCATGCCATGGGTAAGACCGTCTCCCGATTCTTCCAATTCCACAAAAACTGCTCCTGCACCGTCTCCAAACAAAACACATGTGGACCGGTCCGTCCAGTCAATCAGTTTGGAAAGCACTTCACTGCCTACAATCAGGGCATTATGATAAATTCCTGCCTTCAGATATGCCCAGGCGGTATCCAGTGCAAAAAGAAATCCCGAACAGGCTGCATTTAAGTCAAATGCCACTGCATTCTCTGCCTTTAAATACTGCTGTACCTGGCAGGCACAGCATGGCAGAAGTAATTCCGGGGAACAGGTTGCCACCAGAATCAGATCCACTTCCTCCGGTTTCCTTCCCGCCTGCTGCAACGCCCTTTCACAGGCTTTTGAAGCAAGCTCTGCCACAGTTTCTGTTTTGGAAATATGTCTCTCTCCGATTCCTGTCCGCTCCCGGATCCATTCATCAGAGGTTTCTACCAGTTTTGTTAAGTCCTCATTTGTTATAATCTGGTCAGGAAGACAGCTTCCTGTCCCGGTGATTATCATATTCGTCATGAAAATTCCTCCATTATCTCAGCAACCGTCTCCATATGATCCGTGCGATAAGCATTACTGCCGCAAAAGATCAGTCCGTCCTTTACATTTCCCCGGACTGCATTAATAAGCGCTGCCGTAATACAATAGGGTGTCGTAGCAGGATCACACGTCTTCACACAGCGATGGCACCCCTGCATAAAACGTTCTCCGGCATTCACACGATCCACAAATTCATTGTGAATGGCTCTTCCGGGCATTCCCACCGGACTGCTGATAATTACCATGTCCTCCCTGCGTGCATCCAGATATGCCTGTTTAAATGCATCGGATGCATCACATTCGACTGTCGTGACAAAACGGGTTGCCATCTGCACACCCTTCGCACCCAGTGCCAGATAATGCTCAAGATCTGCCCTGTCATATATGCCTCCGGCTACAACAACAGGGATTTCCTGCTGCTTTGCAAGACCGATAATCACTTTAACTTCTTCATCATAGGATTCTTTTGTATAACTGTCAAGCTCGTCTCTGGTAAATCCAAGATGTCCTCCGGCTTCCGGTCCTTCAATGACAACCAGATCCGGTCTGCGCTCATACTTTTTCATCCAGTACTTTGTTATCACATGAAATGATTTTGCCGAGGAAACTATCGGCGCAATCAGAACCGGCGTATCCTTCGTCAATTCCGGTAAATTCATCGGCAGCCCCGCTCCGGAAATAATCAGGTCAACTCCGGCTTCTACTGCTGCCCTCACATAGTCTTCATAATGCTGGGTAGCTACCATGATATTAACTCCGATGATTCCATCCGGTGCTATTTCTCTGGCTTTCTTGATTTCCTTGGGAATTGCCCTTAAGTTACACGCAAGGGGATTTTGATCATAATCCGGCTCCTTAAATCCAATCTGTGCCGTAGATATGATTCCGACTCCTCCTGCCTTTGCAACATTTCCTGCAAGCGAGGACAGGCTGACACCTACCCCCATACCGCCCTGAATGACCGGTATCTTAGCAGTTAAATTCCCTATTTTTAATTCGGGTACACTCATTTTTATATCCCTTTCCGGGAAGTCTTTTCTAATTTTATCTGTTCAGCTGACTTTCCATCTATCCTAGAAGCTTCGGAAACGTTCATATCGCTGTGCAGCGATTTCTTCTCCTGTCTTTCCGTCATATTTCTTTAGAAAATCCATGATCTGTTCCTTCAGATAGCCACCAATCGCAGCCTGTGTGGTGCTGTCGGCCCCGCCATATTCAGGAATGATCTTTTCAATTATGCCAAGGCGCTTCAAATCCTGTGCTGTAATATTCATAACCTCACTGGCTTCCTTTGCCCGGCTTCCGTCCTTCCAGAGAATCGACGCAAATCCCTCCGGAGAGAGAATGGAATAAGTAGCATTTTCCAGCATCCAGACTTCATTACCTACAGCTGTCGCCAAAGCGCCGCCACTGCCGCCTTCTCCAATCAGAATTGTCAGTACGGGCACTTTCAGGCTGGACATTTCCATAAGATTTCTTGCAATCGCTTCTCCCTGTCCGCGCTCTTCCGCTTCAATTCCGCAGAATGCCCCCGGTGTATTGACAAAGCTGATAATCGGTCTTCCGAATTTTTCTGCCTGCTTCATCAGCCGCAGTGCCTTACGGTATCCTTCCGGCATCGGCA
>JBJELZ010000196.1:0-31735 GCA_051879415.1 Lachnospiraceae bacterium
GAGATATAAGAAAAGCCGTAGTGTTGCTTGGAACGGGAAAAGAGATTCCAAAAGATTTACGAGAACGTTTGCTTAAGAGAAAGCAATTGGTTTAATTTTCTGTAAAATGTAAAAAGATTATCTGCTAAGTTCAAACATGAGTTTAGCGTAAGTGAGGAAATTCTTGCTGTTGGTGATAAGCCATACAAATAGAGGAGGTATTTTATGGCAACTTCAAGTATCACTAAGAATTTTATCATATCCGGGCAGAAACAGGTAGAGATGTTTGCTGATGCAATTGAAGCATCTGCCAAAAACCGTCCTGTACGTGTTCCGGTATCCGCAAAGGAAATAACGGAAGAAGCGGAATTGATAGAATTTATGGAAAAATGGGAGAAGGCAAATGTTGGAAACAAATAAATTTTCTGTTATCAACATGCGACGGTATCTCAATAGTGATAACCGCTTGTGCAGCTTTTAAGGTTGCTTTAAAATCAAATTCAATATTAACCGTAAAGGTGTATGGAAAATTATGTCCATACATCTTTTTATTTTGAAATCTTTAGCAAATATTCCATAGTGACAAGGGATCTGATACACATAATATATCGATTGAAAATGACAAATTGTGACACTTTGAGCAAAAATTTGAAGCATCGATGATTGAATTATTTCCGTTTCGTTCAATGACTTTTGCAGTAGGAATCCTGTAAAAAAGAGTAAGTCTGTATTGCATTTAATGATGGACGGCTAGAGAAAATTGTGGAATAATATTATAAAATCCTAGTTGTTATCAAAATAGAGGAAGAAGATACCACTTTACAAAACAGAACATACGTTCTATAATAAAACCGGAAATTCATTTTAGGTGGTGTCATTATGGGACAGACAGAACCAATTGAGGTCATATGCCAGCACTGCAAAGATGGCTCGATTATACCGATCAAGATCAGGCTGCAGGACGAAGATGATTTGTATCAGGTATATATGATAAAGTCTTACCGGCAATTGGAAAAGGGTGCAAGTGCATTGCCAAGCGAAGGATTTATATACGGCGATGTACTGAGGTATGAATGTAAAATCGAAGTATTCGGGGTACAAAAACGGATCCGGCTGCATTATAATAAATCCCAGACGAAATGGAATATTTACTATTAAATGAAAAAGATACGGGGAGAAGATAGATTATGCGTTTTATCATACAAAGAGTAGGCAATTCCAAAGTAACCATAGATCATGTCGTAAGAGGAGAAATCGGAAAGGGATTCATGGTTTTAATCGGTATTGCTGATGGGGATACAGAAGAGATTGCGGATAAGATGATTCGGAAAATGATCCAGCTTCGGATTTTTGAGGATGAAAATGGCAAGACCAATCTGGCACTAAAGGATGTAGGAGGAAGTCTTTTACTGATCTCACAATTTACCCTCTATGCAGATTGCAAAAAAGGAAATCGCCCATCTTTCATAAAGGCGGGAGCCCCGGATATGGCAAAGAAAATGTATGAGTACATTATCGGAAAATGTAAGGAGGAGGTAGCTGTCGTAGAGCAGGGAGAATTTGGTGCAGATATGAAAGTGGAACTTCTGAATGATGGACCATTTACCATTGTGCTGGATAGTGATGATTTATAGTTACATGTAATGATATGACAACCTTTCGGTGCCGGATTTACGAATCCGGTCCCTTTTATATTCGATAAGAGACGTAATGTGGTATTTTGACGAAAATTGTCGAAAAGAATGATAAAAAATACAAATATTTTTGTTCCCTTTTTTGCAAATATTTGGTAAAATAGAAAGGTGTATATCTAAAAATAACACCTTTTATCCTTTTAAAACAGGAGGTATAGAAGAATGAAAAAAAATCCAAGGAATGAAGTCAGAGGAATCGTTTTTCTGCTGGTGGCCTGTCTGATCTGGGGCATCTATGTTTTGAATGCGGAAGCGGCGACAGATTATACGTTTACAATATATGATATCCAGGGAAATGAAGTCAGCAATGGAAGTACGGCAATGGTTTATAGTGATTTTTTTGCAAAAATTACTGTGCCATTGGATACATTTAGCGGTGCATCGCAAGATACTACATTTACAGCTGATGCATATATAGGAGTGGGGACCACATCTTATGGACGTGGTGTTTATGGGGAAATTAACGGAGATATGGTAGAATTTGTAATGCGCGATTTGCGCTGTGATACGGCAGGTCCAAATTCGTTTTGTGTTGAAAAATTGACGATTACTTATGATGGTAACCGTATAGAATTTCCGGGATATTCTGAACCTTTTTCTATTGAGATAGTCAAATACGAAAGGGAAGTTACCGGTTTTAGTGTTACCGGTTATCGTGAGGGATCAGGGGGAAGTCTTGCTATAAATTATGAATCGAATTATTCTGATATGATACCGGAGATTTCTTACAAATTGCAGGAGGAAAAGGATGACGCATATATAACATATGCAACACCAGAGCCCTCTTTGGAAGCCGGCAGTTATGTGGCACGTTTATTTTATCGTGAAACGCAAAAGTATGCCCCTTTTTCGACGACTACCACTTTCACAATACTTCCTGCCTACGGCTATGCACTCAGTATTCAGGTAGCAGACATTGCTGCAGGAGAAACACCTTCTCCGGTAGTAACAGACGGGGAGAATAATCTGGAAAATAATAGCGAAGTATACTATGTTGTAGAATATAAAGCAAGCGATGCAGCAGACACTGCCTATTCGACTACGGCACCTACCGCCGGGGGAACTTATGTGGCGAGGGTATCGTTATATAACAGCAGTGGTGATACACTTTTGAAAACTGCAACGACTACCTTTAGAATCGGTAAAAAGTCCGGCAACGGTACCATAACAGTAGAAAATATCCGCTATGGTTCCGGAACGGTGAAACCGGTTGTTGCTTCTGAAACCAATGGAACGGGAAATGTAAGGGTAGAGTATAAGCTGGCGGAGGCATCGGAAAGCACTTATTCCACTGCGGTTCCCACGATCCCGGGGAAATATAGTGCCAGGGCAATCTTTGCGCCAACGGATCAATATGAGGAAGTAGTTGCAGTTACCAAATTTGAAATTTTTAAAGGCTATGGAACAGCAACCGTTTCTGCGAAGGACATTTACTATGGAATGGCAGTAGACATCAAGGCGGTTACCGCTGCGTCCAATGCCGGAACGGCAGTTTTGGAATATAAGCAGACGGATGCAGAGGACAGCACCTATTCCACTACAGTTCCTACGGAAATCGGAAGCTATACGGTCCGTGCGACGTATCCGGAATCCGATTATTATTTTTCTTTCTATGCAACCGGAAAATTTGAGATTACTTATATGCCGACGCCGGAGTTTGTTCTGAACGGAACCACGGGTAAAAATGAATATTTTACCTCTGATGTTGTGGTTACAACGCAACCGGGATATCTTATTTCTGATTCTTTAGATGGTAATTATACAGCCAGCCTCTCACTTAGTGATGAAAGTACCGTAAATTGTCTGTATTTTATGGAGGAGGCAACGGGAGCGAAATCTGCCGGAGTAAGCATTGCCGGAATTAAGATTGATACGGTATCTCCCCAATTTAGTAACCGTCCCACGGCGAATATTCTCTACAGTGATGAGTGGACCATTACCATTTCCGATCTGCACCTTGCATCGGTTATGCTGAATGGGGAAGCGCAGGAAGTTGATGGAAACAGTTTGCGTCTGGAACTGGAGGCAGAGGGAGGACAGAAAGAATTGGAACTGGTGGCAACAGATGATGCCGGGAATACCGAGAAACTGCTGTTTACCTTGGCGGCAACCTGGCTGGAAGAGAAGGAGATACCTGTCGGTCAGACCATTTCCCTGGAAGCCGGTACGGCATATCAGCTTGGGGAAGGTACCTGGCAGATTGACAATGATTCCACGGCATATGCCGGTGGATCTACCGTATATATCCGGGAGGAAGGACAGTACGTATTTTCTAATAATTGATGAGGGGAAGTCGAATGGAAAAAGAGAGAGATAGTGTTTTAGAAAATGGCACAGGAAAAAAGAAGCTCATCATAATTATTTCGATGGCAGTGATTTTGGTAGTTGCGATTGCAGTTCTATTGTTTTTGCTATTAGGGAAAAAGAACGAGAGCTACCGGATCATCAAAGTCTATGAGATGAATGGTGAGGCGACGGTTTACAGGGTAGAAATAGGTGAGATTTCTGCTTATGATAATATGGTGCTACAGTCAGGGGATAGGGTAGTGCTGAATTCCGGACGCATGACCCTGCAATTGGATGAGGATAAATATGTCTACGTAGAGGAAGGCTCAGAATTAATCATTGAGGCAGAAGGAGATGCCGCCAATAGCAAAACGACAATTCTGTTGACCCAGGGTGCCATTACCAATGAAATCCAGAATAAGTTAAGCAGTGAATCCACCTATGAAGTCAATACACCCAATTCAACCATGTCAGTCCGTGGAACCATTTTCCGTGTCTCTGTGTACGAGGGTGAGGACGGCGTATTCTATACGAAAGTCTGTGTATTTGACGGAGCTGTGGAAACCAATCTGATTTATGCAGATGGTACTCCGGCAGATAACAGCAAACAGCTTGATGTGGATCATGGCAATCAGGTTGTCATCTTTGAGGATGATATTACGACAGATTATCTGAACGGAATAGAAGAGATTGATTATGATGATCTGCCGGAAGAAGTGAAGGATTTATTGGAGACACTTTTCGAGGATATGCCGGCGATGTCACAATCGGGCGGACAGGATGCAGCAACGACAACAGAAAAACCGGGACCATTTACCGTAACATTTTTATATCATGATTCTGTTTTTGGAACCCAGACCGTAGAGAAAAATACCTGTGCAACGGAACCGGCTCTGATGCCGGAAGCTGCCGGACATTGGGATTTTGATTTTTCCAAAGCAATCACAGATGATGTGGAAATCAACTGGGTATCTGAATAATAAGAGGAAGAAAAAATATGAAATCAAAAAACATGATAAGAGATCTGGTGGAAGCAGTTGTTGTATTTGCACTGATTTTCCTTTTGACAGTAACAAATCTTTTCTATCCGTTGAACTATCTCATTACAGATGCTCTTTACCAGATGCCGCGAGGTGTGTCCGGAAATATAAAGATTATTGCTGTGGATGAAAAAACGTTGGAGCGTTATGGACGAATCGATACCTGGTCCAGACAGATTTATGCGGATCTCATTGAAGTATTGAACACATATGAGGATGCGTGTCCGGCAGTGATTGCATTTGATATTACCTTTTCCGGAAATGTGGATGCAGAGGGAGACAAGGCATTTGCTGAAGCTGCCGGGAAAAGTGGCAATGTAATTGCGGCTTCCCAGCTTTTGTATAGTGAAAAGCCGGTCATTAATGAGGATGGACAGAAGGAATATCCGGTAGAAGGAATCGTGAATCCTTATGCAGAATTGGCAGAAAATGTACAGATTGGATATGCAAATGTTGCACAGGATTCGGATGGAAACGTTCGAAGGATTATTCCGAAGGAGACATTTCAGGACCAGGAATACCGGATGTTTTCTAAGATGATTTATCAGAATTATATTGAGCAGGTTGGCCTGACAGAGAATGTGATACCCACGGACCGGTATGGCCGGACCTTAATTAATTATTCCGGTAAACCCGGAGACTATGAGGTGATTTCTCTGGTTGACCTTCTGGATGGGAAGATTGACTGCAGGACATTTAAAAACAGTATTGTTCTGGTAGGAGCCTATGCTTCGGGAATGCAGGATAATTTTAAGGTTCCCAATGGCGGCTCAAGGCAGATGTTCGGTGTGGAAATCCATGCCAATATTTTACAGGCATTTCTTGAGGGCAGATTTTCCATTAATGCCAACCCTGTTTATTGCGGACTGATTCTGGGGCTTCTGGGGGCTGTCATGCATCTTGTGATGCGCCGGGCGAAACTCTGGTTGTCCACCATTTTGCTGATTGTTTCCATCGGTCTGGAACTTTGGATTGGTACGGTACTTAATAATCATGGCTGGAATATGAGTCTGCTGTATTTTCCTTTGATTCTTATCTTGTCCTATTTATATTGCCTGGCATTCCGTTACCTTGCAGAGATATTACATAAACGTAAGGTGATGAATGCATTTAAGAAATATGTTGCACCGGAGGTTGTGGAGGAAATTTCCAAGAAGGGGGATTTCCAGGTAAAGCTTGGCGGAGAAAATCGAGATATTGCCGTTTTGTTTGTGGATATCCGCGGATTTACAACCATGTCGGAAGCTTTGGAGCCGGAACAGGTTGTGGAGATTTTAAATCGGTATCTTCATCTTACTACCACGGCAATTTTTAAGAATAAGGGGACTCTGGATAAGTTTGTGGGAGATGCGACCATGGCGGTATTTAATTCTCCCTTTGATCTGGATGATTATGAATACAGGGCAGTTTGCGCTGCCATGGATATTGTTGCCGGCGGCGAGGCAATTGAAAAAGAATTTATTGAAAAATACGGTAAAAGTGTTGGCTTTGGCGTAGGTGTCAATGTTGGACCGGCCGTTGTCGGTAATGTGGGCTGTGAATTCCGTATGGATTTTACCGCAATTGGTGATACCGTTAATACAGCAGCAAGACTGGAGGCGAATGCAAAGCGTTCCCAGGTTCTTATCAGTGATGCCTTGTATGAACGGGTAAAGGATCGTGTTGAAGTGGAGCCTGTGGGAGAAATCCCGTTAAAGGGAAAGAGTAAGGGTGTATTTGTCTATTCTGTAAAAGCCCTGAAGGGTTAGAATAGGAACAATCGTATCAGTGCGTTGGGAGGCATATCCCGGGAAAGGAAAAGCAAATGAGAACGAGTGGAATTTTACTTCCGATTTCAAGTCTGCCATCATCCTATGGAATTGGTTCATTTTCAAAAGAAGCATATGAATTTGTAGATTTTCTGGCAAAGGCGGGTCAGTTCTACTGGCAGGTACTGCCCATGGGACCTACCGGCTATGGGGATTCTCCTTACCAGTCCTTTTCTACGTTTGCAGGTAATCCGTATTTCATTGATCTGGAGGAACTGATCGAATGCGGATGGCTGAAACGCAGCGAGTGCGATAAAGTGGATTTTGGACAGAATCCTGAAAAAGCAGATTATGAGAAACTGTATTTTGGGAGATTTAAGCTGCTTAAGAAAGCGTTTCGCAAAAGCAGTATTCTGACGCATCCGGAGCATGGAAAAGCTTACCGGGAATTTGTAAAAGAGAATCAGTTCTGGCTGGATGACTATGCTTTATTTATGGCACTGAAGACAAAACATCACGGAAAAAGCTACATAGACTGGCCGGAGGAGCTTAAGCTTTATAAGGCATCTGCATTGAAAAAATGCCGGAAGGACCCGGAGTATGCGGAAGAAATAGAATTCCAGAAATTTATGCAGTATCTGTTTTTCCATCAGTGGTTTGCATTGAAACGCTATGCCAATGAAAAGGGTGTACATATTATCGGAGATATTCCCATCTATGTTGCCTTTGACAGTGCAGATACCTGGGCGAATCCGGAACTGTTTTTACTGGATGAGGAGCATCTGCCGATTGGTGTGGCAGGATGTCCTCCGGATTATTTTTCCAAGACAGGACAGCTTTGGGGCAATCCGCTGTACCGTTGGGACTATCATAAGGAAACAGGCTATGAGTGGTGGATGCTTCGCCTGAAGCAGTGCTTTGCCATGTATGATGTGGTAAGGATTGACCACTTCAGAGGATTTGATGAGTATTATCATATCCCGTACGGAGATAAGACAGCGGAATTCGGTCATTGGGAGAAGGGACCCGGATATGATCTGTTTGCCACAATGAAGGCGAAGCTGGGGAAATGCCCCATCATTGCAGAGGATCTGGGATTTCTTACACCAAGCGTCATAAAGCTTGTGAAGAAGACCGGATATCCCGGCATGAAGATTCTGGAATTTGCTTTTGATTCCAATGAAGACAATGATTATCTTCCCCATAATTATGATAAGAACTGTGTAGTTTATACAGGAACCCATGATAATGATACAGTACTGGGCTGGTACAGGACTTTGAAGAAGGCAGATAAAACATATGCGCGGAAGTATATGAATAACAGCAGTCCGAAGAAGATTAACTGGGATATGATCCGGCTTGCCCTGTTAAGTGTGGCAGATACAGCGATTATTCCCATGCAGGATTATCTCGGACTGGGAAGTGACGGCAGAATAAATACGCCTTCTACGTTAGGAAATAACTGGGACTGGCGGATGAAGGAGAATGCGTATACGCCGGAACTTGCAGAGAAAATTTATGAAATGTCCAAATTATATAAGCGGGTAGCGGAATAAAGAAAGTGGTCAGGTTTGAAGCCCTGACCACATTTTTTTTACATGATAAATTTATCAATGACTTCTACCAGACCATCTTCATCATTGGAGGCGGTAATATAGTCGGCAGCTTCTTTTACCTCCGGCTTGGCATTTTCCATGGCAACGCCAAGTCCTGCATATTGGATCATGGAAATATCATTAAAACCGTCCCCGCAGCAGATAGCATTGTCTTTGGTCAGCCCCATGCTTTTTAACATATGATCCAGAGAATTGGCTTTATCAACATGTTCCGGCATAATCTCAATAAAAAAGGCTTCGGAACGATAAATATTTGCGACGCTTCCGCATTTTTCCTTAAGCTGTTTTTCAAAAACAGGAGTAATTTCGGGCGGTGCGGTCATCAGACATTTGTTGATATCAAAATCCACATAAGATACAAAGTCCTCCACAACCTGAACAGGCATACCGTTAATCCGGGATTCCAGTTCAATATATTCATCCGGCTCAAATGCAGAAATGATATGATCTCCTTCATAGGTCACCAGACCACAGCCATTGTCTTTGGCAAAGGAATAAAGCTCCGGCAGGATAGATAAGGGTAAGATCTGCTGGTAAACGATTTCCCCGCTTTTTGAGGATACAATTTTTGCTCCATTAAAGGACAAAAGATATCCGTCATACTGATCCAGTTCCAGTTCCTTTTCATATCGCCGCATTCCCGGGGTTGGTCTTCCTGATGCAAGAATTACCTTGTGTCCGCGTTTCATAACCTCTTGAATTCCTTCTTTTGTAGAAGGGGTAATTTCTTTTTCAGAATTGGTTAAAGTACCGTCAATATCTAAAACCAATACTTTTTCATCTGTTTTATTCATTGTTAAAGTTCCTTTCGGCTCATATTACTGTTGTGGTATGCGGGATCATTGGTCACATCTTCCAAAAACCAGTCCGGCATCTGATAGTTGTTCGCAGCCTCAACGCTTTCAAATTCCACTTCCGCTAAGATAAGGGGAGCAAACGGGGCATCAAAGATATCCAGCTCTATGGTATGGATTCCGTCAGAATCCGGAATCAGGTAACGTTTCTTGGAGATAATGTTGCCATCTGCTTTTTCCTTCAGATGCAGGTAGGCATCTCTGTTTAGTGGAAGGTTGGCTTCTTCTCTTGCAAGAAGACCGCTGCCTTTGTAGGTCAGATAATATTCCTCATCCTGCTTTCGAATCCGGACAACAGGATTGGTGCAAAGATATGCCTGCTCAATCTCATGAAACGGAAAGGTATCCAACTGCTTTGGTAAATTCTGAATCAGAAATTTTCGTTCGATTTCCATAAAAACCTTGCCTTTCTCACAACCTGCAAACTTTGGGTCTGCTTCCGGCCGCTTATTTTTTCCTGGCCTATTATATCATATCCCGGCAAAAGATGACAAATTTTGTTCTGTCATGTAAAATAGAGAAAAATACCATAAAATAAAGTCTCTGAATCGTATCTTGATTAGAGAGGCAGAAAGGATGAACGTGACAGAACAGGAATTTGAACAGTGTATTGAAAAAATATGTCGGGGTGACAAGTCCGGGCTTAAGGATATTTATGTGGCGTATCTGCCGTATTTATACCGGATTATTCTGGGGATTGTCGGAAATAAGGAAAACGCTGAGGATATCACCAGCGATTTCTTTGTAAAACTGTGGTCTCTTGCACCAAAATATCAGCCGGGAAACGGACATAAAGGATATCTTGCAACAATTGCAAGGAATATGGCAATTGACTTTTTAAGAAAATATAAGCGGGAGATTCCGGTGGAGGATCCGCAGATACATATGTATGGAGCATCCACACAAAATGCTGATGACGGCGGTGCCACAGAACAGGAACAAGGTGGCAGGGCAGAAAGGCAGGATGCTTCACAGAAGGTGGTAAAAATGCAGCCGCCTGCAGCAACGCCGGAAGAACAGGTGGTGTCAGAGATTAGCTTACAGGAAGCTATGGACCGGTTGCGGCCGGAGGAACGGCGGATTATAGACATGAAGGTTTTGGGTGAGATGACATTTAAGGAAATAGCACAAATTTTGAACATACCAATGGGGACAGTCACCTGGAGGTATCAGGAAGGAATCAAACGGTTAAGGAGGTACGGATATGAATAAGAATTTTGAAGAAGAATATCAAAATATGATAGAATCTGAACTTCCTGACCTTTGGGACCGGATTGAAGCACAGCTTCCGGATACTGCAGCAGCACAACGGATGGTACCGGAGACAGAAATTGAAACGGAAACAGGAACTGAAACAGAAACAGGAACTGAAATAGGAACAGTAACAGGAACTGGAACGGAAACGGCAAATAAGAAGCGGCACCCCGGAAAGAAGATTTCTTACCGGCATATGACAGCATGGATTATGGCAGCAGCGGCAGTTGTATGCGTGTGTCTGCTGCTTCCGATATTGTCTTTGACAAGGCGTGATAATGCAGCCAGTCTGGCGGAAACAGAAAAAGACATGGTAGCAGCATGTGAATCCGGAGCGTCAGAAGAAGGTTTCATGGAAGGACCAATGCCGGAAGATCCAATGCCGGCTGGTGGTGAAATGGCAGATGAAGCAGCTGCAGGAAACTCGGTACAGTCAATCGTTACTACAGAAGAAGCCGAAGAAGAGTTGATGACAGAGGATACCGTGGCAGAAGAGATGCCTGTGGAGTCAGATTCCGAGGAAGCAGCTTCCGGGGAGACAGATTCCGGGGAAGCAGTTTCTGAGGAGGCGGCTCCTGAGGAGGATCCTCCAAAGAACGCAGCGGTAGTATTGATGGCGGTGGAAATTCTGGACAGAATTACAGATAACAAGGGCAATACCCTCTATTTGGCAGAGATTTTAGAGAATCCGAAAGAGGAAGCAGATACGGGAAGATATCTGTATCTGCGGTATGCAAGGGAAGGAGAATTGGAGGATTACAATATTGATGTTACGTCCTATGAAAGTACATTATCTGAGTTGATTCCTTCGGAAAAATATGAGATCTATCTGTATGAAACCGAAGAAGATATCAGGGAATACGGAATCAAAACAGCGGATGAGGATCAATATAAGAGGAATGTTTATGTCATTGCCGGAATCCCTCTCTATGATTAAATAAAAAAATGTAAAAAATATCCATAAAAAGAAATCCTCCCATTCGTATCAATGACAGAAAGGTAATTGATCAAACGAATGGGAGGATTTGATTATGAAGAAAAAAGGGATGGCAAGGTTACTGGCAGCTGTCATGGTGGCAGGTGTGCTGAGTGGATGCGGAGGCGGAAATAACGAGACGGCATCTTCTGTGGAAGTGGAAAAAGATGGGGGAAATATCTCATTCTGGGAAAGCAGCGAAACTGCACAGGAAGAAGAACTGCAGGGTGAGGCTTGTCCGTCGGAAGGATTTGACGAGGTCGTGTGTGATATGGAACCATCGGTAATGGCAGCAGGAGCGTACAGTGAGGCATGCGAGAGTGAGGCATACGAGGAGTATTATCCGTATGAAGAATTCAATACGGAAGAATACAGTACGGTTGAAGAAAATCCGTTTATGTCTGTCAGTATGAGTCCTTATTCTACTTTTTCCGCAGACGTTGATACAGCATCCTATGCCAATCTGCGGAGGATGATCCGGCAAGGTTACGCTCCGGAAGAAATTCCTTCCGGGGCAGTCAGAACAGAAGAAATGTTAAATTATTTTTCCTATGATTATGACGGACCGAAAGGAAATGAACCGTTTGGTGTTACGGCTGTCATCAGCGAATGTCCATGGAATGAGGAAGCAAAGCTTTTGGTGCTTGGCCTGCAGACAGAAGAAATTGATTTTTCCGAGGCGGCAGATTCCAATATTGTTTTTCTGATCGATGTATCAGGCTCCATGTATGACGAAAATAAGCTTCCGCTCTTAAAACAGGCCTTTGGTATGCTGGTAGAAAACCTTGGTGAAAAAGACAGGGTTTCCATTGTAACCTATGCAAGTAGTAATGATGTTATCCTGGAGGGCGTGCCGGGCAGTGAGCAGGACCGGATTATGGGTGCACTGGAGGTACTGGAGGCAGGAGGCTCTACCAATGGTGGGGATGGTATCATTACAGCATATGAACTGGCAGAAAAGTATTTTATCAGGGGCGGAAATAATCGTGTCATCATTGCAACGGATGGTGATCTGAATGTGGGAATCACGAGTGAGAGCGAACTGCATGATCTGATTGAGGAAGAACGGGAAAGCGGAGTTTACCTTTCCGTACTGGGCTTTGGTATGGGAAATTACAGTGATACCAACATGGAAACACTGGCAGATTACGGCAATGGAAATTATGCATATATCGACAGCCTGACAGAGGCAAGAAAGGTGCTGGTGGAAGAGCTTGGCGCTACAATGGTTACTGTGGCAAAGGATGTAAAACTTCAGATTGAATTTAATCCGGCTTTTGTATCAGAGTACCGTCTGATCGGCTATGAAAACAGAACCATGGCAGCAGAAGATTTTGAAGATGATACCAAGGATGCAGGTGAGATTGGTGCAGGACACAGTGTAACGGTTGTTTATGAGATTATTCCCTGTGATAATGCAGAGGCACCGGAAGACAATCTCCGCTATCAGGATACCTCTTTAACTGACCTTGCCCTGAACAGCAATGAGTGGCTGACATTAAGTATCCGTTATAAGGAACCGGAGGGGGATACCTCCAAACTTCTGGAATACCCGATCGGTGCAGATCATTATACGGAAAAGCCATCGGATGATTTCCTGTTTGCAGCAGCTGTTGCAGAATTCTCCATGGTCTTGCGGGACAGTGATTACGTTGGAGAGGGAAGTTATGAGCAGGTACTGGAACTTCTGGATGATATTGAACTGGGAGATGAGTATAAAGAAGAATTTTATGATCTGGTGGATATGACAAGATTACAGGCAGAGTGGTAAAACAAAACACATATTCTTCTTGCATACAGAGTAATGATTTGCTATATTAAAGATAGGAACTAGATGGGCAATTGTGAATACAGTTTCGCAATTGCCCCATTTACATTGGAGGCTTTTTTATTATGTACCTATATATTATCCGTCATGGTATCACAGCATGGAACAAGGCAAAGCGTATGCAGGGACAGACGGATATCCCACTTGCAGAAGAAGGAATTGAACTGGCCGTCAGAACGGGGAAGGGAATGGCTGATGTCCCTATTGATCTGGTAATTTCCAGTCCATTGTCCAGAGCTGTTGAAACTGCGGAATGTGTAATAAGGGGAAGAAATATTCCGATAATTACAGATGAACGTATTCAGGAGATTTCCTTTGGAGAGTGGGAAGGAGAATGCGTACAGGACAGTCAGAAGCTGCCGGAAGGATATATGGAACAGTTTTTCCATGATCCCCTTCATCTGCCGCAGGCACCGGGCGGGGAGACTTTTCTTCAGGTCAGGGAACGTACAGGAGCCTTTTTAGATGAAATCTGCACCAAAACAGAGTATCAGGATAAGAATCTGTTGATTTCTACCCATGGAGCGGCAGGAAGATGTCTTTTGTCCCACTTTTTTGAAGATGGAGATGTGAACATCTGGAGGACAGGAGTGCCGGCCAATTGTTCTGTTTCTATTGTGGAAATCAAAGATGGTGTAGGAAAAGTACTGGAGTTGGATAAAATATTTGGCGAAGAAGAATAATCATTTATTTCAAATCTTATATGGCATTATGGTAGTCTGCCTTTTGGTCATTCTGTTTTGGGCGAGGCTTTATTTTGGTGGTCTGCAGATGCGGGAGGAACTGACCCGGAATAATTATTCAGTGGAGGAGGAGTGGGTGCTGGCAGACGGCAGTAAAGCTGATCTCTCCCACCTGCAGAAGCTTCCGGGAATAGAACCGTATCAGAAAACGTCTGTCTTTTTTACCCTTCCACAGGATCTTGGTGATGAGGAATCATTATGCTTCAGGAGCAAGAATATTAATTACCGGGTTTATATTGACGGAGAATACAGATATGAGCCTTATCATGAGTACAATGTTGTCTATCTGAAATCCCAGGGAACCAGATGGAATTTTATCCCGCTTACTTCAAAGGATGCGGGAGCAACGGTTGAGATCAGATTTGAAACTGTTTATGAAAATGCAACAGCATGTATTGATCATGTTGTTCTGGGACTGGCAGCGGGACAGATTCTGGACATTGTGGCAGAAAAAGCAGTGGCTGCCGTAACGGCAGGACTGATTGTTATTTTAGGTTTGTTTCTGGCAATCATGGATATTCCGGTCAATATGCAGAGAGAAAAGAATCACGAGCTTCTGCATCTTGGTGTATTTGCAATGATGCTGGGCTTATGGTGTTTTGCTGAGACCAATCTGATACAGCTGATCAATGGAGACAGCAGAATGGTGCAGCTTTTAAGCTGCTGCCTGCTTTCCATGCTTTCCCTCCCGCTTATGCTGTATCTGGATGCTTCGCTGGAACGAAAACCGCAAAAGCTGATCAAAGGAATCTGCTGCCTTTCGGTGTTACAGTTTACAATATGTACTGTTCTTCATTTCCTTGGAATTGCAGATTATCATGAAACACTGACGCTTGCACATATTGTTCTGGTACTGGCTGCACTTGTGCTCTTTGTTACCAGTTTTAGAAATGCATTTGTTTTTATGGGAGAGGAAGAAAATCGTCTGTACCAGTGGTTACGTGCAATTGGACTGCTCTGTATTGCGGTTGCCACCTTCCTTGATGTACTGCGTTATTACAAGAGAACGGGTGGAGATAATGCCATGTTTATCCGGTTTGGCATTTTCCTTTTTGTAGTCTGCTACGGTGCTTCCAGTATGAAGAGAACCATTGATGCGGTAAAAAAAGGTGCACACATGGAGTTTGTCAGCCAGCTTGCCTATATGGATGGTCTGACGGGAATTGGTAACCGTACGGCATTTCAGGAAAAAATGGAGTATTGGGAAAGAAGAGGTCAGGAGAAGCTGACCATAGGAATTGCAATTTTTGATGTAAATAATCTGAAGAAGGTCAATGATTCCTTAGGGCATAATGTAGGAGATCAGATGATCCAGAAAAGTGCAGAGGTGATTAAAGCAGCATTTGAACAGGAAAGAGGGGATTGTTACCGGATCGGTGGAGATGAGTTTGCAGTCCTGATAGAGGGGAAAAAGCTTTCGGAACGTTTCCGGAAGGCATTGAAGAGAATGACGGATGAACTGGAAGCTTACAATAAGGAAGACCAGAAATTATATGAACTGCAGATTGCCAGTGGATATGCCACCTTTGGTGAGGAGACCGCAGCTAAGACATTAATGGATATTTTTGAGATCGCAGATGCGAAAATGTATGAAAATAAGAAAAAAATGAAAAATATTTCTTGAGTTTCTTTGAGACAAATGTTATAGTGAATGACATATAAGGTAAAGATATCTAAGAATATGAAAATGCAGTGAAAGAGACTCTTGCTGACAAAGGCATCAGGGAGGCAGCGTCACGGACTGAAAGCGCAGCCGGTCAGAAGCAGTAAAGGGAACGCTCCGGAGCAGACCATTCGAGAGAAAACTGTTAGGGTGGTACGTCAGGCACACGTTACGTGTTTCGAGTGGAAATCATATGGCATGACTGATGCAGTGATTTCAATGCGGGTGGTACCGCGGACAACACCAGATAGAAAGTAAGCAGATAAAATGCAGATTGTCCGTCCCGGAATATAACATAGTTTATATTCCGGTTTTTTTATGCAAATTTTTACGTGAGGAAGAGAGGTTCTAAGAATGAGTACAATTTACAGAGAGGTAACATTAAATCAGGTTACGGAAGCAGATATTGACAAAACACTTCGTGTTGCAGGCTGGATTGAAAATATCCGTGATCATGGTGGCGTTTCCTTTATAGACTTGCGGGACATGTACGGTGTGGTTCAGGTTGTCCTGCGTAATACAGCTTTATTGGATGGGCTGTCAAAGGAAGACTGTGTATCCATCCAGGGAAAGGTGGAGCATCGTTCAGAGGATACTTATAATCCCAAGATTCCTTCAGGAACCATAGAGATTGAGGCTTCCTCCATTGATCTGCTCGGCAAGGTATATCAGCAGCTTCCCTTTGAGATCATGACTTCCAAGGAGACCAGGGAAGATCTGAGGTTAAAATACCGTTATCTGGATCTTCGTAACCAAAAGGTAAAGGATGCCATGATTTTCCGGTCGAATGTCATTGCCTATCTTCGTGAGAAAATGACAGGGATGGGATTTTTGGAGATTCAGACACCGATTCTTTGTGCGTCTTCTCCGGAAGGTGCAAGAGATTACATTGTTCCCTCCAGAAAATACAAAGGTAAATTTTATGCACTTCCGCAGGCACCGCAGCAGTACAAGCAGCTTCTGATGGTTTCCGGATTTGATAAATATTTCCAGATCGCACCCTGCTTCAGGGATGAGGATGCGAGAGCAGACCGTTCCCCCGGAGAGTTTTATCAGCTTGACTTTGAGATGAGCTTTGCTACGCAGGAGGATGTGTTTGCAGTTGGTGAGGAGGTTTTAACCTCTGTATTTGAAAAATTTGCACCGGAAGGCTATGAGATCACAAAGGCACCTTATCCTGTGATTTCTTATAAGCAGGCGATGCTTGAGTTTGGTACGGATAAGCCGGATCTTCGTAACCCGCTTCGTATTATTGATCTGACAGACTTTTTCCAGGAGTGTACCTTTAAGATGTTTCATGGAAGAACTGTCCGCGGCATCAAGGTACATGCGGAAATGTCCAAGGGCTTCCATGAGAAACTTTTAAAATTTGCCAATTCCATTGGAATGGGAGGGCTTGGTTATCTGGAGATCATGGAGGATCTTTCCTATAAGGGACCGATTGATAAATTTATTCCGGAGGAAAAGAAAGCAGAACTCCGCACACTGGCAGGGCTGGAAGCCGGAGATACGATTTTCTTCATTGCAGATAAGGAAGCAAAGGCGAACTTTTATGCGGGACAGATCAGAACAGAGCTTGGAGAAAAACTGGGGCTCATTGAAAAGAATGCATACCGTTTCTGCTATGTCAATGATTTTCCGATGTTTGAGTATGATGAGGAAGAGAAAAAAATCGGATTTACACACAATCCGTTTTCTATGCCACAGGGCGGCTTAAAGGCATTGAATGAGATGGATCCGCTGGATATTCTTGCATATCAGTATGATATTGTATGTAATGGTGTAGAACTTTCCTCAGGTGCAGTTCGTAATCACGATATGGAGATTATGGTTAAGGCATTTGAAATTGCAGGATATGATGAAGAAGTGCTGAAGAATAAATTTGGTGCTTTGTACAATGCATTCCAGTTTGGTGCACCGCCTCATGCAGGTATGGCACCGGGCGTTGACCGTATGATTATGCTGCTTCGTAATGAGGAAAATATCCGTGAAGTCATTCCGTTCCCTATGAGCGGAACCGCCCAGGATCTGATGTGTGGTGCACCCAATGAGGTAACAGAGCAGCAGCTGCGGGAAGTGCACATTAAGGTAAGGGATTAAATGATTATTATGCAAATTGGGAGAATTTGTAAGAAAGGATAAGATGTAAAGTATGGCTAATGTGATCAGTGATGAAACAATAGAGTATGTTGGCATTCTTGCAAAGCTGGAGCTGGATGATGCACAAAAAGAGCAGGCGAAGAAGGATCTTGCAGAGATGCTGGACTACATTGACCAGCTGGGAGAACTGGATACCACAGGTGTTGAACCAATGAGTCATGTACATCCTTTGTGTAACAGATTCCGTGAAGATGTGGTGACTAACGGAGATGACCGGGAAGAGATTCTTGCCAATGCACCGGAACAGCAGGATGGCATGTTTGTTGTTCCAAGAACATTCGAGTAGGAGGTGCGGCTGTAATGAATGAAGTTTATGATATTTTGGAGCTGACAGCGGTAGAACTGGGAAAGCAGATTAAGGCAGGTAAGATTCTGGTCAAGGAAGCACTGCAGGCTGTTTTTGACCAGATTGACAGGACGGAAGAGACCTACCACTGTTATATTACATTAAACAGGGAAGAGGCGTTTCGACAGGCAGAAGTGATCCAGAAAAAGATTGATGCCGGGGAACTGACAGGTCCACTAGCAGGTGTTCCGGTAGCCATTAAGGATAATATGACTACCAAGGGTCTGTTGACAACGTGTGCTTCCAGAATCTTAGGAAATTTTGTCCCGACTTATACGGCAGAAGCAGTCAGACATCTGGAAGAAGCAGGTGCCATAGTGATCGGTAAGGCCAATATGGATGAGTTTGCCATGGGAAGTACAACGGAGACTTCCGCATTCGGACCGACCAGAAACCCGAACAATGCAGAGCATGTACCCGGTGGTTCCTCCGGTGGTTCTGCAGCAGCAGTTGCTGCAAAGGAATGTTTTTTTGCTCTGGGTTCCGATACCGGAGGGTCCATCAGACAACCGGCTTCCTTCTGTGGCGTGGTCGGAATTAAGCCGACCTACGGAACGGTGTCGCGATATGGGCTGATTGCTTATGGCTCTTCGCTGGATCAGATCGGACCTCTGTGTAAGGATGTAACAGATGCAGCAGTTGTGTTGGAAACCATTGCAAAGGCTGATGAGAAGGATTCTACATCGATTCTTCGTAATGATACAAACTTTACCGCAGCATTGGTGGATGATGTGGACGGAATCAGAATCGGTATTCCGAGAGATTATTTTGGAGAAGGTCTGGACCCGGAGGTTGCATCGGCTGTCAGAAAGGCAGCAGAGGAGCTGAAGGAACGTGGAGCGATCGTAGAAGAGTTTGATCTAAGTCTTGTAGATTATGCGATTCCTACTTATTATACGATTGCTGATGCTGAAGCAAGCTCCAATCTGGAACGTTTTGACGGTATCAAGTACGGATATCGGACAGAAGAGTACGAAGGACTTCATAATATGTATAAGAAGACGCGTTCAGAAGGCTTTGGAGAGGAAGTTAAGCGTAGAATCATGTTAGGTTCCTTTGTTTTATCTTCCGGTTATTATGATGCATATTATTTGAAGGCTTTAAAGGTAAAAGCACTGATTAAAAAAGCATTCGATGATGCATTTGAAAAGTATGATATTATTCTGGGACCGGTTGCACCGACAACAGCACCAAAGCTGGGAGAAAGTCTTTCCGATCCATTGAAAATGTATCTGGGCGATATTTATACCATATCGGTCAATCTGGCAGGACTGCCCGGTATCAGTGTTCCGTGTGGGGTAGATTCCAAAGGACTTCCCATCGGACTTCAGATGATTGCT
This sequence comes from Lachnospiraceae bacterium, assembly GCA_051879415.1. Classification (GTDB taxonomy): domain Bacteria; phylum Bacillota; class Clostridia; order Lachnospirales; family Lachnospiraceae; genus NK4A136. The sequence continues at coordinate 19,528 of JBJELZ010000196.1, forward strand.
GACTGCTTTAATGAAAATGTATTGATTCAGGCAGCATATACTTATGAACAACACAGAGAGAAATAGCAGAATCCGTTTCGTAAGGAAAGGAGTATGAAATTAATATGGCAAAGGAATATGAAACAGTCATCGGCTTGGAGGTTCATGTAGAGCTGGCTACAAAGACAAAAATATTCTGCGGCTGTTCTACACAGTTTGGAGGAGAGCCGAATACCCACACTTGTCCGGTATGTACCGGAATGCCGGGATCTTTACCGGTACTTAATAAACAGGTAGTGGAATATGCTGCTGCGGTAGGTCTGGCAGCAAATTGTGAGATTACAAGGCATTGTAAGTTTGATCGTAAGAATTACTTTTACCCGGATAATCCGCAAAATTATCAGATTTCACAGTTGTATCTTCCAATCTGTCGTAACGGATATGTGGAGATTGAGACGAAGGATGGAACAAAGAAGGTAGGCATCCATGAGATCCATATGGAGGAGGATGCCGGAAAGCTGATTCATGATGAGTGGGGTGACTGCAGTCTGGTTGATTATAACCGTTCCGGTGTCCCTTTGATTGAGATTGTATCGGAGCCGGATATGCGCAGCGCGGAAGAGGTCATTGCCTATCTGGAAAAGCTTAAAATGATTATCCAGTACCTGGGGGCTTCTGACTGCAAGCTGCAGGAGGGTTCCATGCGTGCGGATGTCAATCTGTCAGTCCGCGAAGCAGGGACAGATACATTTGGAACCAGAACAGAGATGAAGAATCTGAATTCCTTTACCTCTATTACACATGCGATTGAGGGAGAAAGGAATCGACAGATTGATCTGTTGGAGGCAGGTGAAAAGGTTGTTCAGGAAACAAGGCGTTGGGATGACAATAAGATGGAATCTTATGCCATGAGAAGTAAGGAGGATGCACAGGATTACCGTTATTTCCCTGATCCTGATCTGATCCCTGTAGAGATTTCTGAGGAGTGGCTTGCTAAGCTTCGGGCACGACAGCCGGAATTCAGACCGGAAAAAATGGCTCGTTATAAGGAAGAATACCAGATTCCCGATTATGATATTGAGATTATCACGGGTACAAAGCGTATGGCGGATATCTTTGAAGAGGCAACAGCGATCTGCGGTCAGCCTAAGAAGGTGTCGAACTGGTTGATGGTGGAAACCATGCGCCTTTTAAAAGAAAAGAACATGGATGCTGATGAGATCCGTTTTTCTCCGAAGCATCTGGCAGAGCTGATTATGCTGGTGGATAAAAAGGTAATTAACCAGACCGTGGCAAAGGAAATTTTTGAGGTGATGTTTGAGGAAGATACAGATCCTGAGCAATATGTGGAAGAACACGGATTAAAACAGGAAAGTGATGAGGGAGCTTTGAAAAAGGTTGTGGAGGATATTATAGCAGCCAATCCTCAATCGGTAGCCGATTACCGTGCCGGCAAGGAAAAAGCAATCGGATTTCTGGTTGGACAGACGATGAAAGCAATGAAAGGAAAAGCTGATCCGGGAACCGTGAATAAATTACTGAAAGAATTGTTATAAAAGTAAATAAAATTTCATAATCTACTTGAAGTACCCCTCTGTTATTTGATACAATATATTTAAAGTTTTCAAATGGCAGGGGGTGCTTTTTTGAATACGACATATGAATTGGTGAAATCAGCAAAATATTTTATCCAGGGACATACGGAGGATTTTGGGAAAATCTTTGAGTTATCTCTGAATGATATGTATTTTCAGATACATTTTATTGTCTGTGATGATGAACAGACAGCTAAAATGTTAGAGAAGTACTTTGTTTATGTTAAGCAGAATGCCTTCCTTCTGGATACACCGGAAGAATTTGCATCCTGGTTAAATGAGAATGTTACCCAGTTTACTGCGGATTGGCTGGAGGCAAACAGACAGGATATGCTGTTTGCAGATAAGGCAGGTGCATATGAAGTACAGACCGGTGCAGATGCTTATCTTCCGGGAAATGAGATTGATGATCTGGAATATATCTGTACACTGGAGAATTATATCTGTAATCTTCCGGAGATTCACAGACAGACGGCATTGGCTTTCTATTATGATAATCTTCCCATGGAAAAGCTGGAAGAGCTTCTGCATATGGATGCCATCCGTATTAAAAAGAGAATTGAGTATATTGAGAAGACCCTGAATCAGCAGATGAAGCAGTATTGTAAGGAACGCGGATATTCCATGCCGAAGGTTGATTCCCAGAAGATATTGCGAGCATTGTCGGAACTGGCAAAGCTGTACCGCTACCCGGATGCAGAGGGGCTCTGGCAGCAGATTCATAGTAAGACGATCCGCTAAAGCTTAAATGGAAGGGCTTTAGCATTGCAAAGCTGTTTGGATATTGTAGGATTGGATATGTGATAGCGTCACCTAAGGTGGCGCTATCTTACGTCAGAAAGGGAAGAACATGTCACTTAGATTTTATGTTGGAAGCTCCGGTGCAGGAAAGAGCAGCCGTCTGCAGGAAGATATCATAAAACGTTCCATACAGGAACCGGACAGACACTTTTTTGTAATTGTTCCGGATCAGTTTACCATGCAGACACAAAAGGAAATGATAGAACGCCATCCGAAGCATGGATTTATGAATATCGAAATTTTCAGCTTTGGAAGACTGGCTCATTATATTTTTGAAGAGGTAGGGCATCCGGAACGTATTCCGTTGGATGACACGGGAAAAAACTTAATTTTAAGGAAAATTGCTGCTGAAATGGAGGAACAGCTTCCGGTACTTGGCAGTCGCTTGAAAAAGACAGGCTACATTCATGAAGTGAAATCTGTTATTTCTGAATTTATGCAGTACAGTCTGGATGTCAAAGAAGTAGGGAAACTCTGTGATGCAGTACAAGGAAAACCGGTTCTCCGGGGGAAATTAAGGGATATTAATCTTTTGTATGAAAAGTTTCTGGCTTATCTGGGGGAGAAGTATATTACGACCGAGGAAACGATGGATTTTCTGGCAGAGGCACTGGAGCGGTCTGAAATCATCCGGGGCAGTATTGTTGCACTGGATGGATTTACCGGATTTACGCCGGTGCAGTATAAGGTAATCAGCAGACTGTTGTCTCTTTGCGAAGAGATGGCGATGACAGTTATTTTACCGGCAGAAGAGTTTGGAGAAAGTGCAAAGGAACAGACAGAGGAAGAGCTTTTTGCATTGAGTAAAAAGACTGTTATAAAGATGGAACGACTCTGTAAAGACCTGGAGGTTTCACGGGGAGAGGATGTCTTATTAGCGGGAAATCCGGTAGTACGCTACAGAAACCAGCCGGTACTGGCACATCTTGAACAAAATATTTTTCAAAGTGGTGCCGGTACATTTCAAGGGAATCCGGAGGGGCTTTCTGTATTCTGTGCAATGTCACCCAGGGAAGAAATGAAGAAGATCTTTATCAGTATTCGACGGCTGATCCGGGAGAAAAAATATGCCTATCGTGATATTGCGGTTGTTACAGGAGATCTGGAACGATATGCACCTTATGCGGCACAATTATCAGAACAATATGATATCCCGGTTTTTATTGATAATAACAGGAAGCTTGGACTGAATCCTTTTACAGAGTATATCAAAAGTGGACTGAAGGTGATCCTTAAAAATTTTTCCTATGAAAGCGTTGTTCATTTTTTAAAATGTGGTTTTACGGGATTATCAGAGGATGAGATAGACCGGCTGGAAAACTATATGCTGGCATTAAGAATCCGCGGAGAAAAAACATGGAACCGTTCCTTTGTCAGATATCCTGCTTATATGAAGCAGAAGGAGGAAGAACAGCAGCAAAAGGAGCTGCGTCAGATTAATGCATCCCGAGAAGCAGTCATGGAGCTGTTGACCCCTTTATTGGCAATGAAAAAAGGCGGGCCGGCGGAAAAAATGGTCACGATTCTTTATCATTTCATTGCGGATCATGGAATTTATGAAAAGCTGCAGGTCTATGCGGAAGAATTTAAAGCGCAGAACGATTTGGTCAGGGCAAGTGAATATGAGCAGATTTACGCATATCTAATGAAACTGTTGGAACAGATGGCAGCTTTACTGGAAGGGGAAGAGCTGACTCTGGAAGAGTTTATTGAGATTCTGGAAGCGGGTATTCTGGAACTGCAGGTAGGTATCCTGCCACAGGATATTGACCGTGTCATTATCGGAGACATAGAACGGACCCGATTAAAGCAGGTGAAGGTTTTGTTTTTTGCCGGGGTAAATGAGGGAGTTATTCCGAAACACAGTGCCGGAGGAGGTATGATCTCAGATCTGGATAGAGAGTATATTTTTGATGCAGGATACGAGCTTAGTCCGACGCCACGGCAGAAGATGTATACACAAAGATTATATCTTTATATGAATATGACGAAGCCTTCCGAGGAGCTTTATATTTCGTATGCCCGTACGGATGCACAGGGTAAGGCACTCAGACCTTCCTATCTGATTGGTACATTACATAAGTTGTTTCCGGAACTGGAGGAACGGGATACGGCACAGGATAGCAGGATGGATGATATTGTTGCCTTAAAGGATGCCAGGGAATATCTGGCCAAGATGCTTCGCCATTATGCAACGCAGACAATGACGGAAGAAGAGGAAATGGAATTTGCGTCGTTATATAAGGTGTTTGCAAGGAAGGAAGCGGATACGCTGAATACCCTGAAGGAAGCTGCATTTTACCGGTATCAGTCGGAAGTTCTCGGAAGAGAAACAGCCAGGGCTTTGTATGGCATGGTTCTGGAAAACAGTATCAGCAGAATGGAGATGTTTGCCAGATGTGCCTATGCCCACTTCCTGCAATATGGGATGCAGTTGCAGGAACGGGAGGATTATTCCTTCGGAGTGCTGGATATGGGAAATTTCTTTCATCAGGCATTGGAACAATTTGGTCATAAACTGCAGGAAAAGGGACTGACCTGGCTGAACTTTTCAGAAGAAGAGGCAAAGGAACTGCTGCAAAGGATTCTGGAAAACATAGCAACAGAATATGGGGAAAGTGTGATTTACCGGGATGAAAGAACTGCTTACCGGTTAAGACAGATTCACAGAATCCTTGTAAGAACAGTGAAGAATCTGCAGTATCAGCTGAAAAAGGGGAAATTTATTCCGCAGGAATTTGAGTATTCCTTCCGTAAGGAAGTTGGACTGGACAAAGTCCGTCTGGGATTGTCCGAAGACGAAAAGATGATGCTGCAGGGGAAAATAGACCGGTATGACACCTATGAAAAGGAAGACAGAATCTATGTCAAGGTCATTGATTTTAAATCCCGTGATAAAAAGGTCGATCTGATCCAGCTGTATTATGGTCTGCAGCTGCAGCTTGCGGTCTATCTGGAACAGGCCACAGAGCGTGTGCAGAAGAAGCATCCTGAGAAGAAGGTGATACCTGCCGCATTATTTTATTATCCTGTGATTGATCCGGTGATGGATCAGGAAAATGCCAATGTAACAACAGAGGAATGGGAGAACTGGATGCATGAAAGGTTACGCGCGTCAGGATATCTGTTAGAAGATGAAGAGGTGGTACAGGGGCTGGATACTGCCTTTACAGACGCATCGGATGTGGTTTATCTGGCGCGGAAAAAAGATGGAAGCTATACGGCTGCATCACAGGTCCTTCCGGCGGAGTCATTTGAAACGATTAATTCGTATGTAAATAGGTTGATCGGGAGAATTGGCAACCGTATTCTGCAGGGAGAACGAAAGGCTGAGCCTTGTGGAGAAACAGCCTGTAAATATTGCAAATACAAAGAGGTCTGCGGTTTTGATCCACGTCTCTTAGGATATCAGGAGAAGATAATGGATATCGGGGCAGACGAGGTTTTGGAGCGTATGAAGGACAGTATGGCAGATTAGGTCTGGAAAGGAAAGGCATAACGTGGGGAAGGTAAGTTTTACAGAGGAACAGCAGAAAGTTATTGATGCCCGAAATGGAAATCTCTTGGTTTCGGCAGCAGCAGGAAGCGGTAAAACGGCTGTCCTGACAGAAAGGATTCTTTCTCTGATTACAGATCGGGAGAATCCGGTGGATATTGACAGACTTTTGGTTGTGACATTTACCAAGGCAGCGGCGGCAGAAATGCGAGAGAGAATCGGAAAGGCAATTGATGAACGGCTGACGCAGGATCCAACGGACCGTCATCTGTTAAGACAGATGGCTTTGCTTCATAATGCCCAGATTACCACGATCGACAGCTTTTGTTTGTTTTTAATCAGAAATAATTTTGGAGATATTGGACTGGACCCGGGATTCAGGATTATGGAAGAGGGCGAACGTAAGCTCTTAATGAAGGATACGCTGGACGAGCTTCTGGAAATGTATTATCAGAAGAAGGATGAGGATTTCTTTTTTCTGGCAGAGTGTTATGGGGAAAATGGACAGGATCTTGTCCTGGAGGAGATGATTCTTTCCCTTTACCATTATGCTCTCAGCCATCCTGATCCGAAGGAGTGGTTAAGGAAAGCTGCAGCAGGATATCTGGCAGAGGATTTTAAAACACTGGAAGAAAGTGACTGGTGGAAAGCGAAGGCGGCAGAAAATGATAACTTAATTGCAAGGCTTCTGATGCTGGCTGAGGAGGCAGTCTGCCTGTGTGGCGAAACAGACGGACCGGCTGCTTATCTTGGGACGGTGACGGCTCAGCGAAACCTTTTGATCTCATTGGCTGAAAATAAGGGATACCAAACAAGATACGAACTGTTACAAGCTATGGAAATTCCCAAACTGGGCAGGACGAAAAAGACAGATGATAAGGAGTTGTGCATTCGGGTAAAGATGCTTCGTGACAGGATTAAGGAAGGGCTGGATCAACTTTTTGAATCCTATTATGATGCACCGGAACATATCCTGCAGGCGGTGCAGGAGACAAAAGCAGCTGCACAGATTCTGCTTAAGCTCACTGGAGATTTTATGGACTGTTTTGCAATGGCAAAGCGTGAGAGAAATGTTCTTGATTTCTCTGATATGGAGCATTTTGCACTGGATATTCTATTGGAGAAAAATGAAGCGGGTGAGATGGTACCTACAAGAGCGGCAAAAGAATATCAGGACTATTTTGCATATGTTATGGTAGATGAGTATCAGGATAGTAATTATGTACAGGAATTTATCTTAAAAAGCATTGCAAGAGATGATAATTATTTTATGGTGGGAGACGTAAAGCAGAGTATTTACCGGTTTCGGCTTGCAAGACCGGAAATCTTTATGGAGAAATATGCTGCATATCATGAGGATGGACCGGAAGCAGAAAAAAATAGAAGGATTGATTTAAACCGAAATTTCAGAAGCCGGAAAGAAGTCCTGGATGGTGTCAATGATGTTTTTTCTGTTATTATGACAGAGGCAGGGGCAGGGATTGCTTATGATGAGAAAGCAAAACTGTATCCCGGGGCGGTATATCCTGAAAATCCTGAAGCAGCGACTGAGCTTGTGCTGGTGGAAAAACCGGTTGATGAGGAAGAAAAGAAACAAATAGACCAGCCAAAAGAATTGGAAGCACTTTATGTTGCAGGCAGGATTAAGGAACTGCTGCGACAGGGATTTTTGGTGACAGATAAAAATGTCGGAGGCGTTAGACCGGTTTCCTATGGGGACATCGTGATTCTTCTGCGTTCCATGGACGGATACGGGGAGGTATTCCGCAATGTGCTGGAGACACAGGGAATTCCGGTATATTCCAATACAAAGACAGGTTATTTTTCTACTCTGGAGGTCAGAACAGTGATGAATGTTCTGCAGGTTTTAGATAATCCCAGACAGGATATTCCGTTGTATGGGATGATGGCTTCCTTTGTTGGAGGATTTACGGAGGAAGAACTTGCAAAGATCAAGGCAAGGGGAAATGTTTCTGTACCTGCCGGCAGGAAATATGATAAAAAGTGTTTCTATGATGTGGTACAGGAGTATCATATGTCTGACGGATCTGAGGAGTGCAGCCGGGGAGAAGAGGTTATATGGGAGAAGCTGGATCATCTTTTAAGTTTTATTGAAGAATACCGTAAAAAGGCAAAGTATACGGGAATCAGGGAATTGCTGGAGGAGATTCTTGACAGAACAGGATATCTGGATTATGTGACAGCACTGTCCGGTGGAAAGCAGAGAAGAGCTAATCTGATGATGTTGTTGGAGAGAGCATCTGATTTTGAACAGACCAGTTATAGTGGATTGTTTCATTTTGTAAGGTATATCAACCAGTTAAAGGAGCAGGAGGTTGATTATGGGGAAGCGGGTATGCTGGACGAGCATGCAGATGTGGTCCGTATTATGACAATCCATAAGAGCAAAGGTCTGGAATTTCCGGTCTGCTTTTTGTGTGGTTTGGGAAAACGGATCAATAAACGGGATATTACCAAGCCGGTCCTGCTGGATTCGGAATATGGAATCGGACTGGATAATATTAATCCGGGACTTCGATTCAGACGCCCCTGCCTTCAGAAGAAGGTAATTGCAGAAAAAATTCTGGCAGATTCCATTGCGGAAGAAATGAGGATTTTATATGTTGCCATGACACGTGCCAAGGAAAAGCTGATTATGACAGGAACCGTGAATCAGCTGGAGAAGACGATAGAAAAGTGGCAGCAGCCGGGTGCGTTTGCGTCAGAGAACGTAAAACAGTATACATCCTATCTGGATTTTCTCCTTGCAGCCTATGGAAGCAGTGGAAAAATCGATCAGTACGTGACAGGAAAAACAGCAGAAGAGATTCTGGAACAGCTGAAGATAACTGAACTGGAAACATGGATGGACAGAGAATCACTGGAGAGTCTGGAACATCTGCCGGAGGGGATGTGGGAGGCAGAATTGGAGGAGCGTTTTGCGGAGCAATATCCATATCCGGAACTGGAAGGATTGTATACAAAGACAACGGTATCCGAGTTAAAGAAGGCAGCGTATGAAGATACAGAAGCCTATCAGATGTTTGATACCGAGAAAAAGGAAGCTTATCTTCCGAAATTTATGCAAAAGGAAGAGTCTTCATCACTGGGAACCCAGAGAGGAACGGCTGTCCACAGAATCTTGGAACTGTTGGATTATAAGAATTTATTGGGAGTAATCTCCGGAAAGAATGACAGTGCCAACCATACGGTTCTGGAGCAGTTTGTCAGAAAAACACTTGAAGAAACTGTTTCCTGCGGAAAAATATCGGCAGAGGAGGCAGGCTTGATTAACATTTCCAAGTGTGCACATTTCCTGGAAAGTGATCTTGCGAGGAGGATGATGGAAGCAGATCAATCCGGAAAACTGTACAAAGAGAAAGCATTTTTTATCGGCGTTCCTGCCAGCCGGTTAAAAAAGGAGTTCCCTGCAGAGGAAACAATACTGGTGCAGGGAGTCATTGATGTCTATTTTGAAGAAGAGGATGGACTTGTCCTGGCAGACTATAAGACAGACAGGGTAGCACAAGCCCGGGAATTGCGGGACCGATACCATATTCAGTTGGAAATCTATGCAGATGCACTGGAACAGATTACGGGAAAGCATGTGAAGCAGAAACTGATTTACTCCTTTGCACTGGGGTGTGAGATTCCCTTATAATAATGGTAATTATTTTGTATTTCATAAAAAGCACAGGTGATATTCATTTGAATTACGATATGCTAACCGCTTTGGCAGCATATAAGTCATTCAAACGAATATCTCCTGTGCTTTTTATATGAGAAAAGAAATTTACCGCTTGTTTTCGCTGTAATGGCAAATCAAGAGGTAATTTTGTTGCATTCTGGCTTTTATTCTCTGAAATTTACCGCTTATTTTTGCTGTAATGCCTGTTCAAGAGGTATTTTTATTGCATTTCAGATTTTATACCCACAAAATTACCTCTTATTTTCACAATAATGGCAAATCAAGAGGTATTTTTATCGCATTCCAGATTTTATACCCACAAAATTACCTCTTAAATTCACTATAATGACGAATCAAGAGGTATTTATCATTTGTTTGCTTCCCCATAATCGCAAAATGGAAGAGAAAGAAGGGTAACACTTTTTGAACAGGCATTGCATCCAATGTTGCGTTATAGGGAATGACTATAACAGGCTCTAAATTCTAGGTATTAACACTATCAGGAAGAATGGTGCTATACTTCATATCATCAAGCAGCACAGAGAAAGGCAACAGGTACATGATACGATTTGAAAATGTCAGCAAAGAATTTACAACAAAAGAGGAAAAAGTGGAAGCAGTGAAAGATGTTTCCTTTGAGATTCAGGATGGAGAGATTTTTGGTATTATCGGATTCTCAGGTGCGGGAAAATCAACGCTGGTACGACTGATCAATCTTTTGGAACGGCCGACATCCGGTGCTGTTTACTTCAATGATGTGGAATTAACAGGAATTTCCGAGAGAAAGCTCAGAGAGATAAGACACCGGATTGGAATGGTTTTTCAACAGTTTAATCTTCTGGAGCAGAAAAATGTTTTGGATAATGTATGTTTTCCTTTGGAGATTACCGGTGTACCGAAAAACGAAGCAAGAAAAAAAGCCAGAGAACTGCTTGCTCTTGTAGGATTAAGCGAGAAGGAAAAAGCATATCCCTCAAAGCTTTCCGGAGGACAAAAACAGAGAGTAGGAATTGCAAGAGCCCTGGCGACAGATCCGGATGTGCTTCTGTGTGATGAGGCAACGAGTGCGCTGGATCCCATTACCACAAAATCCATACTGGCATTGCTTAAGGAAATCAACGAAAAGCTTGGTGTAACGATTGTAGTCATCACACACGAGATGGCAGTTGTGGAACAGATTTGTGACAGGGTAGCTGTGTTGTGTGATGGCAGGGTGGAAGAGATCGGAACTGTAAAGGAAGTCTTTCTGAATCCGAAATCAGAGACCGCAAGACGGTTGGTTATGCCGGGAGATACAAAGCCTGAAACACAGGATGGAAAGGTACTCCGTATTGTGTTCGACGGGCAATCCTCCTATGAGCCGTTTATTGCAAAATTAGCATTGGAATGTAACGTACTGGTCAATATTCTTGGTGCCAATACAGAAAATATTGGTGGTCAGGCTTATGGACAGATGCTGTTGGAACAGCCGAAGACAGAAGAGGAAAGGCAGATTGTAAAACAGTATCTTAGTCAGCACGGCATAATATATGAAGAAAGGGGATGATGCTTATGAGTTTGCAAACAATTATCTGGAATGGTGTTTTGGAAACTCTGTATATGACAATTGTTTCCACAGCAGTTGCCTATCTGTTTGGTCTTCCGTTGGGCGTTCTGGTCTGTATTACCGATAAAGACGGTATCTGTCCAAACCGGTTTGTGAACACCATATTTGGAGTGCTGATCAACATCGTCCGGTCGATCCCGTTTCTGATTCTTTTGGTGGCAATCCTGCCATTTACACGACTGGTGGTGGGCACAACCATAGGATCCACGGCAACGATTGTGCCGTTGGTAGTTGCAGCAACACCCTATGTGGCACGAATGGTGGAATCTTCCCTGAAGGAAGTGGATGCAGGTGTCATCGAAGCAGCCAATGCCATGGGTTCGACACCATTTCAGATCGTATGGAAGGTGCTTCTGGTGGAAGCAAGACCGTCTCTGTTAGTTGGTTCCGTGATTTCCCTGGCAACAATACTCAGCTATTCTGCCATGGCAGGATTTGTCGGAGGCGGTGGGCTTGGAGCCATAGCAATCAATTATGGATATTATCGTTATAATGATAAAGTCATGTTGATTACGGTATGTCTGCTGGTTGTTATCGTTCAGTTGTTTCAAGAGGTCGGGGTCCGGGTTGTTCACAGAACGGACCGAAGATTAAAATAAGAAAAAAATAAATAAATAAGAAAAGAGGAGAAAAACATGAAAAAGAAAATTGCATTATTAGTAGGAACATTTGTATTGGCAGCAGGAGTACTTGCAGGCTGCGGTAAAGGAGGAGATGAGGACAATGTAATTCGGGTCGGTGCCAGTATTACACCTCATGCAGAGATCTTAGAGGTGATAAAGGATGACCTTGCAGAACAGGGATATACCTTGGAAATTATTGAGTACAATGATTATGTGCTTCCTAATACAGCATTGGAATCGGGAGAGCTTGATGCCAATTACTTCCAGCACACACCGTATCTTGACAATTTCAATGAAGAAAACGGAACCCATCTGGTATCGGTAGCATCTGTACATTTTGAACCATTCGGCATTTATGCAGGAAAGACGGCTAGTCTGGATGATCTGCAGGACGGTGCAATTGTAGCGGGTCCCAATGAC
>JBJELZ010000197.1:0-6260 GCA_051879415.1 Lachnospiraceae bacterium
GATTGGAAATAATATATTGAAACTGATAACCACTAAACTGGTCTTCAGATAATGTATCACCAAATCTCATATTATTAGGGTCTCCACCACGTATCATCATATCAGCCTTAGCAATAGCAAATGTTGAAGGATTGAACTCCTGTCCAAAACAAGTAACATCTATTTCACTATTTAACTCATGGATTCTTTCTTCCATACAGCTAAGCATCTGTGATGTTCCCATTGCCATATCATAAACCGTAACATTTCCACCCTTAGACAAATTAGCATCAGAAAGAAGCAGGTCAGTCATAAGATAAATGACATCTCTACTTGTGAAATGTGCTCCGGCTTCTTCACCAAATGATTCAGAAAATCTCTTTACTAAATCTTCAAAAATATAACCACAATCTACTGCACTGATTTTATCTGGTCCGAGGTAGCCTTTTTGCGAATTAAATTCCTTGATTACAAGGTACAGGGTATTACTATCTACCATTCTCTTAATGATGTTATCAAAATCAAACTTAGATAACACATCCTGAACATTGGCTGAGAAACCATTCAAATAGTCCCTGAAATTTGCTTCGATGTTTTCCGGGTCAGCAAGTAACGAATCAAATGTATATTTACTTGTGTTATAAAACTGATAACCAGATGCCTTTGTTAAAAATCCATCCATTACTGCAAAGTTCTTTACTTTTTCATACTGAGCGAGTACCGCTTCATGTGTAGGTAATAAACAATCATGAAATCTCTTCACGACAGTCATTGGCAAAATAACAAGACCATACTCGTGCGGTTTGAATGGGCCTCTTAACATATCAGCCACATTCCAAATTACCGTTGCTTTTTCAGCAATATTTGTACCTACTACATTGAATTTCTCATTTGCCATTTATAAACTCCTCCAAGAAGTATCTTCTTTGTCAATAATCTTATATCTTGTCGTGTCTCAAAATATGAACTCACTGTTTTGATTTCAGAACTAAAGATATATTTTTAACTGTAACTTACTATTTTGCAAATACATTTTATTTGTATTCAATCCTAAAATAATCCAAATAAGCTTTATATTTGTCCTGTGCGGTCAGGCAAGTATCTGTCAGATACCCCTTTTCGTTGCTCCACTCTTTCAAGCCACGATAGTAGAACAGCTTCAAATTTTCCTCAATAATAAATGGAACGATATTATATTTCAGACACTCCTTAAACATAATCAATCTTCCAACACGACCGTTACCATCCTGGAACGGATGAATCCGCTCAAACTTTACATGGAAATCCAAGATATCTTCAAAAGTTTTTTCTTTCTTGGCATTGTATTCTGTCAGTAACGCTTTCATCTTACCCACAACCTCTTCCGGAAGAGCGGTATCCATTCCACCAACCTCATTCGGCAATTTCTTATAGTCCCCTACAGCAAACCAATCTTTTCTGGAGTCACTGGTACCGTTTTTTAAAATCAGATGTAACTCCTTGATAAACTTCTCAGTAAGTACCGTTTTTGCACTATCGATGATCATATCAATGCAACGGAAGTGGTTTGCGGTCTCAATCACATCATCCACATTGAGGACTTCATTTTCTATGCCGATGGTATTTGTTTCAAAAATATATCTGGTCTGATCGTGAGTCAATCGACTACCTTCAATATGATTAGAATTATATGTCAAATCAATCTGGGTCTTATGATAAATACCCCCGGAGTATTTGCTCGCTTTCTGTTCCTGCAAAATATCAAGTAATGTAATAGGTCGTTCCTTCTTTTTATTCGAACGCTCCGGTTTTTCCGCATTTTCCGGAATGTTCCATGTCTTTCCAGTAAGAAATGCACCGAGCACTCTCCCTTGAGCACAGTAGTTTCTAACGCTACGCTCTGACACATCCCATTTCTTTGCTATTTCAGTAACTGAAAGGTATCGCATCTGCTATCCTCCGTTATAAATCGAATCAATAAATATGCATATCTACGATATAGTATACCACATTATCGGCAATAATTCCAAATACTAATATGCATTTTACCTTCGTTTTTTGCCGTTATCGACATTCTTTAATCTTCTCCATATCATAAGATTGATACAGAAAATTATAAACGGTTATTTCGTTTTTATTTTCCATTTCACGGCAGTTACTTACTGTATTCTCAACTTATTAACAGATTTTATGTTTTTATTTTTCAAACCACTCAACCTGTCCTCATTTACCGGACTTCTTATGCCGTTTTTCGTAATCTTCCCTGATTGGTGCGCAGCACATTGCCATCATCTCATCCATCTGTGCTCTGTCCTTAGAGCTTCGCACAGCTGATACTGTTCTTGAAAGCACCTCATAATTTAATCTGGTCCCCTCGCTGTCGCATTCATAATTGATGGCTCTATCCGGTCTGATGCCGCATTTTCCGGCCACAGAGATTGCATCAATATTAGCTCCAAGGAATAAAAATTCCCAACCGTATTTCTTTGTTTCCTTCTCCACCATTTTCTTTACTTTATCATAAGTATAGCTGCGGCTTGCATTCTCTATGCCATCCGTTACCACCTCCGTATTATATGCAAACATTCTCACAAAACAGCATCAGCATCTTTTTTCCGCATATCCCATTCTCTTAAATATTCCTTGATTAGGAAAGCACAGAAATAAGGAAACGTGTATATATGATTCGCGTATCCGATATTGAAGTCTCCCAGTTTTATTCCATGTTGTATATCGCTATAATTCTTATTTTTGATCAGTGATGCCAAAGACTTTGATCTGTCATTGTTCGATTTGACTTCTACCGGTATGAGTTCTTCTTTTGATCTGACAAAAAAATCTTCTTCCAATGTAGAATTTTCTTTCTTAAAATAGAAGAGTCCTAACCCCTGCTTTGTCAATGCTTCAGCAACAAAATTCTCATAGAGTGCACCCTTATAGACACCTAAATTTTTATTAACTCTAAGATCCTCCTGTGCTTCTTCGTCTAACGCAGATACCAGTAATCCTGTATCCGGATAATAGAGCTTATACCTGCTTTCATCAACATTTCCCTTTAAAGGCAGTTCCGGAAACAACAAACAATTACATTCTGTAATAACACCTGCATCAATCAGCCATTCGATACAGCCGGTATATTCTCTCGATCTGGCATTCTTATCTATTTTATTGAATTGGAATTTTTTATTTTCTTTTGCCAATTGTGCCGGAACACTGCGATATACACTAATGATTTTCGTCTGTTCTAATCCTTCAGCATATTTCCTCACATCTTCTTCGTAATCCAGTCTGATCTGCCTCTGTGTTTCCAGCGATCCTGAAAAATTTCCTGTTTCTATATAGCCTTTTATGACATCCGGCATACCACCTAAAACACAATAATCAAGGAACAATGATTTGTACACAGAAAGCTCAGTCTCACTAAATTGTTTTAACTGAATCATATGATTTAAAATATCCTTCACATGTTCGTCCTGATATCCTTTTGCCCATAAAAATTCCTCAAAATCCATAGAATACATCTCATAGTCCATTTTATTTCCGACGCTATTGCTGTGTATTTTTTTATAATTAATTCCAAGCATTGATCCACTGCAGATTACATCAAATCTTCCATCCACTCGAAATGCCTTTAACGTTGTTGCCACATCAGGATATTCCTGAATTTCATCGAAAATAATAATTGTCTCCTTGGGGATAAACCGGATTGACGGATTGACAAGTGTAATATTCTTTATTACCGT
Organism: Lachnospiraceae bacterium; assembly: GCA_051879415.1. Classification (GTDB taxonomy): domain Bacteria; phylum Bacillota; class Clostridia; order Lachnospirales; family Lachnospiraceae; genus NK4A136. The sequence goes on from JBJELZ010000197.1 coordinate 3,702, forward strand.
TTCTACATCATATCCGTCGCTTACAATTGCGGAATACTTTTTCTCCAATACAAAATTAATATATATTACATTTTTATAGTTTTCTTTTGCAAAATGTAAAACAGACTCCGTCTTTCCGATCTGTCTGGCGCCCTTTACAATCAGCGGTTTATGTGTCGGATCATTTTTCCATTGAAGCAGGTATTTGTCTATTTTTCTCTTAAAATACATATTTTCACCTCCTGCCATAAAGCATATCACAAAAAAATAGCATATTCAATGTCATTTATCACATTTTATGAGCTTATATTTATAGTTCTATCACATTTTATGAGGATAAATTGATAATTCCATCACTTTTTATAGATGCATTACTATCCAAATTTCCACATTTCATGATATTTATACATACTGTGTGTATGCAGAATGAACCTCAAAAAAAACGCACATGCCTAACTTATCTAGTATTTAGTTTTTTATCCAAGTAACAGACAACAAAAAAGGAGCCGTTTCACTCGACTCCTAAAAAAAACTCACCCAATCTTCCATCCATTTTTTGCTGCTTTTTTTACCTCATACATGGCATCGTCTGCAAGCTGCAACAGGTCTTCGTATTTCTTTCCTGAGATCGGATAGAACACCGCACCGATACTCATGCCAAAAGTATCCTCCGGCAACGGCAGCTTGATAGTTTCCTCTGCAAGACCAATCATTTCATTCAACAGCTTTTTCAACTCATCTTCCTTTATTTCCGGCAGAAGAATCAGGAACTCATCTCCGCCAAACCTGCCACAAATGCTGTTTTTTGGCATGATATCCCGAATACACTCTGCAGTCCGGCTCAGCACAATATCGCCAAATGCGTGACCGTAGGAATCATTGATGTGCTTAAAATCATCAAGGTCGATGATCACCAGTGCTCCATGATTCTGGGAATGTGCCAGCTGAATTTCGATTTGCTCTACAAGTGCCGCCTTATTCAACAGTCCGGTGAGTTTGTCTGTATCCCGCTCATGTCTGAGATGCCGGGCCTGAAGTGCTTCCCGCAGATTGACACGATTCAGCCGGATATAAACTCCAAAGCCAAGGAATACGCAGCATAAGATATTTACACTATCGGCAAAAGCCAGATAAGAATCCTTCGTCTGTTGTGCAAAGAGAAAATATTCCAGGCAGAGCAGCAATTGCAGTCCAAGAATCCGGATCGGACGATCAATAATCATCAGAGGTCCCGCTGTCAAAAACACACAAAGGGTAACGGCAGATAATTTCGGCCGGATAAAAGTATTTAGAACAACCGCATAGCTGCCAAACATGAAGTACAGCAGATACCAAAATCCCCATATCAATGCACGGCGATTTGATTTTTTCGGGAAGGTGATTGCACAGATCATACTGCACCCCAATGTCATCAAGCCGTAAAAATACCTTGCCTGTGCCAGTGCATCGGAAAAGCAGGAACCGATAAGCAGCCCCAGAAACATCACTGCACACATCCCGGAGGCCACCCGAAGCGATCCCCTGTTTTTTCGAAGAAGATCATTCAGAATACTCTGATACTCCTCTTTTTCAATTCCCCCATATAGGGCAATATTCCTGATGGTTCCTCCAATTTTTTTCAAATTCATCTGCGTACCTCCAGCTTTATGACTACGTATTTAAAGCCTTCTTAAAAACCGTATAATTCTGCTCATCTCTCGGTGAACAATAGATTGCAAACTCTATGGTTTTAAAACTTCTCTTATATGTTTCAATCACTTTCTTTGATGCTCTTGCCACCACTTCCGGCGGATTCTCAAATGCGCCACAGCCAAATGCACCCAGTATAACTACCTCATTCCCGCCGGCAGCAGCAACCTCCAGAATTCTGGAAAGACGCTTTTCCTGCAATTCACACAATTCTTCCTCTGAGATCATAGCCCTCTGATTGCCATCGCCCACATTCATGGCATTGCCCGGCATAGAGCGAAGATTAGGTGCCGCACAGGTTACCACATTGATCTTATACCAGTCCTTTTCAGGCATCAGCTCCGGATTTGCAGTATCTGTCTTGAATACAACAACCTCCGGTGTATAGATACAATCATCATTATGAAGCGGATCCCCGGCATTTCTGTGAGGGGTATAAAATCCTGCCCACATCGCAGAGGTATTTAAATTAAAATAAAGCGTTGAACATCTGCACAGACACTCCTCCTGTGCAGAGCTTCCCCTTGTAACACCGCCGCCGGGATTGGTCGCAGAAGCAAAGTTATGGACACACACCTGCATATCCTTATATGCAGAAGCAGCCTCATAAGATCGTTTCCCGGAAACAACAATCTGTGCATCTTCGGAATATCGATTAAGATTGCTCTCTACCTCCGGCATCAAATCCGCCACAGCCATATCTTCCGGAACCAGAATCTGATGTCCGGTGGAATACCTTACCGCATCCGCCAGTGCTTTTCTTTCTTTTACTTGTTTTTCCGTATCACGGAAAACCTTGACATTTTCTTCTCTTCCCATATTACCTCCATCGCCTCCATCGGGGACGTTCCTTTTGTCACAACAATGTCGTTAAGTTAAGCAAATCGCTTA
>JBJELZ010000198.1:0-6186 GCA_051879415.1 Lachnospiraceae bacterium
GTTGGAGGAACTGCATCATGAAGGTTGCAATATTAACAGATACAAATAGCGGAATATCAAAAGAGGAGGCAGAAAATATAGGAATTTATGTGATGCCTATGCCGGTCCTGATTGATGGAGAAGTATTTTTTGAAGGGGACAATTTGACAGAGGAAGAGTTTTATGAAGCATTAACAAGCGGGAAGGATGTTTCTACATCTCAACCCTCTCCGGCAGATGTCTTAGATACATGGGAAGCGCTCTTTGAGAAAAGGTATGACGAGATAGTGTATATTCCAATGTCAAGTGGATTAAGTGGTTCATGTATGACTGCAAAGGGATTAGCTCAGGAATATGAGGGGAAAGTATATGTAGTTGATAATCACAGAATATCTGTAACCATGAGGGCATCTGTAATAAAAGCAAAAAAGTATGCGGATCAAGGGTGTGACGGAAAAGCAATCTGTAAAAAACTTGAAAAAGATGCTTATAATGCGACCATTTATGTTTCTGTGAATACATTAGAATTCCTAAGAAAGGGTGGTAGAATCACACCTGCAGCAGCTGCAATAGGAACTGTGTTGAAAATAAAACCAGTTTTGTCAATTCAAGGTGAAAAACTAGATTCTTATGCAACGGTTCGTGGCACTATGAAAAAGTGTGAGCAGAAAATGATACGTGCCTGCAAAAATGATTTGATGAATCGTTTCCCAGGTATAAGACCAGATCAACTTCACGTAGGGGGTGTAGGTGCAAGACTTAATCCGGAAGAGATTGCACAGTGGGTCGAGATGCTGGAGATGAATTTTCCGGGAGTAGATTTGTTTTTTAATCCGTTATCTGCAAGTATAAGTACCCATACAGGACCTGGAGCAGTAGGTATAGGAATTTCAATTGATATGGATTAAGTCATGATAAGCCGAGGTTGTTAATAACAGCGTCGGTTTGATTATTTCTCACATATTGGAGTGAAAACCCTTGGTTTAAGTTCAGAAAAGACATGCGTAAATGGAGATGAAAAGCGTTTATGAAAAATAGACATCATGAGAAGGAAGAAGAACTCTTGCGGAAACCAATAGAGAGGGTATCTGTCTCATACGAGGAAGGCTTAAATGATATTCTGGTACAGGAAAGAATTGAAAAAGAATGGACCAATCGTGCAGTGGAGAGTCCAGAAAAAACCAATAAACAAATAGTGAAAGACAATATTTTTACATATTTCAATCTGATATTTCTCGTACTTAGTATATTGCTTATTATTGCTGGTTCTTATCGAAATCTTACCTTCTTGCCAATTATCATTGCGAATACCTTAATTGGAATTATTCAGGAAATACGCGCCAAGAATGTTCTTTCCAAAATGAATATGCTTCATACTCCTTATGTAAATGTTATTCGAAATGGGCAGAGAACAAGAATTTCCTCTGAAGAACTTGTAATTGATGATATTGTAATGTTTTCGGCGGGAAATCAGATTTGTGCTGATGCAGAAATCGTTCATGGAGAAGTACGTGTAAATGAAGCTTTGTTAACAGGAGAATCAGATGAAATTGTAAAATCTGTTGGTAATCGATTAATGTCAGGAAGTGTAGTGTCATCCGGTGAGTGTTACGCAAGGTTGATTCTTGTTGGAGAGGATTCTTACATATCCAAGCTTACTATGGAAGCAAAAAGGATAAATCATAAAGAGCAGTCAGAAATGATTGCATCGATCAATAAACTAGTGCTTTTTGTAGGAATTGCTATTATTCCAATTGGAATAGCATTATTTGTACAAAGTTATCTATATCAGAACGCTGGCTTTTCAGAAAGCATTGTATCTATGGTAGCTGCTATTATTGGAATGATACCGGAAGGCTTATATTTGCTTACAACAATTGCAATGGCAGTAAGTGCTGTCAAATTGGCTCAAAATCAGGTGCTGTTGCATGATATGAAAAGCATTGAAACATTGGCTCGTGTAAATGTTCTATGTGTGGACAAAACAGGAACTATTACCAAGAATGAGATGAAGGTCTGCAAATTGATAAACTTAATTGGAACGGATTTGGTATCAGACACTAAATTGAAAGAACTAATAAGTGATTTTGTATCTGTTATGGAGTCGGATAATATTACCATGCAGGCTATGAAAGACTATTTCGTTAGGACAACCAATCGCCATTGTAGAAGAAAATATGGATTTTCTCCCACTTACAAGTATAGTGCTGTTGAATTCCCAGAAGGTAATTATATATTGGGAGCACCGGAGTTTGTTTTGAGAAGTCAGTATGAGAATTATCAAAATCAAGTGGAGGAACTTACATTATCTGGGGAAAGAGTGTTGGTATTCGGAGAATATAAAGGGGAACTAAGCGGAAAAGAACTTGTATCAGAAGTTATTCCCATGGCATTTATTACCCTGGCAAATCCGATTAGGGAGAATGCAAAACAGACTTTCAGGTATTTTGCAAAGCAGGATGTTCAAATTAAGGTCATTTCAGGTGATAATCCGCTTACAGTATCGCAGATAGCGAAAGAAGCAGGGATTGAAGGTTCGGAAAACTATGTTGATGCATCAACGATAAAGAGCAATAAACAGCTTATCGATGCACTAAGGAAATATACGGTTTTTGGTCGTGTTACACCGGAACAGAAAAGACAAATTGTTCATTGTCTTCAAAAACTTGGAAATACAGTTGCTATGACGGGTGATGGTGTAAATGATGTACTTGCATTAAAAGATGCTGACTGTAGCGTTGCTATGGCTTCTGGAAGTGAGGCTGCCACACAAGTTGCGCAGGTAGTTTTGCTGGATAATGATTTTTCAAAAATGCCATCTGTTGTGCTAGAAGGAAGGAGGGTGGTAAACAACATTCAAAGATCGGCAGGATTGTTTTTCGTCAAGAATATCTTCTCATTCATGTTGTCGATTTTGTCGTTAATCTTTAGGTTTTCATACCCATTGGAACCTTCGCAGGTATCTTTCATCACTATGTTTACCATAGGGATTCCCGGATTTTTTCTGGCACTTGAGCCGGATATGGCTAGAATCGAGGGAAGATTTTTGCCAAATGTCATGAAGAAGGCTATTCCGGGGGGAATGGCAGATGTGTTTGCTGTGGGCGCCTTGGTGTTTTGTGGGGAGGCTTTTCATCTTGACAATGCAGATATATCGACAGCAGCAACTTTATTGCTTTCTATTGTAGGATTTATGGTATTATATAAAATAAGCCAGCCAATGAATACACTACGAACGATTATATTGATTGGTAATATGGTCGCATTGGTTCTTACCGGTGTATTTCTCAATCATTTATATGCTTTAGAAGCAATGTCATTAGAGTGTATTCTTTTATTTGTTATGTTTTCATTTGCAGCTGAATCTTTTCTTAGATATTTGGAGAAATTTGTGGACTGGTGTTATTTGGTACAGAATAAGCAAAGGAGAAAAGGAGTATGAGCAAAACAACTACAAAGCTTGCTATCGCATTTGCATTTAAGGAACTGTTATTAGAAAAGCCGTTGGACAAAATAACAGTGAATGACATTACCGAAAAGTGTGAGATGAACCGTCAGACGTTTTATTATCATTTTCATGATATTTTAGAACTCACCGAATGGATCTGTGAGGAAGATGCAGAGCGGGCATTAAAGGAAAATAGAACTTATGATACCTGGCAGGAGGGATTTCTGTCTATCTTTGACATGGTAAAGAAAGATAAGGCTTTCATTATAAATATTTATCATAATGTTCCAAAGGATTACTTATATCGCTATTTGTATAGGGTTACTTATCAGCTTCTTTATGATGTGTTAGAAGAAAAGACAGAAGGAATGATTGTCAGAGAAGAGGACAAGGCCTTTATTGCAAACTTTTATAAGTATGGGTTTGTGGGTCTTGTACTGGAATGGATTGATGGAGGAATGAAGGAAGATCCAAAATTGATTATAGAAAGATTAAATTCTCTAATTCAGGGTACTTTTTTCCATGCACTCAATAATGCCAAGGTAAACAGAAAATAGGTCATTTGATAATATGATTTGGAATACGACAAACAGTGCGTTTTGTCGTATATTCATTCAATATAAGAGAACTGTCGTTATCCATGACAGTTCTCTGTTTTTGTTCATTTTAATTCTGCTTTTTTGGTAATATACTAAGCACATAGAAACTACTAACGATCTAAATAAAGAGTTTAGGTTATAGAAAAAAGAAAAGGAGTGTGGTTTTATGTACTATTCAGCAGGAACTTATGAGGCATTTGCAAAACCGGAGAAACCGGAGGGAGCTGATAGAAAATCAGCGTATATTATCGGAACAGGACTTGCAGGACTTTCCGCTGCATTTTATCTGGTTAGAGACGGACAGGTAAAAGGAGAGAGAATTCATCTCCTTGAAAAGCTTGATCTTGCAGGCGGTAGCTGTGATGGCAGAAAGGATGTTAGTAAGGGCTTTTACATGAGAGGTGGTAGAGAGATGGATAACCATTTCGAATGTATGTGGGATATGTTCCGTGATGTTCCATCTATTGAGACTCCTGGTATTTCCGTACTTGACGAGTATTATTGGTTAAACAAGCATGATCCAAATTACTCTCTCTGTAGAGCATCAGAAAAGTGTGGACAGGATGCACATACGGATAAGAAATTTGCTCTTGATAAGGAATCTGCAATGGCACTTTCTAAGTTATTTATGACACCGGAAAAGGACCTTGAGGATAAGAAAATCAGTGAAGTTCTTCCTGATTCCTTCTGGGACACAAATTTCTGGCTTTACTGGCAGACAATGTTTGCTTTCCAGAGATGGTCATCCGCTCTTGAGATGAAGAGATATTTGTGCAGATACTGTCATCATATTGATGGATTACCTGATTTTACAGCTCTTCGATTCACAAAATATAACCAGTATGAAAGCATGATTTTACCTCTTGTAAAATATCTCGAAAGTCACGGCGTAACAGTAGAGTTTGGAATGGATGTAAAAAATGTTGTCATTAAGGACGAAAATGGAAAGAAGGTTGCAACTCAGATTGTATATGAGAAGGATGGAAAGACAGATACTATCGATCTTGTTGAGGATGATCTGGTGTTCATAACAAATGGTTGCTGCACTGATACCTCTTGCTATGGTGATCAGAATACTGCACCGGATCTTAGCAATATCAAGAATGGCGAAGGTGAGTCATGGGATTTGTGGAAAAATATAGCTGCACAGGCTAAGAACGGTGAGTATGGTAATCCGGAGAAATTCTGTAGTGACGTTGAAGCGACGAACTGGATGAGTGCAACAGTTGAAACTTCAGATGAAGAAATTATTCAGAAGATCATTGGTGTGTGCAAGAGAGATCCAAGAGAAGGAAAAGTTACAACCGGTGGTATTGTTACAGTAAAGGATAGCACAGATAACTGGTATCTTTCATGGACAATTAATCGTCAGCCACAGTTCAAGGCACAGGATAAAAATACGGTTCTTATTTGGGTATATTCACTTTCTACCAACAAAGAAGGTAATTACGTAAAGAAGGCTATGCGTGACTGTACCGGAGAAGAGGTATGCCGTGAATGGCTGTACCATATTGGAGTACCAACAGATAAGATTGATGATTGGGCAAAGAATCGTTGTAACACAACAACCTGTTTCATGCCATATATCAACGCATTCTTCCAGCCTAGAAAGGAAGAGGACAGACCACTGGTAGTTCCTAAGGGAGCTGTAAACTTTGCATTCGTTGGTCAGTTTGCAGAAACTCCAAGAGATACCATTTTCACAACAGAGTACTCTATCAGAACCGGTATGGAAGCGGTATATACACTTCTTAACGTTGACAGAGGTGTTCCGGAGGTTTGGGGTTCCAAGTATGACGTAAGAGAATTACTTCGTGCTGCATATTATGCAATTGATAAGAAAACCCTTGACGAACTTCCGATGACTTTCAAAGAAAAGATTCTATTAAAGAAAGTACTTGAGGCTGTGGAAGGAACCGATGTAGAAATTCTACTTAGAGAAAGTGGATTAATTAAGTAAGATAATTAGCAAGTAATATACAAAGCTGCCGTATCACATAAAGTTGATGCGGCAGCTATTGCTAATTTGTCAGGAAAGCTCGCTAAAATTACCTGCGAAAGAATAAACCAAAGAAATATTATAGAAATCTTTGAGAAGTTGAAAACTGGTGGTATTACTATAGAAAAGGCAAATGGTATGAGTGAAGAGAAGCTTCATGA
>JBJELZ010000199.1:0-6119 GCA_051879415.1 Lachnospiraceae bacterium
ATTTTCAGGGTTGCATTACTGTTTATTTGTCAAGGTTCTGTTCGTTGTCGCTCTTCGACGCAACATTGTTATGTTATCACAACTTGTCTTGTCTGTCAACAACTTTTTTCTCTTTTTTTCCACTGCTTCTTTATTTCTTTTTCCGCAGTGGACTTTCATAGTAACACTACATTTTTCGATTGTCAACTACTTTTTTCATTTTTTCCGAAATGTTTTTCAAATCCCGGAAATATGATTCATTAGCTGCAATCACGGCAGTTAGGAGCATCAGATTATGTCAACTTCTCCTCTGAAATACAAAAGACAGGATACCCTGTCTTCTATGTTATACCCTTGTCGGAAAAGAATATTCTCTTCCGGCATATCTGCCAAGCGGAGAAGGAGGGATTTGAACCCTCGCGCCGGTCACCCGACCTACACCCTTAGCAGGGGCGCCTCTTCGGCCTCTTGAGTACTTCTCCATCATCCGGTGGAACCGAAGTCCGTCGATATTCTACCGGGAATATAAAGCGCTGTTCTTTTCATTACAACGCATTACACATTATACTAAACTGATTTTTCTTTGTCAAGTCATTCTATTCTCTTTCCGCAATTTCTTTTTCATAATATAATATTGTATCAAAAGCCCGTTTGGTTTTCAGCTCCTGCCCCTGTTCTTTCTGTAATAACCTTTTCAATTCTTTTTTTAACTTCTCCAGCAAGCTCCACTGCCTTCCAATCCTTATATTCTTCATAGGGAATCGGCGGAAGATAGATCAGTTTCGCTGTTAATGGGTGGATACCTTTTTCATCAAACGGTTTATAAGAATCAATCAGTGCACACGGAACCACCGGACACTGTGCGCGATATGCAGCCTTAAAACTGCCGCCTTTAAATTCCTGCAGCTGATTTCCGTTTTTGCTCCTCGTGCCTTCAGCAAAAATAATAAAATTTCTGCCCTTCTTTACTTCCCTGGCAACATCCGAGATTATCTGAACTGACTGTCTCATATCTTCCCGGTCCATCACATAAGAACCGGTTCCGGCTATAATCTGCTTCAACAATATGATATTACTGGCTTCTTTTTTAATGACAAATGCAAAAGGTTTTGTCGAACTTTCAAAAAGCATCAGCACATCAAACATTCCCTGGTGATTCGGATAAAATATAAAGCCGTCCTCTTTCGGAATATTTTCAACCCCTTCTACCTCGATCATCACCCGCGCTGCCTTAATTGCTGCCCTACAGGCCTTTTTAATAATCATAAAATCTTTTTCATAATTAATATGACGCTTTGAAGCATACCAGCAGATTCTCGTAAAATAGTATATCGCCCGAAAAAACATCCGGAAGATAATTAATACAATTCGTTGCATTTAATCCTCCACATTTTTGGCATATTCTTCTATTGCCGTTTCATAAAGGTTATTACCCTCAGAGTCAATCACAACAATTACAGGAAAATCTTTTACCGTTAATTTACGTATCGCCTCTGTCCCAAGATCATCATATGCAATGACTTCTGAAGCGGTGATGGATCTGGAGAGCAATGCACCGGCTCCGCCTACAGCTGCAAAATAAACTGCATGGTTGCGGACAATCGCATCAAGCACTTCCTTTGACCTTTTTCCTTTTCCTATCATACCCCTAAGCCCGAGATCTAAAAGCTTCGGTGCATACTTGTCCATCCGGCTTGCCGTTGTAGGCCCTGCCGAACCAATGGGGCGTCCTTCACGCGCCGGAGACGGCCCCATATAATAGATAATATTATCCTTCAATTCAATCGGAAGTTCCTTCCCCTGTTCCAGAGTTTCCTGCATTCTCTTATGTGCAGCATCACGTGCTGTATAAATTGTCCCGCTGATATAGACGTAATCTCCACTGTGAAGCTGGTCGACATCCTCTTTTGTAATCGGTGCTGTTATATATCGATTCATTCTACTACCCCTATCTCTTTTTCTCTTATTATATAATTGCAAAAGTCAGATACCCTATTCTATAATACTCTGACGGAATGCCTGTTAACATGACAGCAGATATTCACCGCCACCGGAAGTCCGGCAATATGCGTCGGATAAGTATTGATATTCACTGCCAGTGCCGTTGTACTTCCGCCCAGTCCACCCGGACCAATTCCGGATGCATTAATTTTCTTTAACAATTCTTCTTCCATTTCTTTAATATATGGAATCTCGCTACGCTGATCCACCGGTCTGGTCAGTGCACGCTTTGCCAAAAGAGCACATTTTTCAAATGTTCCTCCGATTCCAACACCAACCACCATTGGCGGACAGGCATTTGGCCCCGCATCCTTTACCGCTGTAAGAATTGCATTCTTAATACCTTCTACCCCATCTGCCGGTTTCAACATAAAGATACGGCTCATATTCTCACTCCCAAAGCCCTTTGGTGCCAGTGTAATACGTAGCTGATCACCCGGAACAATCTCATAATGAATTACTGCCGGAGTATTATCCTTCGTATTTTCACGTTCAATAGGACATCGGACTACTGATTTACGAAGATAACCATCTACATATCCCCTTCGGACGCCCTCATTGATTGCATCCTCCAGCCACGCTCCCTCAATATGTACCTCCTGTCCCAGTTCCACAAACAAGACAGCCATCCCTGTATCCTGACAAATAGGAATCATATCACTGCCTGCAATTGACAGATTTTCCTCCAATTGGTTCAGAACCTGCTTTCCAAGCGGGGACTCTTCAGATTGTGTCGCATTTTCCAGCGCACACTTCATATCCTCCGACAGAAAGTGGCTGGCTTCAATACACATATCCTTCACTGTTTCTATAATCACATCTGCCTTAATTGTTCTCATACCTTAGCCTCCATATACATCCTATATGATTTCCCTGCAAAAGTAGCATCTGCACTCTCCACCATTCTCAGGGATTGAATTTTCCACACCACAATATCTGCAAATCACAATTTTCTCATTAGCAGGAATTACTCCATTGGTTCTGATCCGTTTTCCTTTTATTTCCACAGAAATTCCACCAGAACCCATTGAACTTCCGGAAACACCAGCTCTCCCGGAAGTTGCAGTTCCCTCCTTAACCGTATTCTCGTAAACATTGCGCTGTTTTCCTTGTTTATTTGCCGGACCTGAACGCCAATAATGCACCTTTGAAAAGATTTTGTATAACCGCAAAAACAGCAGGACTATCAATCCAACAAGTGCAATGATACCTTTTATATACATTAATGCAGTTCCTTTCTTTTATAAATCAATTAGATAATTGTGTAACTGTAATAACATAAAAGCAGGGAGGAAATCTCATCCTCCCTGTCATCATATCACAATTCATTTAAAAATAAAATTCTTTTCTGATGTGCCTGTTTTAGCTGTTATTTCTTTTCCCGCTCAAATACAACCACAACCTGTCTCGTCTGTGCGGAAAATCCTGTCATGGAAATCTTGTGATTGTTATTGCAATCTCTTGCAGTAATAGAAGCAACTCTCCATCCTGCAGAAGCATATCTGTTTAAGAGCATCTGGAATGACTCAAACTCTGTCAGGCTGCCACCGACCCGGTCAGCATCCGTAAGAATATCTCCAACGATCTCTACTGCATATTCATACTGCTTTTCTGCCAATGCATCCAGCTTATCATTGATCTTTAACAGTGCATCCAGTTCACAAATCTTCATGAGCTTCTGAAGTTCTTCTTCATCTGCTTCCTGGAAAAGATCTTCAACCATCTCGCGCTTCTTTCTGACACGAACGGTATCAGAATACATGGAACTTTCTATGATATGCTGTTTTGCGCGCTCAAGGTTATCAATTCGACGTGCATAACCTTTCTCATCAAGATAATCCAGAGCAACCTTCTGAATATTCTCCTCTGTTTTCTCCAGACCTGTATCTATGACCTCCTCAATTTCATTGACATTACTTGTAGTAACGCAATTGCTTTTCTTGATCAGATCATACATAATCTCATTTAAATTTGCCATGACAGTCTTACCTTCCCTCTTCATTATAATTAGATGATATACTTCCCCAAATACACCATTACTATCATATAGATTAATACTATCATATGTATATTTAATTTACAAGTCGGATTTTCTCTAGAAATTTTGTGCAAATTTTCTTATTCGTTCTCCTGCTGTGCTTCTGTATCCGGAGCCAGCTGCTTTACTTTTTTTGCAATAGAAGCTCTTTCCCGCTTTTTCTGTTCTTCTTTTTTCTGTTCTTCCTTTGCCAGCTGTGCTACTTCTATACGTTTAAATACTTTTAATAACGTATGCGAGGTTCCATATGCAATCAATCCAAATATAAGGAACAGCCAGAAATACCATGTCAACAGGAAAATCTTCGGATAATATAAGGAAAGAAAAATAGGGGCAAACCACGCAAGTCCAATCTTCAGCCAGCTTCCCAGATTACTTACAGATAGAAGGAATGAATTTTTAAGCGTATTCCAAAGTGTATTTTCAAACCGGGAAATCAATGGAAAGAGAAACGGCAGTGTAAACGCCAGCACCACAGCCTCTACAATCATGATAACGGTGTAAAGTGAGGCAATTGTTCCTTCCACTGTACAGACCATAAGAAACTCGGTATAGAGAACAATCAGCGCAGCCAGTACTAGCAGCCACGCCTGCGTTCCTCTTTTGAAATTACTTTTAAATGCCTTCCAGAAGCTCTTAAAAATCGGTCCTTCTTCTTTCTTTACCAATTTTAGTGCAACAGAATATAACGCTGTTGTAGATGCCCCTATGGTAATAACCGGCAAGGAGAATAAAACATATACAATATTTAATGCAAAAATATTACCAAACACATCCAAAAAACGGACCAGTCTGGATTCCTTTTCATCTGATGCAGCCATTAATTTCCTCCTAACGTAAGTCCTTTCTCATTCATGCTTGAACACAAAGCCGCCAAATCAACGGAAGCAAGTGCTGTGCTATCCGGCTGAATGGATGCAGCTCCTGACTGGGTCACCCATGTATTCTGCATGTTTGGCAACAGATTATTCGCTGACTGCTGTGCAAGAAAATTAATCATATACTCTTTATAATCTTCATCATTTGTATTATCCATGCGGACAATCATATATCCTGCATCCGTTGCGACAACATCTGAAATATCCCCTTCCTTCAGACCGGAAATCACGTCATTCAGTTCTTGTACATATGCCCCTGTGTAGTTGCGCTCTGTTCCGGAACAATAACCAATTCCATACTCTGCCACAAGCATCTCCATTGTTGTAGCCGCATCACCGGAAGCCTGTCCTTCTACAGCCCGCTGGTGAAATTCTTCAGCCAATGCCAGCTGCGATTCCATCTCTTCTTCCGTCAACGGAATTGCATTGCCGTCATCATCCTTTACAATATTACCATCTTCGTCATATTGGATTGAGGGAAACAGTGCATAGTAAACACTATGAAACTGCAGATCAGCATATTCTTCACGATACTGTTCCAAATAATCTGCAGTCATGTCCTGCATTGCTTTATTGGTAATTCCCGAAATATATAACTGTCTCTCAAACAAACGATAAACACATTCTTCATCAATTCCATAAAAAGCAAGAAACTCTGCCCCAAAGGTATTATAGAATCTGGATGATGTATCTGTAATCATCTGTTCCTGTTCTTCTGTCAAAGTGATATCTGATTGTAACGCAAGAAGATATTCCACGGTTTCAAGCTTCATTTGGTTAATCGCAGAATTGATAATAGATGCCTTTGTCATGTCATCCAGTTGATCAGCCTTTACACCATTATTATAAATGTACTGGATCAGATAAAGATATAAATCCGGCATATAAATCGTATAATCCTCAATTGTCATCAACTGGGTTGATGCAATCTCCTGATTTACCGAGACCGCAGCAACATTCCCGCTCTGATTGTCCGACACATTCTGTCCATCCGCTGTATTGCATGCTGTTAGCAACATCCCACACACCAGAGTCACACTCACTATCCTTGAAACTTTATTAAAAATAATTTTTTTCATAAAAATAACCATACCTCTCTTTTCTCGATACTGGGGTCAAAAGCACGTTCATAAAATGATATATAGCAGAATGCACAAAATAAATCAACTGGATGACATTTTGCGCTGTGAAGATGAGACTCTATAAATCGTGGAAGCCTTTGC
>JBJELZ010000200.1:0-6111 GCA_051879415.1 Lachnospiraceae bacterium
CTGGCTTCCACCGATACTCTCCCCGATTCCCGGCACAAGGCAGTCCATTGCAGCACCCGTTTTGCCATCATCATTCAGTTTCATATAGAAAGCCTTAATTTCCTTCGGATAGTCTGTTACAAAAACAGGACGTTTAAATACTTCTTCCGTCAGATACCGCTCGTGCTCTGTCTGCAGATCGCATCCCCAGGATACCTTATATTCAAAATTGTCATTATTTTTTTCAAGAATCTCAATGGCTTCTGTATAAGTTACATGACCAAACTCCGAGTTCATGACACCTTCCAGCCGCTCAATCAGTCCTTTGTCGATAAAGCTGTTGAAGAAATTCATCTCTTCCGGTGCATTTTCCAGGACATAACGGATAATATATTTAATCATGCTTTCAGCCAGCATCATATCGTCTTTCAGATCTGCAAAGGCGATTTCCGGTTCAATCATCCAGAATTCCGCCGCATGACGGGTCGTATTGGAATTTTCCGCACGGAAGGTAGGTCCGAAGGTATAAATATTCCGAAATGCCATGGCATAGGTTTCGCCATTGAGCTGTCCGCTAACTGTCAGATTGGTGGGTTTATTAAAGAAGTCTTTGGAATAATCCACCTTTCCGTCCTCTGTTCTGGGAATATTTTCCAGATCCAGGGTGGTTACCGCAAACATTTCTCCGGCACCTTCGCAGTCACTTCCCGTAATCAGCGGAGTATGCACATAAACAAAATCCCTCTCCTGAAAGAATTTGTGAATTGCATAGGCAATCAGGGAACGTACACGGAATACTGCCTGAAAGGTGTTGGTTCTCGGTCTTAAATGTGTAATGGTCCGAAGATATTCCAGAGAATGCCGTTTCTTCTGAAGTGGATAATCCGGTGTGGATTCCCCTTCAATCTCCACCTGTACTGCCTGGATTTCAAAAGGCTGCTTTGCTTCCGGTGTCGGCACCAGGGTCCCCTTTACCACAAGTGCTGCTCCAACATTCAATTTACCAATCCTTGCAAAATTTTCCATGGTATCGCTGTATACCACCTGAATCGGTTCAAAAAAAGTACCGTCATTTAACACAATAAAACCAAAGGTTTTGGAAGCTCTTATGCTCCGCACCCATCCGCCAATTGTTATCTCTTTGTTCAAATATTCCTCCCTGTTTCGGAATATTTCTCTGATTGTTACCAGTTCCATCATTAATGTCCCCCTTTAGGCTTTTTCAAAGTCACACTATGACCTAGATTATACCGCATATCCATTTACTTTACAATCCTTCATTGCCGGATGGTTTTCTTGTCAGCGTTTTCTTTTATCCTAGTATTCCTTTTTTCCACTTTCTTCGACAAAAAAGATTGTGGATAATGTGGATAATTTGGTGTATAACTTACTTTTCGGGCATTTCAGGGAATCGTAAATGTGGATAACTTACTTTTTTGAAGTTTCCTGCGATTGAAAAAGACCTGTATGAGCTGTCCCATACAGGTCTTTGACTAATTGAAATCATTTTTTAGAAGATACGTCTGACTGCCAGTACGCTTCGATAACTTACATTCGAGATAATAATACCTGTTCTGGAGTTACTTGCATGTACAATCTGTCCATTACCAATGTAAATTCCTACATGACCTGAATAGCAGATAATATCACCCGGCTGTGCATTTGCAACGCCTCCCTCTACTGCATATCCACGGCTTCTGTCTGCTGTGGAGGAATGAGGAAGTGATACACCAAATGCTGCATATACACTCATTACAAATCCTGAGCAGTCTGTTCCATTGGTCAGACTGGAACCGCCATAGACATATGGATTACCTACAAACTGACATGCATACTGTGCAACTGCAACACCGGCAGAATTATCGCCTGTAATCGTCGGAACGGTATACGTAGAATGACTTCCACTGCTGGTTGTATTCTGTGTTGCTGCTCTTGCTGCCTGACGAGCTGCAGCCTGTGCTGCCTCACGCTCCTGACGTTCTCTTTCCAGTCTTGCCTCTTCCTCTGCTTTCGACTCTGCCACAACAAAATCGGTTCTCAGAGTAACATATTCTGCAGAAACATAGCCTTCGCCTTCTTCAATGGAAACCTTTACCCATCCATCCAGTTCTTCCAGTACACTCAGATCTTCTTCAATCGGCACAAGTCCAAGAACGGAAGAATCCACACTGGGTTCTGTACGAACCTTTAATGTTGTGGTCGTAACCGTTGCAACTCTTGTTCCTACTTCTCTGGCAAGCTCAATGGCAGCTTCACCTGTAACACAATACTCACCTTTTACATAACCGGTACAGTTTCCTGATGTAATCTTATACCAGCCATCCACTTCTTCAATAAAATTACCAACAGAATCATCATAAAGCTTTCCAACGATTTCACCCTCTTCACTGGGAATATCGCGGACATTGACATAATTATTCACCTGGGCAATTACCAGATCGCTGAAATTCTCCGGATCCAGATCCCTTTCTTCCTGGGAAACAACTTCCACAACTGCGGTATCCATCTCTTCACGCATCTCGATGGAACGTACTGCCCCAACATTGATTGATCTGGCAAGGATATCTGCTGTTGCAGCCGTATTGGAAGGACTCTGTGCCGAAGCCATACTGACAACAGAACCGGAAATTGCACTGACAGGCATCTCACCTGAAACAGTCATGTCATTCCCGCTGACTCCAATATCGGAAAGCAATACTTCCTCAACACCTGCTTCTACAAATCCATTCTCCGAAGGGCTGCCCGTCATTGTCTGTGCAATTAACGCTGCCTGCTCTTCCTCATAGGTAGGTGCAATATATATGGAATTGATATCTGTTCCTTCTTCCAGTGCAAGTGCAACTCCACCAGCCGGAAGGACATCTCTTACATTTGTTGCATTACTCGTGCTGTTTGTCGGTCCAACAGTAAGCATTGCCATCATGGACATAACCATTAATGCGATTGTCACTATTTTCCTTTTCACGAATTTTTACCCCTATCTTAAATATTACAGTTTTTTCCATTAATTGTTACGAAATTATTACATCACATGTAACAATATAGCATCCACCGTAATATTTGTCAAGTAATTACGCAATAATTCCTGTCAGATATTCCTGCACTGCATAGACAGCATTTGCTCCATCTGCAACAGCCGTCACAATCTGCCGTAATGATTTGGTACGGACATCTCCTGCCGCAAAAATTCCCGGTGTGCTGGTCTTTGTATCCTCACCGGCAATCAGATAACCTGCTTTATCACGTTCTGCCAGCCCATCAAAAACCTCTGACACCGGGCGGATTCCCACTGCAATAAATACACCGTCTACGTCATACCGTTCTTTGCTGCCGTTTAGACAATTTTCCACTGTGATCCCCTCAACCTCATCCTCACCATGGATGGATGTTACCACACTATCCCAAAGAATTTCAACATTCGGCAGCTGAAACAAAGCCTCCTGAAGTGTTTTTGCACCACGGAATTCATTTCTTCGGTGAATGACATAAACTTTTTTGCACAGTCTTGCCAGAAAAATGGCATCCTCCAGAGCAACATCACCGCCACCTACAACTGCTGTCACTGCATTTTTATAAAATGCTCCGTCGCAGGTTGCGCAATAGGAAACCCCCATACCTGAAAGCCTTTCTTCATCCGGCAGCCCCAGTTTTGCATGAACTGCTCCTGATGCAAGAATCAACGTTTTCGTCTCATATTCTGCCCGATCTGTCCTGACGCATTTATGCTCCTGCTCCCAGATAACTTCCCTTACCTCTTCAGAAACCAGTTTCATTCCCAGTTTTTCCGCATGTTCTTTCATCTTTACACCAAGCTCATAACCACTGATTCCCGGAAGTGCCGGATAATTATCCACCTCATAGGTTGTCAGGACTTGTCCCCCCGGACCTGCCTGCTCTATTACAAGCGCATTCAGTTTCGCCCGCATTGCATAAATTGCGGCAGACAGTCCTGCCGGACCTGCTCCAATAATAATCACATCATACACACTGACCACCATACCTTCCCTGATTTGTTTTTAACTATCATATAATATTTTCTCCGGTGCTTCAAGCAGACATACTTGTATTTTCTGTTTCTTTTGTTTATGATAATTGATAGATATATTAGTATAAGCAATTGCGAATCATCTTTTCTATGTGTCACAGGCAATATGCATAAAATGCTCCGTACCTGCTACGCAGCTAATGTCGCATTATTATGCATATTGCCTGGTGCCACTTATAATTACATTGCGTTTCGCAATTGCTTAGTAATTTAATAAAGAACGAGGAAAATATATGTGTAGGAATAATATAGCTCTTATAACAGGGGCAAGCCGTGGGATTGGAAAAGCCATTGCCTATAGTCTGGCCGGTCAGGGATATGATCTCCATCTTGTCTGCCACAAAAATAGGAATCTATTAACAGAATTAGCTGATACACTCTCTGCACAATATCAGATCAGCTGTACCTGCCATCAGGGAGATCTTGGTAATTCTTCGTTTGTAAATGAAATTTTTCAGAAAATTTCTTCCCTGGATGTTCTGATTAACTGTGCAGGAATTTCCCATATTGGCTTATTACAGGAAATGACTGATGAGCAATGGCATCAAATGATACGTACCAATCTTGATTCCGTCTTTTATACCTGCAGAAAAGCGATTCCGCTCATGCTTAGAAAACAAAGTGGATGTATCATCAATATTTCCTCCGTCTGGGGAAACACCGGTGCTTCTGCAGAGGTTGCCTATTCTGCTTCCAAAGGAGCTGTCAATTCTTTCACAAAGGCACTTGGCAAGGAGCTGGCTCCCAGCCACATCCGGGTCAATGCCATCGCCTGTGGTCTGATTGATACCGATATGAACCATTGTTTCAGCGATGACGAATTATCTGCAGTCATCAATGAAATCCCAGCTGACCGCATTGGCCGGCCGGAAGAGGCTGCTTCCCTTGTACTTCAGCTGATCAATGCACCAGACTATCTGACCGGTCAGATTATTACGCTGGATGGCGGATGGACATGATGAAATACAAAATTTAACAACCCATAATCGGAGTAAGATTTTTTCTCTTTCAAATAATAACTGTATGAAGCATACTATTTTTCAACAAAAACTGCTGCAATACAGTTATTTTTTCTTTCTGACCGCCTTTATCGGTTTTGTCTGGGAAGTCATGTTTACGCTGATCCGTCAGGGTACTTTATGCAACCGTGGCTTTTTTTACGGTCCCTGGCTTCCCATCTATGGTATTGGCGGCGTTCTGTTCTATCTGCTGCTTCACCCGATCAGAAAACATTATATTCTATGCTTTTTTCTGTCCGTCCTTATAGGAACTGCCATTGAACTTGTCATTGGTTTGTTTGTCAATCGGGTCTATCATCTTCGTTACTGGAATTATTCTGATGAGCCATACAATTATCTTGGACAGATCTGCCTCTATTCTGCTCTAGGGTTTGGTACTGCCGGTCTTCTCTGGGTCTGCTTTATCAGCAGATACGCACTCTATTGGTGGCAGAAGCTCTCAATCAAAAAGCAGAAGGCACTTCTTTTCCTTCTGCTTCTTCTTTTTCTGACCGACTGCATTTTCGCAGTCTCTTCACCAAATACCGGACGCGGTATTACCTATTAATCCGGCACAGAATACAGGACTATTCATCAATCTCATAAACTTCCTGTTCCACCCGCTTAGTTAATTCATTTGTTTTTTGTTCCAATTCTTCCAGATGTTTTTTCATTTTAGGATAAGTTGTAAGATCCTTGTAAATAAAATAAATTGCAAAAATCAGCAAAAACAATGCTAATGCTGATGAAAAAACAGCCGAAATTCCAAGAACAGGAAGCGCCTTATAAACAGTAGCTGCGCTTCCCACCAGGGTAACAATTGTACGAAGATAAGCCAGATGCGTCTGGTCAACAGAAAGTCTGCTGTTATGAAAGGAAAGCTCTGTTCTGATCTTAGATAATTCTGTCCGTTCCAATGCCAGCTTATTCTGATTAATCGCCATTGCTTCCCTTTTTTTCATGGTCTCAGGAATCTTCTGCCTGTTTTTTTCAGACATTCCCTTTCCTCCTTTTCCGTTCTCACCTATCCCCTTGCCATCAAAGTAATATTTCTATAATGGCTTAAAATCAGAAGCCGGATGCTTGCAC
>JBJELZ010000201.1:0-6101 GCA_051879415.1 Lachnospiraceae bacterium
GAAAAATGAAGAAAAACATATCGAGAACTGCCTGAAAGCATTAATTGCACATGGTTTTGGCCCCGATGGTGCTAATGGGGAAATTGTCCTGGTAGATACCGGTTCTACGGACCAGAGTGTAACAATTGCCAAAAAATATCTTCCGGTTGTTCATCATTTTGACTGGATTAATGATTTTGCAGCTGCAAAGAATTATGTAGCTTCCCTTGCTGTCAATGACTGGATTCTCATCATTGACACCGACGAATATATGCAGTCCTTTGACACTTCTGCCGTACAGGAATATATGCAGCACCATACAAAAGAAATCGGTACACTGCTTTCTATTGTTCCGGTTGAGGAAAACGATATTTCAACCAAACGCTATTTTCAGGTGGAACGGATGTTTCACCGTGGGTTTTATCATTTCATTTATCCGATCCATGAACAGCTTGTGCCTATTGATAACTGTTGTCCGCTCGTCTACCATAAGCTTCCGGTCAGCATTCTTCATTATGGATATTTCGGCAGTGAGGAGATGCTTCAGAAAAAGGCAGCCAGAAATAATGAAATACTATTCCGGGAATTAGAAAAAAGACCTGAGGATCCCTATTTATATTTTCAGATTGGTCAAAGCTATCTGTTACTTCGGGATTATGAGTCAGCTTATGAATGGTTTGGTAAGGGACTTGCCTATGACATTGACCCCAAAATGGAATATGCACAGATGATGGTAATTGGCTATGGGGACTGCCTGCTTGCTACAGGGCGGGAAAAAGAAGCTATGGATCTACTGTCTGTTTATGATGATTTCTGCGATACACCGGAATTTGTTTTTCTTGCAGGGCAGATTTATATGAACAACGATATGTATCTGAAGGCCTATGCTGAATTTTTAAAATGTCTTTCCATGCCACCCAACCGTACAGAAGGGGTAACTTCGTTCTTTGCCTATCACAATATTGCTGTCATCAATGAGGTACTTGGAAATAAGGAAATGGCAATTGAATTCTACAAAAAAGCGGGGGATTACCCCCGCTCAAAAGAACGTTTGAAAGAATTAACAGATTCTCAATAGCTGTGCAGCATGGAAGCATATTCCGCAAGGAAAATCTTGCGATAGCCATCATAGCTCCATAGATTCATAGTGCCGTCATCGTGGGCACACCATGGTTTCTTTTGCTCCGGTACAACAACCCGGTATCCTTTCTTACGAAATTCAAAGCTTTGGGACACATCATAAAAATCCCATCCATCGAACAGATCTTCCCGCCATGGGAAGTCCTCCTTCGTTGCCATCAGAAGTCCGTCCACTGCTTCAACATCTGTCATACCATCTTCTTTGCGGTATTCATATCCGTTAAAATCCACATTATTTTTATCAATCTCATAAAGGTTCCCAACACGTGGCCCATACCACATAACGCCACAGGCAGGAAGCACAGGCGACCCAATCATTCCGATCATTCCGATATGGTAATCCTGCTTGAATACTGTCAGAATATCATTTAAAAAGTTAGGATTCATAATGGTAACATCCTGATGCAGATAAATCTTATATTTTGCATCTGATGATGCCATCCCCTGATTGTAACCGGAAGCCATGCTTTTTGCATTATAAACCGGTAAAATTTCAACAGAAAAACCCGCTGGAATATTCAGTTGATTAATGTACATACAGCATTCGTTCAAATAGAATTCACTGGTAGTACATATGATAAAACAAAATTTTTGCTTATTAATACGCATCAGATTCTCTCCAAATAATGATCACGTTGTTTTGTAAGCTGTTCTCTGTAGGAAGCATCTCCCTGATCAATCATAACACCAAGTAGAAACAACGCTTCCTTACACATTTGATATTCCATATAAAACTCTGCCAAAGTCATGACAATTTCTTCTTTATTTCCAATACCGCAGTCCAAAAGGATCTGAATTACGGCATAGACAGACAATTTTTTCATCTTGATATACGTCATGCATTCTTTCTGTAATGGTTTCGCCAGACGTAGCTGTATTCTTCTGAAATAAAATATCATCTGCTGAAAAATCACCTGAAAATCATCAATATATTCTATACGGTCAAAAATCGTATTTCCCTGATTGTCACTCTCCAGCCGGTAGATCTTCACCGCTGTCTGAAAACAGGATAGTTCATAATCATATCCGACTAATTTCCCAAATTCTTCTGTTCCGGTAATTGCCACAACTGCTTCGAAAGCATTAGGCTGTTTTTCCTGAAGCTTTTCATTAATCTTGCCCTTAATTGCACAGATTCCCGTCTGCACAAAAGGTTTCTGTTCTGCACTGTTTTCAAAAATCTGATCCACATAATCAGACATTCTCTGTGCTGCCTGTGCATCTGCTTCTTTATTCTCTTCACAAAAACTTTCAATATCAAAAACTGCAGGAATCAGCATAATTATCCCCTATCTGAATTACCGGTATCAAAATACACCTACGATATGCCTCTATTATACAATCATGGCAAAAGATTTGTAAATAGAAGAATCATTTGTTATAATGAAAAAAACAAAAAGTTGCCTTAATTACGGAGGAAACAGCAACATGTCTGATTTTTCTTTTTGTATTATCACCAAAAATGAAGAAAAAAATATTGCCAGATGTCTCGAACCCCTTCAGAAAACAGGACAGGAAATTATTGTTCTTGATACCGGTTCCACTGATTCCACCGTGTCCATTGCCGAGAAATATACTTCTCACATATACTTCTTTGAATGGATCAATGACTTTAGTGCTGCCCGTAATTATGCCATGTCAAAGGCATCCAACGATTTTGTCCTTTTTCTGGATTCTGATGAATATACTGAAGATATTGACGTTGCCGGAATTAAGAAACTTCTCCGGGAATATCCTGAAGCAATCGGGCGGATTGTACGCCGTAACCTGTGTCCTGCTTCCGGTACCGATGAGCCCTCTAAAATTATGGTAGACCGGGTAGAACGGCTTTTTGACCGCCGCCTCTATACTTATACAGGAAAAATTCATGAACAGGTAACACACCGTCAGGGGAAAAAGTTATACGCTTATGAACTCCCTCTGACCGCCCTTCATGATGGTTATGTGGGGACCTTAGAAGAACGCCGCAAAAAAGCTGACCGGAACAATGCGCTTTTATTTGAGGAATTAAAAACTTCTCCCGAAGATCCCTATCTCTATTATCAGCTGGGACAGAGCTATGGTCTTTGTGAGGATGCTGAACAGGAATATACCTACTATCATAAGGGCTGTTCCCTTCCACTTGATCTTTCCCTGGAATATGTCAAAATCATGATTGTTTCCTATGGCTATGCAATGCTTTCTACCGGCCGGCAGAAACAGGCTCTGGAACTTGTCAGGTTTTATGACCGGCTTTCTTCTTATGCAGATTATGTCTGTATGCTTGGATGTGTCTATCTGGACAATCACGAACTCTTAAAAGCAATCAAAGCCTTCCGTCATGCCCTTACCTTATCGGAATATCATGTAGAAGGTTCCAATGATGCATGTCCCTGGCACAATCTTGGATGTATTTATGATGCGCTGGGCAATGAAGAAGAAGCACTTTCCTGCTATCAGGAAGCAATCAGATATCATTCTCCCAGCACAAAACCGCGATATGATGATCTGCTTCATAGAATGACAAAGCAAAAAACATCCGGTTCTGCCTGCGAAAAATATCTTTCTGTGTTCATTCCCTGCCATAATGCAGCCGAACTTCTGGATGAATTTCTGGAAGAATTGGAAGAACAGACCATGGGACTTTATCATACCGAGCTGATTTTTCTTGTTTCGGATTCCAAAGACAATACTTGGAACCGGTTAAATGAATTTGAGCAGAAATACCCTGACTCTGTCATCCTGATCCCAATTACTCCGGAGTCTGAGGACTACTGCCCTGAAACGGTAAGTAAATGTATCTCTTCCGGACTGGCTGCTGATCTTCTTTCCGCTTACAGCACGGCACCTTACCTTTGCTTCATGGAACCGGCTGACAGATTCCATATGGATCTGCTCCGCCAGTACCATCAGGCTTCTCTTTCTGAAGCACCTGACATGATTACCTGTATTACAGATACCAAATTACCTGCCGGGACTGATCTGCAGGAGTTTACTTCCCACATTGCAGCTGACGCCTCCTATTCCCTGCTTGAAATCAAGGATGACAAGGCAAGAGGTCAGTTGATTGCCTCTTCTTTATTCAATTGTTCTATCCGTGGCAGACTCTTTTCCAGAACATTTCTTGGAGAACAGGGGATTCTAGCACCGATGACTGAAATATCAGGCACTGACAACAAACAGACAGAACAGCTTCTGAAAGCCAGAATCTGCCTGTCTGTCCAACGGATTTTCTATATCGGTGATTTTCAATTTTTATCGCTACCGTAAATTTCTGCAGTAAATTTGCTACAGTCCTGCGATTGTAAGCATCTGTTGCAGTCTGTCCCTATAGGTGTGTGCCATTCTCATTTTTTCATGACCATTAGCGGCAATCCGCAGCCGTTCTTCTTCATGTTCCAGATAATATCCTGTCTTATCTACCAGATCCTTCGTATCTTCATAATATACAAAGTCCTCTCCCGGCACAAAATATTCCAAAAAATCCTCCTGATAATTGGTCATCAGAAAGCCGCCGCATCCCATAATATCCATAGCACGCAGAGGAATCCCACTGCCAATGCTCCTAAGTGTAATATTAAGGTTAATCTTAGCAGCCTTCATAGCCAAAGGTGCCTCCGTGTAATAATCTACCGTGCCAAGGTTTCTGACTTTCGGAAGCTCCGGCGTTGCCTCCGGTGTATAGACTGCAACATCATATTCCTCAGACAGCTTTTGTAATGCTTCCGTTCGTTCCATGGCAGTGACCTTTCGTGCCAGATAATAATTGGCAAAGACCCATTCTGCACTTTCCAGTCCATCTCCATTGGAATAGAGAGGGCATACTTTCCTGATACGCGTCATCATCTCTTCGGTCAATGCAGGCTCTAAGATTTGGCAGCCATATAACCCCTTCTGAGCTCTCATCAATGCTTCAAGATAGCCTTTGGTATATTCATCTGCCTTCTCCAGTTCTTTAAAGATCTGATGCTTCGATTCTGTATACATGGAACCGATCATCGCCACGTCTGCCGCATACTTTTTCTTTTGCTCCTCATCGGGAACCATCTGTTCATATGCTTCTACCGGAGCTGCCATCGGAAGATAGAATACCCTGTCCGGTGCCAGTTTCTGCAGTCTTAAATACTCTGCACGATCAAAAACAAATGCATAATTGGTAGGATATTCTATGGTCTTAGAATAAATCTGGATAAACGGACTGTCATAGGTCCACGAAAGATACGGTATTCTGCATGCCTTACAGGCAATTGCAGCCACCGGAAAATAATTAAAAGAAAAGACAAATTGCGGTGCTGCACTAAGAACCTCCGATGCCATCCGCATCGCCAGTTCCTCGCTCTTTCTGGTATCTTCCTTCTTGTGGGAAAATGCAAAGGAAATCACCTGAAATCCGGCCAGTTCCAGTTCTTTTTTCATATACTGATTTCCAAAACTCTCCCATTCCAAAAACAATACTTTCTTCATAGCTACCCCATAATATTTCACCATCTTACCAATCAGGTATTTTCATTTCCCTATTTCAGAGCCGTTTCCAGCATCTTCCTTAGGGAAGATGGATAATTATAATCTTTGCAGACTCTCTGATATCCTGCAATTGCTATTTTCAACCGTTCTGTTTCATGTGCAAGGTAATATTCTGCCTTCTCCATCATCTCCTCCAGATTGGAAAACAGAACAATTTCTTTTTCAGGAACAAACAATTCCTCCATTTCCTCCTGATAATTACTCATCACAAATCCACCGACACTCATAATGTCAAATACACGAAGCGGCACACCGGTTTCAATGGCACGCATGGTAAGGTTTAAATTAATCTTACTGGAGAAAAATACCTTATACATCTCATCATTGTAGGAGACTCTCGGACGAATATCAACACCCGGCAGTTCCCCTTCTTCCACAGGATCATACGTATATAGTCTTGTATCAAATTTCTCTGCCATTCGTCTCAAAACACTGAGCCGTTCCTTCTTTGCCACGGTTACCGCCACCAGAAGGGTATC
>JBJELZ010000202.1:0-6048 GCA_051879415.1 Lachnospiraceae bacterium
CAGCTGATACTCTTCAGCCAGTGCCTGTTCAATCAATCCTCTTGTTTCATTTAACTGATTAACTACCCCAAGGCGTTCTGCTTCCGGAAGAAGCTCCTCATATTTACCAACCCCCTGAATTAATGCATCAATCGCATTATACTCCAGCTGCATCGCCTTATTATTTTCAAAAGACTGATACTTACGCTGTAACAATACAATTGTCCTTGCACTGTCATAGATCAGCTGGTCACTTTCACTAAGCTCCTTACCATACATTCCCAGAAATGCATCCATATAATTACCATGATAATAATCATTTCTCGCCTTTTCAAAAATCTTTTGTCCCGGAAGATAAGCGGCGAGAATCAGTAATGCTGCCAGAACAGAAAAAGATAAAGCATAAGTTCTAACAATATAGACTCTTGGAATCTTTTTGGAAGGTTCTTCATTCGCTGCAACCTTCTTTACTTTTTCCTTCTTAGGTTTTTTCTTTTCCTTTTTTTCTTTTACCTTCTTTTCTTTCTTTGGCTTCTTCTTTCCCTTTTTGTTTTCCTCTGCGTCCAGCTGATTCAGGACATCCAGATTCTCACTACTGAGCTTGGTCTGATCCTGCTCAGGAACTGAGGATTCTTCTTCCTCATCTTCCACGACAGTCAGTGCATCCAACAGTTTTTGGAAAAATCCCGGTTTCTTTTCACCTTTGGCATTTTCCTTCGCATCAGATTTATCAGCCTTTTTCTTTTTATTTTTTTTCTTTTTTGCCTTCTCCTGTACTTCCGGTGCCTCTTCTTCATCTTCTTCGGCATCTTCAGCAGAATTTTCTTCTCCGGAAACAGAATCCTGTTCTTCCTGCACCAGACTTTCATCTACCAGTTCGTTCTGATCCGATTTTTTCAACAAATCTGCAATATCACTTATATCTGCATCGTCTCCGCCCAGCATCTGTGTAATATCAAGATCCGCACTTTCTGCATCAAATGCCGCCTCCGCTGCTTCAGCTTCTTCCATGCCAAGAGATTCCGCATTTTTCAGCTGCTCCTCAATCTCTTCTTCCGATGCTGCCTCTTCCATATCCACATCATCACCCTGTGCCGCCAGTAGTGCTGCGATTTCATCCGGCGTCATCATATGGTTCGGGTCATCCTCCGGTTCTGTTTCCGGCACAACAATATCATCCATTTCGCTTTCCCCGGCTGTCTCCTCCGGCTGTTCTTCCTCTGCTCCACCTTCCTGGGCTGCCAAAAGTGCTGCAATTTCATCCGGTGTCATCATATGGTTCGGATCATCGCTTAATTCCGGTGTAACTTCCTCTTGAACAACTTCTTCTGGAGCAGCCTCCTCAAACTGTTCTTCTATTCCGCCTTCCTGGGCTGCCAGCAGTGCTGCAATTTCATCCGGCGTCATCATATGGTTCGGATCATCACTTAATTCCGGCATAACTTCCTCTTGAACAACTTCTTCTGGAGCAGCCTCCTCAGACTGTTCTTCTTCTATTCCGCCTTCCTGGGCTGCCAGCAATGCTGCAATTTCATCCGGCGTCATCATATGGTTCGGATCATCGCTTAATTCCGGTGCAGCTTCCTCCCGGACAATTTCCTCTCGAACAGCTTCCTCTCGAACAGCTTCCTCTTGAACAGCTTCCTCCTGGGCTGCTTCCGCAGCATCCATCAGATTTTCCAGGGTTACATTCTGCATCTTATCCCAGTCAAGATTATCCAAATCAATCTGCATATCATCTGTTTCCGGTTCTTCCGAAGCAGACTGCTTTTCCTGCGTATCCGAAGCGGTCTCCTTCTTTTCTGAAACAGGCGTCGGATTTGCATTTTCTGCAGTATCCATATTCTCTTGTAAGGCCGCAGCCAGTAATTGATCAAGGTATTCTTCACTAGAACGCATTTTCAATCTGTGCCTTTCTTTTATCCAATAACAGTTTCTATATTTCTTCGTTTTCTGCTTTATACAAATTTAGAAATGTAAGTCCATTCTCCTTAACGGAATATCCCCGTTCTCCATTTTCGCTTGTATGCTGATACAAGGAAGCATGCACCCGATAAAACTCTGCCTTCTGATTGTAATATGCCAGCTTATCAAATGCCCACCGGATCACACCCGGGAACTGCATTCCAACGCCCAGTTCCACAATGCATAATTTTCTGTTAATCGTTGACTGCAGCCAGCTTCTGTATTGATTCCAATGTTCCAGATACCCTTCCTCCAGATAATTCTCTGTCTGAATGGTATTAAATACAAGACGGGAATTACAATGAGGACATACCGGTAATTGCTCCTCTGCCTCTTTCCATCTTGCCTGTTCCAGATAAGGCAATGCAGCCGGGCACATTTCCTCTATGGGATACAGATCCTTGGTACAGGCAACTTCACATTGCAACCTCAGTCTGCTTCCACAGGGACATACTATCTTACTGTCTTTTTCAAATTCCTGATATATCATATCATCCATGCAAAGAGAAACAATATAGGAATCCTTATCGGCAAGCAGTTCTTTTAAATTCTTATAAGCGTTTTTTAAATTTAAGGGATCACCACCCTCGGCCAGTTCAAACTCTGTACCGATGCCTACCAGAACCTTATCTGCCTCGCCTATACTTTTCCTGATCTGCTCCCATGCAGTTTCTGTCTCCAGAACCATAGAAATATCCTTGCCTTTCCAACAATCATTTCTTCTAGGAAAATAGCGCATCCTCAGGATGCGCTATCTATTGATTCTTATCAGTTATGAGAACTTACAATACTTTTACGCAACATCTGATATCTATCTTCCCAATACCTGATCCAATGCCATAACAAGCTTGCCTATCTCAGGCTTGGAAAGCTGTGCATCAGCTCCAAGTTCTTCGCCTTTTCTTCTCATCTCTTCATTGACCAGGGACGAGAAAATAACTACCGGAATATTATGTAATTCGTCACTTTCCTTAATCAGCTTTGTCAGTCTGTGTCCATCCATCAATGGCATCTCGATATCTGTAATGACAAGCTGAACATTCTGCTCCAGACTTCCTTCATGCAGGCACTTCTGTATATAATCCCATGCTTCCTGTCCATTTTCCGTATGACGAAGATTGGTATATCCTGATCTTTCCAGCGACTCAACAATCAGTTTATTTAACAGCATGGAGTCCTCAGCAATCAAAATCGGAACATCGCATCGCTCCCGCACGCCCAGTGCACCAATATCCTCTACCTTTAAGCCTGTCTCCGGGCTGATATCTGTTACGATTTTCTCAAAATCAAGAATGATAATCAACTTATTATTGATCTTTACAATACCTGTTGCCACACCCTCATCTGCTGTGGAAATCGTTGCATCCGGCTTTATAATATCTGTCCAGGATACTCTGTGGATTCCAACAACCGATTCCACATGAAATGCAATATCAAGCTTATTAAAATTCGTTATGATCAACAGTCCACCCGGCTCCGACTGTCCACGCTGAAGACAGTTCTTTAAGTCAATTGCAGTAATCATCCTGTCTCTCGGCATAAAAATACCTTCAATACTTGGATGCGCATTAGGAACCGGAGTGATCGGCTGGCATGCTATTATCTCCCTGACCTTTGCCACATTGATACCATAAGCATTGCCATCAACCGTAAATTCCAATATTTCCAACTCGTTTGTTCCATTTTCCAAAAGAATCTTTGAATCCATTCCTTAGCCACCTCACAATTCATTATCCCCAAAACAAATACTTCTCTAACGTATTATAGCACAAGCATAGTATAAAAGTCTATTAAATATTTAAGATACTGCTAGAATTCTATCTCTTTCAAATATCTGCTGACTGCATCTTTCCAGTCAGGAAGAGGCACAAATCCATTCTCCACAAGTTTGGATTTATCCAGTCTTGAATTAAAGGGGCGTCTGGCCTTGGAAATACCATACTCCTTCGTTGTTACCGGGCTCACTGTAAGATGTTTTGCATCATATTCCTCATGTCCCAGCTCTGCTGCCTGACGGAATATTTCCACAGCGAATTCATACCAGCTGATATATCCGCCCTCATTGGTGGCATGATAATAACCATACTTTTCTGTTTCAATCATGTCCACTAAAAGTCTTGCCAGATCAAAAGTATAGGTTGGCGTTCCAATCTGGTCATTTACAACCGATAACTTATCATGCGTCTTTCCAATATTCAGCATTGTTTTGATAAAATTCTTTCCATTGACACCAAATACCCATGCAATCCGCACAATAAAGTATTTCTGCAATGTCCCGGCTACTGCCTGTTCACCCTCCAGCTTTGTTTGTCCGTAAACATTCAACGGCTGATAATCCTTGCAATCCGGCTTCCAGGGCTCTGTACCTTCGCCATTAAACACGTAATCCGTAGAGAGATACAGCATTTTTGCATCAATTTTTTTGCATACGCCGGCAATATACCCAGTACCGTCCGCATTGACTTTCCGGACTTTTTCTACCTTATCATCGTCCTCTGCCATGTCAACCGCAGTCCATGCTGCACAATGTACCACAACATCAGGAGTGTGCTCGCACAATACCTTCTCAACCGCCTTTTGGTCCGTAATATCCAATGGAACATACGGCATGGAAACAACCGGTGTTCCATCTGATGCACCTGCGTATTCTTCCGTAATGTCAGATCCAATTCCTTCATATCCACGCAGGGCCAGTTCATTCATTACATCATGACCAAGCTGGCCATTAACACCTGTCACAAATACCTTCATAATTACTCCTCTACTTCAACATCTGATGTACAATGTGCACATTTTGTTGCATCCTTGGGAATCTCGCTCTTACAATATGGGCAGATTTTTGTCGTTTTAACCGGTTCCTCTTTCTTGTGTCCGATTGACATCAATTTATTAATTGCCTTCAGCATACAGAACAGAATAAATGCCATAATCAGGAAATTGATGACTGCAGAAAGAAATGCACCATAGTTAAATGCAACACCACCAATTGTAAAGGTACCACCGATTACAACACCCTCACCATTAGCTCCGCCTGTACAAAGTGCAATCAGCGGATTGATAAAATTATCTGTCAATGATGTTACGATGGTAGTAAATGCACCACCGATAATTACACCGACTGCCATATCCATGACATTTCCCTTTAATGCAAACTTCTTAAACTCTTCAATAAACTTCTTCATTGTATTTTTTCCTTTCTTCTTTGTAGTTTATTCCTTACAGAAGTGTTGTTTCTGCACGTTCGCTTCCGACCTTCATAACCATCCGGATGCTCTCCATCTGTTCAGCATCAGATGCCGGCATTTCAATGATCAGAACAACATCTACTGTTCCACCGGCAGGTATGGTATCCCGATACATCTTAAAATCATTGGAAAGCAATGTTGTTAAAGATGATTTTGTTATACTGTTATTAATCTTAAAACTAAACCGGGTATCTATGGAAGCCATATCAAACAGATAATCGCTTCCGCTGACATTTGTCACGCCAAAAGAAAATACAACCAGTTTATTATTAGCTGATGTAGCCCTTGCAACGCCCTGCCAGTCATTCATCTCAGTATTCTCCGGATAACTGTCACACACCAGATACCCTGTGTACTCTATTTCTACCGCATTGGATAAACCAAGGAACGAATCAATATCCGTATAAACAGGTTCTGCTGTTTCCGAAGATGAATCTCCTTCTGTATCATCATTGCCTGTTTCCTGATTCTGCTGTGCCTGTCGCTCTCTTTGTTCATTAATCAGCACCTGCAGTTGTGCATCCCTGATCAATTCCTCTTCTGCTTTACTACTCTCTTCCTCCGTCAGAATCGAATTATGATAATTAGCATCATATTTCAACAAAAGCTCTGCAGCATATTCTGTAACCATATTCTGTTGTTCTTCTGTCATTTCAGGGATTGTATCTGTACATCCGGTCAGCAATAATACTGCTGTGCCTGCCAAAAGCATTCTGATGCTCCCTGCGCCCCATTTTCTCATCCGACTCCTCCATGATGAATCGTTTTCTTTTTCGTCAGCGTATTTATTATAGCGAACATAGGCAGAAATTACAATTCTTTTTTAGGCCCGTTCCAGTTCAAAGAAAAATTCCACACC
>JBJELZ010000203.1:0-30091 GCA_051879415.1 Lachnospiraceae bacterium
ATTTTTAATGTAATCATGTTATATTATATATGGAAAAGTTTAATTTTTATGCAGGGGGTACAAAACGATGGAATTAAAAAAAGTTTCTTTGGAAGAAAATGAAAATATAAAGGTTCATGGAAGAACAATTGCAGACCGTAATCCGGTAAAGCTGATGTGGACGGGAAGTGCCATAGAAATGAATGTCAAATGCAGCGAACTGTATGTGGAAATAGAAAGCTGTTATGAGGAATATGAAAACTGGATTTCCATTATGATTAATGGAGCATTTATGGCAAGGCAGATGTTAAAGAAAGAAAAGGAATGGATCTGCATTTTCCGCATGAGAAATCCGGAGAAAATAACAAACGTGCGTATTATCAAGGATGTTCAGGCAATGAACAGTGATCCTTCACATTGCATCAATGTTTATGCAGTAAAGCTGGATGGTGAGATTCTGCCGGTTGAAGAGAGGCCTCTTAAGATGGAATTTATCGGAGACAGCATTACTTCCGGAGAAGGAACGATTGGAACAGGTCCGGAGGAAGACTGGATTTCCATGTTTTTCTGTCATCCGTTTTCTTATCCGTATATGGTTGCAGACAGACTTCATGCGGATTACAGGGTGATTTCTCAAAGTGGGTGGGGAGTTTATTGTTCCTGGGATAATAATCCTTCCTGTGCAATTCCGCTTCATTATGAGAATATATGCAGTGTGGTTCCGGGTGATCATTTTAAACAACTTGGATTTTCTGAAAAAAATGATTTTTATGCATGGCAGCCGGATGTGATCTGTGTAAATCTTGGTACCAATGATGTCGGTGCATTTCACAATATGGCATTTACAGATCCTGAGACAGGTATTACTTACAAGCAGCATATGGATGGCGAGGAATACCGGAAGGAAGATGTTGAGAAAGTAAAAAACAGTGTTATCCGGTTTTTGGAAGTACTTCGTAAGAATAATCCGAAGGCGATGATCTGCTGGTGTTTTGGAATTCTGGGAAATGATCTGGCTTCCACGATCAAAGAGGGGAT
Source organism: Lachnospiraceae bacterium (assembly GCA_051879415.1). GTDB lineage: Bacteria > Bacillota > Clostridia > Lachnospirales > Lachnospiraceae > NK4A136. Next base: position 1,018 of record JBJELZ010000203.1, read on the forward strand.
GGAAATCTATCAGAAAGAAAATCAGGATGAAAATGTCAGATTTATTGAATTACCCAATACTACGGAAGAGACGGTTGGTGCAAGAATGCATCCGGGATATTATGCACATGTAAAAGCAGCAGATGCAATCATAGAAGCTCTGGATAAGTAAAAAGGGGGGATAGATATGCCGCACAGTTCAGGTGGAGGAAGTCATAGTGGAGGAAGTCATGGAGGAAGCCATGGAGGCGGTGGAGGAAGCCGGGGACCGCGTGTTTCTACAAAACCGTTCCGGAACAGTCGAAGATTTCGTTATTATGATAATCATGGCAATGAACATTATTTATATAGTACAGCTGCACCAAGAAAAGTAAGTATTTTTGAATTAATTCTTAATCTGGTGATGTTTACTCCTTTTTTATTGTTTCCTTCTTTTTTTCTAATCAGTGCGTTTGCATCACCAAAGCCACTGCAGCCTCATTATGTATCATCAAGCGTACATATTGAGGATAATATCGGAGTAATTGATAATAAGACTTCTTTAGAAAGTACCTTAAAGGAATTTCAAAATCTTACCGGAATTGAACCATATATCATTACTGTAAATGATTCAGAGTGGGATCAGTATTATGATGATCTTGTTAGTTATTCTTATGATCTGTATGTTAATCATTTTACAGATGAACAGCATTTTCTGATTGTATATTCGGAACCGGATAATGCCGGTGAGCTTGCATTTGTTAATTGGAAATGGGAAGGAATGCAGGGAGATGATACGGATAGTATTCTTTCAGAATCTAAATTTGAAAAATTTCAGAAAGATTTACAGAGAGGATTGACAAGAGAAGATATTTCTGTGGGAGAAGCTTTTGATACTGCATTTTCCAATTCTTTAGATTATATTATGTCAGTAAACAGTGATAAAGAGACAACGATATATGTATCTATCTTTATGCTGATTTGGTTTACGGTTATTGGTTACAGTGTTTTTTCAATCATCCAACAGTTTATCAGAGGAAGAAGAAGCTATGAAGAGGTTCCGGAGGGAAAAGACTGTATTCATCTTAGAAGACCGGTAGATACAACACAGAATTATGGAGTGGATGATCTGAATTTTGATATGGATGATTCAAAATACAACATGGATGATCTGAATTATGGAAGCGGAGGATATGTATTAAACGGAGAATATCACGATAATTCAAAGAAGGATCAAATATAATAGTTCAAGGAGAAAACAGATTGAGAAAAATAATATCATCATTAGTAATTATATTGTCTGTAGGTATTTTATGTGCATGTTCCAAAAAGCCGGAACCGGAAGAACTGATCAATAGTTTTAAGGAGATTTCCACGGATGGATATGTATCCTTTGCAGCGGACATCAACTATCATGTTAAAATGGAAGATGGAACAAAAACAGGAAGTGATGTTGAATCAAATATTGAATTTTCAGATCAGATTGCACATTTTGAGGATTGTACCATGAAGGTTGAAATGTCCGGTGTGAAAGTGGAATTAAAATTTAATTACTGGATTGATGAGGATGTGCGATATCTTCGTGCACAGATGGCAGATAATGATTCCGGATGGATTATCATGGATATGGAAAATGATGATATTGTACAGTTAAAGGAAGTGCTTTTTGATTTTTCTTCTGATTTATTTGATGATCTTGCATTAAAGGAAACAGAGAAAAATGAAAATTATATTGTTACCGGAACAATTGCCGGAAAGGATTTTTATGATCTTTATGGAGAAAATTTTGTGAATAGTAATACAGTTCAGAATATTACCGGTATTTCTGAAGATGTATTTGAAGATCTGGTTCTGGATGCAGAACTGGAATTTGATTATGAAACAAATCAGATTGTCTCCATGTCATTTGTAGTGAATGAGGAAGAATCAGAATTGCCGAATGATATTGAGGAAATAGAATACGAGTTATCTATTGTATTTCATAAAATAGATCCGGAGAATGATGAGGAATTGGAAATTCCGGAAGATGTTATTGATGAGGCAGTCCCAGAAAGCGAAAATAATTCTATTTTTAGTTTTAATGATCCCGGAGTATCGGAAGAAACTTCTGAGTTTGTCATGCCGGATAATATTATTGAAATGGTGCAGAGTAATCTGTTAAATTATGATCCGAATTTTGATATTACCTTATCAGATGAAACAGATGCAGAGGTGCTTACCGGAATTTATGAAACGAGTGGTTATATCTATTCTTTGACAGTAATGTATTGTGATAGCGAAGAATCAGCGATCCGGTATTATGATGAAGCATATGATGTCATGGAAGAGTACAGTGGTAATTATAATGATACTATCATAAATACTTCCAATGGTACAACCGGCATTATTAATACAGTATTTGTTTCCGAGGAGGCAGATTTTGCGACTTTAGTGTCACAATTGCAGGAATTAATGATTCTTTGTGTTGTTGAGGATAAGAATGGAAATGCAGGCGCAGAGGATATGATGTATGAGATCAATGCTATGATGGCTATTTCAGGTTTAGATTAATAATCAATTAGATTAATCATAAGGAGGAATGAAAATGAGTGAGGTATTAGACAATATCAAATCAAGAAGAAGTATCCGTTCTTTTAAAAAAGATATGGTACCGAAAGAACTGATTGAAAAGATTATGGAAGCAGGAACTTATGCGGCAAGCGGAATGAACGTTCAGGTCCCGATTATTATCGCAATCACTGATCCTGAAAAGAGAAATGCATTAAGCAGAGCCAATGCGAAGATCATGGGAAAGGATGAAAGCTTTGATCCCTTCTATGGTGCGCCGGTGATTCTTCTTGTGTTATCATTAAAAGAACGGCCTACGTATGTACAGGATGGCAGTCTTGTACTTGGAAATATGATGCTGGCTGCCCATGATCTGGGGCTTGGAAGCTGTTGGATTCACAGGGCAAAGGAAGAACTGGAGATGCCTGAGTGGAAGGCATGGGTAGAATCTCTTGGCATTCAGGGAGAATTTGAAGGGGTTGGTCATCTGGCACTTGGATATATAGAAGGAGAGTATCCTGCAGCACCTGAAAGAAGACCGGGCAGAACGTTTATCATTTGACACAATAAAGTAAAATAATTTGATCGAGAGTATGTGTGATGGAACAGGATGAAATTACGAAAAAAAATACCATACGGGAGCAGGTAGATGTCTGTGTTATCGGAGCAGGGCATGCCGGTTGTGAGGCTGCTCTTGCATGTGCAAGAATGGGTATGGAAACGGTTATTTTTACAGTCAGTATTGATTCGATTGCATTAATGCCTTGCAATCCTAATATTGGCGGTTCTTCCAAAGGACATCTGGTCAGGGAACTGGATGCTCTTGGCGGAGAGATGGGAAAGAATATTGACAAAACCTTTATCCAGTCAAAAATGTTGAATCAGTCCAAGGGACCGGCAGTTCATTCTCTTCGGGCACAGGCAGATAAAGCAGATTATACCAGGTCTATGCGGAAAGTGCTTGAAAATCAGGAACATCTGACGATTAAGCAGGGCGAGGTCTGTGAATTAATTACAGATAAAGAGTACAATAAACAGGACTTTAAAGAACAGGTACAAAAGATTATAGGCGTCCGCACTTATACTGGTGCAGTGTATGAATGTAAGGCAGTAATTATCTGCAGTGGAACCTATCTGAAAGCAAGATGTCTTTGCGGAGAAGCAATTACCTATACAGGTCCAAATGGTCTGCAGGCCGCCAATCATTTATCAAAGTCTTTGGAAGAACATGGAATCAGGCTTCGTAGATTTAAAACGGGAACGCCTGCAAGAATGGATCGGCGCAGTATTGATTTTACAAAGATGGAGGAGCAAAAGGGAGATGAAAGAGTTGTTCCATTTTCCTTTTCCACAGATCCCGAAGAGGTTCAGATTGATCAGGTCAGCTGCTGGCTGACTTATACCAATGAAAAAACTCATGAAATTATCCGGGCTAATCTGGACCGGTCACCTATTTACGCAGGTATCATTGAAGGAACAGGACCCAGGTACTGCCCTTCCATTGAAGATAAGGTTGTAAAATTTGCAGAGAAGGAACGGCATCAGGTGTTTATAGAACCGGAGGGAATTCATACCGGTGAAATGTATGTGGGAGGTATGTCCTCTTCTCTTCCGGAGGATGTCCAGCTGGCTATGTACCGGACAGTTCCCGGTCTGGAACATTGTAAGATTGTAAGAAATGCTTATGCGATAGAATATGACTGCTTGTGTCCCAGACAATTGTTACCGTCTTTGGAATTAAAGCAGATCAAGGGCTTATATTGTGCGGGACAGTTTAATGGAAGCAGTGGTTATGAGGAAGCGGCAGCACAGGGATTGATTGCCGGAATCAATGCAGCACTTCAGATTCAGGGGAAGGAACCTTTGATCTTAGATCGTTCGGAAGCTTATATTGGTGTGCTGATTGATGATCTTGTAACAAAGGATAACAGGGAGCCTTACCGGATGATGACTTCCAGGGCGGAATATCGTCTTTTACTGCGTCAGGATAATGCAGATCTAAGACTTCGTAAATATGGGTATCAGGTTGGTCTGGTTAACGAAGAGACTTATCAGATGACCTGTAAAAAAGAAGAACTGATTGCTGAAGAGGTAGAGAGAATGTTTTCTACCATGGTTGGTGCCAATCAGGAGATTCAGAAATTTTTAGAGGATCATAAAAGTGCAACGGTTAAGAAGAGTACTTCTATGGCAGAATTAATCTGTCGTCCGGAGCTTTCCTATGAAATGCTGGAAGAGATTGATCCGGACAGGAAATTATTTTATCAGCAGGTACGGGATGCGCAATGGAAAAATTTGGAATCTTTAGATGAGAAAGAGAATTGCAGCTATGGCAGCCGGCTGGTTTTGGAAGATATCATAGAGCAAATTAATATTAATATTAAATATGATGGATATATCAAACGGCAGCAACAGCAGGTAAAACAGTTTAAGAAAATGGAGACAAGAAGAATCCCGGAAGATATTAATTATGATGAAGTGAAAAGTCTTCGTCTGGAAGCAAGGCAGAAACTGAAGGAATTTCGTCCGTTAAATGTTGGGCAGGCCTCCAGGATCAGTGGTGTCAGTCCGGCAGATATTTCAGTTCTTCTTGTATATCTGGATACAAAATAATTTATGATACTTGAATGTATTCAGTCTTGGAAAGGTATGGTTTTAGCGTGAACGATATTTCTAAATTAAGAGAATATTGCAGGGATTTTTCCATAGAATTAACAGATCATCAACTGGAACAGTTTCAACAATATTATGAGTTGTTGATCGAATGGAATGAAAAAATGAATCTGACTTCTATCACAGATTTCGATGATGTATTGAAAAAACATTTTCTGGATAGTCTTTCTCTGGTTAAGGCAGATCAGGTTGATTTGATTGGGATGATTTGTGAGAAGGATTCACCGGCTTCCAAAGATTTGCATAAGAAGCTGAGACTTCTTGATATTGGAACCGGCGCCGGATTTCCGGCAATTCCATTAAAGATAGGATTTCCGGATCTTTCTGTGACAATGTTGGATTCCCTGAACAAAAGGATTCGTTTTCTGGATGAGGTGATTGCACAATTGGACCTTCAAGATATTGCTGCATTACACGGGCGTGCTGAAGATTATGCCGGGAAGAGTTCAAAATCTGATAAGGAAGATAGATCAAATTTATTTGATTCATCAGATAAAACAGATCCATCTGATCAAAAAGATCTTAGTCATATGTGCTGTAGAGAAAATTTTGATATTGTTGTTTCCAGAGCGGTGGCTAATTTGGCTACACTTTCAGAATATTGTCTTCCCTATGTGAAAGAGGGAGGCATATTTGTTGCATATAAATCGGAAGAGCTGGTACAAGAACAAAAAAACGCAGAACATGCAATCAGTATTCTTGGTGGAAAAATTGAGGAGGTCATTCAGTTTACTTTGCCTTATACGGAATTTCATAGAAGCTTATGTGTGATACGAAAGGTCAGACCGACACCGAAAAAATATCCGAGAAAAGCAGGAACACCTGCAAAGGAACCTCTGAAATAATTTTGTTGATCCCGGGAGAAAAATGATATGAAGGAATTGGAATCTGTTAGAAAGATTATTGAAGAAGAATATGCTGACTCCATGGAGCAATTATCCTATAAGAAAAAATTTTTGGTAGAACAGAAAAATGAAATCAGGGAGCAGGAACGGTTTCTGCAGATACTGGAGCAGGAGAAAGAAAAAAAGACAGAATTTTTGTCTGCCTATAATAATGATGAAATGGTTTCCCACCGCATCATAGAGGAAAAAAAGAAAAAAGAAACTGCTGAGAAGCTTTTAAAAGAAGCAGAACGGGAATTACAGGAACTTGAAGAAAAAAGTGACCTGTACAGAGCTGCACTGGATGATTTGCAGAAAATCGATGGGGAAGATACAGTTATGGTCAGTGGTCGGTTTGTAAAGGAAATGGAAGAACTGCTTGATAAGGTTTTATCTGAATATTCAAAAAGTTTAAAGAAAATAGAGCAGACGGTTGAAGAATATATTTATATGGATCCGGAAAGAGTTAAGGTTGAAATCCAGACATCTATTAAGGAAAACAAATCTTTTCTTCGTCAGGTGAAGGCAATCAGAAAAACAAATTATAATTAAATGTTAATTAGAATAACAGGGGGATCTTTTTTGAGAAAAATATTGATTACCAACGATGATGGAATAGAATCAAAAGGAATCATCAGGCTTGCAGAAGCAGCAAAAGAATTCGGTGAAGTCTGGGTGGTAGCACCGGAAAACGAGAGAAGTGCAATGTCACACAGTGTTACCTTAAGGCATAGTATTGAGGTATGGAAAGTTGATTTTCCGGTTGCGGATGTTCATGCTTATGCAACCAATGGTACACCGGTGGATTGTGTCAGAATCGGATGTTTAAATATTGTTCCCGGAAAGCCGGATCATGTTTTTTCCGGAATCAATTATGGATATAATCTTGCATCAGATCTTCAGTATTCCGCTACTGTTGGGGCTGCCTTTGAAGCAGCATTTCAGAAGATACATACCATTGCATTTTCAGAAGATGCGAGTGATTTGTGTGAAGTTACAGATCATTATCTGAAAGAAATTATTGCAGAATTGATTGATCTCCCATTGGAAGCCAATCGGATCTGGAATGTTAATTTCCCCGGCTGCTGTCTGGAAGAGTGCGGGGGAATTCTCCGTAACAGAATGGTTTCTACAGATGATTTTTATAAAGATCATTATATTGAAACAAAGCTTTCTGACGGAAGAGTATCATATATGGTACAGGGGGTGCGTAATTTCAAAGCATCCGAAGGGACGGACTTAAGGGCTGTATTGGATCAATATGTTTCTGTCGGAATTGTCAAAAATATATCATAGAATAAATGGATCAAATGTTTTGGAAAATAGTACCCTGGGAGTTTAATGTAAAACATTATAATTTGATGTAAATCATTATGTTGTACTTGTAATATTTATAGTTAATATTTTCTCCTGTGATAATCTATGATAATACGTAAGAGATATCGTATGTACGGATCGAGAAAATGTCAATAAAAAGGAACTATGTGGCATGAAGAAAAACGAAGGATTTGGATGGAAAAGTAACCGGAAAAAGAATATTTGTATTATTTTGGCTGCTGTGGCTGTAATCGTGCTGGCTTTCATCGGAATCCTGAGTTTTGCACAGTGTTCAGGGACAAAGGCTTTCGTATCACAGGAGACTTCCACAGATTTGATTAAAATAGAAGCGGAGAAATCGGAAGCAGGGATAGAGTTAGAATCAGAAGCGGAATCAGAATCGGAAGCAGGACCAAAAGCAGGATTAGAAGCCGTTTTAGAATCAGAAGTTCCTGCAGAGGATAGTGAACTGTTGTTGGAAGAAACGGGCTCAGAAATAGCAGAAGCTGATGGTACTGCAGAAGAACAATTGTCGTGGAAAGAGGATCATGTAAAGGTACATGGTATTTATGTAACTGGACCTATGGCCGGAAGTTCGGGGATGGAGAATCTGATCACACTTTTAGATGAGACCGAATTAAATACAATGGTCATTGATGTGAAAGATGATTTTGGAAATATTACCTATGATATGAATTTAAGTAGCGTTCAGGAACTGGGTAATTGTATTAAATATATTCGGAATATGGAAGATTTGCTGGCTACCTTGAAGGAGCATGATATTTATACCATTGCAAGAATTGTTTGTTTTAAGGATAACTGTCTGGCAATGGGAAGACCGGAGCTTGCTTTGAAGACTTCAGATGGAACTTATGTGACGGATTCAAACGGTATATGCTGGGTAAATCCCTATTCTGAAGAGGTGTGGGCATATTTAACGGAAATTGCCAAGGAGGCTTTAGCAATTGGCTTTGATGAAGTACAGTTTGATTATGTACGTTTTCCTGTCGGTAATGTTGCAAATGCAGCAGATTATGGTGTTGATATGCAGAACTATCCTAAGGAGCAGGCAATTGCATCCTTTTTATCTTATGTGAAGGAACAGCTCGGAGATCATGCTGTAGTTGGAGCAGATCTGTTCGGAACTGTAATAGGAAATGAAGTGGATATGGAACGGGTAGGGCAGGATTATAAAACATTGGGAGAAATTGTAGACGTGCTGTGTCCCATGGTATATCCGTCCCATTATGCAAATGGTGTCTTTGGCCTTTCGGTGCCGGACGCGTATCCTTATGAGACTGTTCTGGGTGCACTAAATAATTCAGTAATAGAACTTTCTGAAATAGAGAACGAAAAATGTGCGGTAGTGAGACCATGGCTACAAAGTTTTACTGCAACCTGGGTGGATGGTTCTATCTCTTATGGTGGAGAACAAATTCGTGCACAGATACAGGCTGTCTATGATGCCGGGTATGATGAATGGATTTTGTGGAATGCTTCTAATCGGTATTCTACAGATGGACTTTTACCGCAATAGAATAATAATATCTGTTTCACGTGAAACATTAGTTTACAGAATATTTTAGACACAAGATATAGATTTAAATTGTTTCACGTGAAACATTATCTAGTAAAAATCCGTGAAACAATTAATGAAATATCAAATACCACAAATTTTCAATATAAATTTTTCTATTTTTATTCGATATTTTATTATTTTTTTGTTGGAAGAAAGAAAAAATTGATATATAATGTTATATAGTTTTTCATTATATTATATATTTCAAACCAAATAATGATATCGAGGCCAAAATTCCATTATTTGATTTTGTAAGGTCAGATAGAAATTATGTTTATCAATGGCTTCCTAAAAATCACATCTTAATAATTTTCTCATACAAAGGACGTCTGTAAATGAAATCCCGGATCTGATTTTGAATTGTAATTTTCAGACACCTTTTGTATTTTGAAAATATGAAAAACGCATTCAGAAGAAAGGTACGGTTAATATATGCAAAAAATTATTGCTATTGCGAACCAAAAAGGAGGTGTTGGCAAGACAACAACAACTGTCAATCTGGCAGCTTGTCTTGCTGCAAAAGGAAAAAAAGTCCTTGTAATTGATACGGATCCCCAGGGAAATGCAACAAGCGGATTTAGTATTAATAAAGTAGAACAGGATAAAACCATTTATGAATTGTTATTGGGAGATTATTCTATTCAGGAATGTATCCTCCATGACGTAATCCCGGGAGTATCGGTGATTCCCTCTAATGTAAATCTTGCAGCTGCAGAGATTGAGTTAATTGGAATAGAAAATAAAGAATTTTTATTAAGAAAAGAAATAGAATGGATCAAAGATCAGTATGATTATATTCTGATCGATTGTCCCCCGGCATTGAATACCTTAACGCTAAATGCAATGACAACAGCCAATGCAGTTCTGGTACCAATTCAATGTGAATATCTGGCATTGGAAGGATTAAGTGATTTGATTACAACAATCAATCTTGTAAAAGAACGCTTGAATCCGGAATTGGATCTTGAAGGTATTGTATTTACCATGTATGATGCCAGAACAATTCTTTCCCAGCAGGTTGTTGAAAATGTAAAGGAACATTTTCCGGATAAGATTTATAATACCAAGATTCCAAGAAATGTACGTTTATCGGAAGCACCCAGTTACGGACAGCCGATTATCATGTACGATCCTAAATCATCCGGTGCAGAAAGTTATATGGCATTGGCAGATGAAGTGATTGCCAGAGAATCGTCATCATAAGAATCATTTCATGAAAAAGAAATTTGGAAAAGAGAATAGATATACATTAAATAATGTTCGGATATAGTCGAATTGAGAAAGGAAAAGATACGGTATGGCATCGAACAGAGGATTAGGGAAAGGCCTGGATGGCTTAATCAAAAATAAGACCGGAGTAGAGCCTGTAAAAGAGTCAGCAGTAAAGGGCGCTGCTGTTATGGTTGACATTAATAAGATAGAAAGAAATAAGGAACAGCCGAGAAAAAAATTTGATGAGGAATCACTGGAGGAATTGGCTGAATCAATTAAGCAGCATGGTGTTTTACAGCCATTATTGGTTCAGGATAGAAAAGATCATTATGAGATCATTGCCGGCGAGCGTCGGTGGCGTGCATCTCAAAAGGCTGGTCTAAAACAGGTTCCTGTTATTATTAAAAATATGACAGAACAGGAAATTGTAGAGATTTCCCTGATTGAAAATATTCAGAGAGAAGATCTTGATGCAATTGAAGAAGCAATGGCATACCGCCGTCTGAAAAAGGAATTCAAAATGACAGATGATGAGGTTGCCAATAAGGTATCCAAGAGTCGTGCTGCAGTGACCAATTCCATGCGTCTTTTAAAGCTTACACCCAAGGTGCAGCAGATGGTAATTGATGATATGATTTCAACAGGACATGCCCGTGCACTTCTGATGATTGAAGATCCTGAAAAGCAGTATCAGCTTGCTATGGATGTTTTTGATAAAAAGATGTCAGTGCGGGAAGTGGAGAAGCTTGTTAAAAATCTTACAAAACCGGAGAAGGCAAAGAAGGCAAGAAAGAAAGAAGATCTGGAAAAATATAAATTGCATTTTGATGAATATGCAGAGAAGCTTTCGGAAAAACACAGTGTAAAGGTATCCGTTTCTTTAAAGGATAAAAATACCGGAAAACTTGAAATTGATTTTTACAGCAATGAAGAATTTGAAAAATTTTATGATTTACTTATGAAGTCATAGAAAGTTTGCCTACGGTTCAGAATTTGAAAGTATCGGAAAGGCATGTTTAGTAAAATGAAAAAGATGACAAAAAAATACGGAGGAAGCTATGACAAGTGGAATACTGACTAAGTTGGGACTTGGTGGATTAGATATTGGATTATTACTGATTATTCTGACGCTTCTTGTAATTGCAGCAATTGTTCTTGTAATTGTACTATTAGTTCAGAATCACAAATTAAAAGAACGATATGAAAAATTCATGCGGGGAAGCAAGGCAAAAAGTCTGGAGACAGAGATACAGGATCTGATCAAGGATGTTGAGGATCTGACCAGAACTTCTAAGGAACATGATATTGATATCAAAGAACTTTATCATAAGCATGAAGGTGCATTACAGAAGGTTGGCTTGGTTAAATATGATGCATTCAAAGAAATGGGAGGAAAGTTAAGTTACGGTTTAGCAGTTCTGGATGAAAACAACAACGGATTTTTAATCAATTCCGTTCACAGCAGTACCGGCTGCTACTCTTATACAAAGAAGATTAAAAACGGTACTTCGGAAATTGAGCTGAGTAATGAAGAAAAAACAGCACTGGACAGAGCGTTAAACCAGCAGACTTATTCGGCAGTACGTAAACCCAAGGTAAGAAAAAATATTGATGAAGATGATTACAACGAATAGAGACTTATACAAAAATTATTGATAAAATTAGGAAGCTGTGCAAAATGTATAAAAAGTGTCATTATTGCGCAGCAGGTACGGAGCTTTTTATACATTTTGTATAGCTTCCCTATAAACAAAGTAAATAAATATAATATTAACTATAAGAAAGAAGGACAATGACATGATCGACATCAAATTTTTAAGAGAACATCCGGAAGAAGTAAAGGAAAATATTCGGAAAAAGTTTCAGGACAGTAAGCTTCCCCTGGTGGATGAAGTCATCGAACTGGATGCAGAAAGAAGAGCGATCCAGCAGCAGGCGGATGCATTAAAGGCAGACAGAAATAAATTGTCAAAACAGATCGGTGCTTTGATGGGACAAGGAAAAAAGGAAGAAGCACAGGAAGTGAAAAATCAGGTTGCAGCCAATGCAGAAAAGCTGGCAGAACTTGATAAACGCCAGGCTGAGCTGGAAGAAAAAGTGACTAAGATTATGATGGTAATTCCCAATATCATTGATCCGTCAGTTCCGATTGGTAAGGATGATTCTGAAAATGTAGAAGTAAAGAGATATGGAGAGCCGGTAGTTCCCGATTTTGAGATTCCTTATCATACAGAAATCATGGAGAAATTGCACGGGCTGGATCTGGATTCCGCAAGACGGGTTGCAGGTAACGGATTCTATTATCTGATGGGTGATATCGCAAGACTTCACTCCGCAGTAATTTCCTATGCAAGAGATTTCATGATTGACAGAGGATTTACGTATTGTATCCCTCCTTACATGATCCGAAGCAACGTTGTAACAGGTGTTATGAGTTTTGCTGAAATGGATGCCATGATGTATAAGATTGAGGGAGAAGATTTATACTTAATAGGAACCAGTGAGCATTCCATGATTGGTAAATTTATTGATCAGATTGTAAAAGAAGAGGAGCTTCCCTATACTCTGACCAGCTATTCTCCCTGCTTTAGAAAAGAGAAGGGTGCACATGGTCTGGAGGAGAGAGGTGTATACCGGATCCATCAGTTTGAAAAGCAGGAGATGATCGTTGTCTGCAAACCTGAGGATAGTCCTATGTGGTTTGATAAGCTGTGGCAGAATACAGTTGATCTGTTCCGTTCCATGGATATTCCTGTTCGTACACTGGAATGCTGTTCCGGTGATCTGGCAGATCTTAAGGTAAAATCGGTTGATGTAGAGGCATGGTCTCCGAGACAGCAGAAGTACTTTGAAGTAGGAAGCTGTTCTAATCTTGGGGATGCACAGGCAAGGAGATTGAAGATCCGTGTAGATGGCAAGGATGGAAAATATCTTGCCCATACATTAAATAATACAGTAGTGGCACCGCCTCGCATGCTGATTGCATTTTTGGAAAACAACTTAAATGCCGACGGTTCTGTCCGGATTCCGGAAGTACTCAGACCTTACATGGGCGGAAAGAGTGTAATAAAATAATCGTTTGAGGTATCAAATTTGCATAAATATTTAAGGGCGGTTGGTTTCAGTCAGATTTCTTCCAAAAAGGAATTACAGGAACTTGTTAAAAAAACCGTTCAGAAAGCAACAGTAAAATCATATACATCAGTGGATTCCTCCGGGGAAAATGATAATTTGTATGCAGAATATCTGGCGGAATTTGGAGAACGGATTGGAATTTGTGTACGTGGAGAATATGATGAAAATAATGTATTCTCTTATGATTATTGTTTTCCATTTTTACGGGGAAATCAGATCAGCAGCACGGAGGAAATGACAGTAGAGCGTCATATTGAAAAACTGTCTTATGCAGGTATTGCAGATGATTTCAGAGTAGGAATTTCCATAATCTTCTATCTGCAGAATATGATTGCCTATATGAAGCTGGAGAATACAGGACGGCTTCCCGTTCAAGGAACCTCTTTGACATTAAGTGGTCTATCGGATAACGGGAAAATACTGCTGCCAATCCGAAAGAATAAACATGATCTTCAGAAAATTCATGATTATAACAGGAATAAAAGCCAGATGCTTGCCGCTGCGAAAGATGGTGATGAGGAGGCAATAGAAAATCTGACCATTGAAGATATGGACACCTACTCTGTGATTCAAAAAAGAATTCACAGAGAGGATGTATTATCACTGGTAGATACGTACTTTATGCCTTATGGTGTCGAATGTGATCTTTATTCCATTCTTGGAGAAATTGTCAGTTGCGAAACGGTAATTAATACATTGACGGGAGAAACCGTTTACATTATGGAACTGAATGTGAATGATCTGATCTTTGATGTCTGTATAAACCAGCAGGATCTGATGGGAGAACCGGCCATTGGCAGACGTTTCAAAGGTGTCATCTGGCTGCAGGGGTATATAAACTATCCTGAAAGCTAATTCATACAAACATTTTATAGTATGATACAATGTACGCAGATTGTGTAATCTGCTTTGTGAGGGGAATGTATGTTAAGATTAAGACCATATAAAAAATGCGACGCAGAAAAAATCGTAAGCTGGACCGGAGATGAGAGGGCATTTCATCAGTGGTGCGCAGACAGATACGATCATTATCCTATTACAGCAGAGGATATGAACTGTTATTACGAAAATCTTGCGGGAGAAGATAATTTCTATGAAATGACAGCTTTTGATGAAACAGGAGTTGTCGGTCATCTTACCATGCGTTTTACGGATAATTATAAAAAAGAGCTTCGTTTCGGTTTCATTATTGTTGACCAGGCAAAACGGGGAATGGGCTATGGCAGGGAGATGTTAAACCTTGCACTGAATTATGCTTTTACCATTCTTCAGGCAGAAAAAGTGACACTGGGTGTTTTTGAAAATAATCAAAAGGCTATTCATTGTTATCAGTCTGTAGGATTTTGTAAAACAGCAGTAACGGAAACTTACAAAATCATGGGGGAAGCATGGAATTGTCTTGAATTAGAATTGTACAAGCCCTCTGAAAAATCAGCAGAACAGGCAGCGTCTGATTTTACAAAACGTGATTTTATGACAGGCATGTTTAACCAGCAGGGATTCCTTGAGCAATTGGAATACTGGAAAGACTGCTGTATTGATACAAAAGAAAAGATTATGCTTGTCTGCATTGACATTATTAAGCTGGCCAATATTAATGGCATTTACGGTCATTCAGAAGGTGATATTGCAATTCAGACTCTGGCGAAAATTTTGGAAGATAGTTTATCGGAGAATGAAATCTGTGCACATCTTGGCAGTGATGAATTTGTGGTGGCTGTTCATGTGGCCGGAGAAGAAGAAAGAATTTATGAAAGTCTTGTTCATGCAATAACAGGCCGTATTGATAATTATAACCGTATTTCAGATAAAGAGTATAGTCTGGATGTCAATTATAGTTATTCCGTTGTTATTCCTGAACCGGAACTGAAGATGCAGACTGCATTGGATCAGGCATTTGCAAAAAAGAGAATCGATAAGAATAATCGCAGGGATTATCTTTCTCTGTCAGATATTGCGGCAGATGTGGATTATCATCCGGAAGAGGAGAAAATGGTAAACCGGATTCTGGATGAAAACAGGTTTCATTATGCATTTCAGCCGATTGTTCACGCAAAGACAGGAGAGATCTATGCATATGAAGCATTGATGCGTGCACAGGTAGATCATCATTCCATATCTCCGTTTATTCTTTTAAAATATGCAACGAAGGGACACCGTCTCTATGACATTGAGAGAGCAACCTTCTTCAATGTTATGGAAGAGATTTCCCAGAAAATAGAAGAGTTCCATGGCAGGAAAATCTTTATCAACAGTATTTCCGGATATCAACTGGATCATGCTGATTATAGTCAGCTCCAGCGAAAATATTCCGAATTTTTGAAACAAATTGTTGTGGAGATTACGGAACAGATGGAATTAAAAGATTCCAGCCTGGATATTTTGCTGCAAAGAAGTGTACAGGATGAATTTGGTATTGCCATTGATGATTATGGAACAGGTTATTCCAATACGTCCAGTTTATTGAGGTATCTGCCCAACTGTGTAAAGATAGACCGTCTCTTGATTAGTAATATTCAGGAAGAGCCCAAAAAACAGCATTTTGTTAAGAGTATTATTGAATTTGCACATGACAATGGATTTCAGGCTTTGGCAGAGGGTGTTGAAACGGCAGCGGAATTACGTACCGTTATACATATGGGCATTGATCTGATTCAGGGTTTCTATACGGCAAAGCCGTCTATAGATATTTTACAGGAAATAGACGAAGAGATTAAAAAAGAAATTGTCAATATCAATATTGATACCATGGGGCAGATCAATAGAAAGATCTTTATGGTAAATGCAGAGAAGGAACTTCCGTTGATGCGTCTGGCTCTGGAGCAGTTTACAGGTATTCTGCTTTCCCAGCATGATCTGACACTGGCAGGCAATGCAGAGTATGTTGCAGGAATGTCCATTAAGATAAAGGAAGGAAGCAACTGCCGGCTGACTTTGAAAAATGTCCGTCTGGAAAGTATGCAGAA
Organism: Lachnospiraceae bacterium; assembly: GCA_051879415.1. Classification (GTDB taxonomy): domain Bacteria; phylum Bacillota; class Clostridia; order Lachnospirales; family Lachnospiraceae; genus NK4A136. The sequence goes on from JBJELZ010000203.1 coordinate 17,289, forward strand.
TCAGCCATGTATTGATATTGGAGAAAACGCCCATCTGACACTTGTGTTAGAAGGAGATAATGAGTTAAATGAAGTTGGTATCCGTGTACCGGAAAGCAGTAAGCTTACCATAGAGGGAGCAGGTAATCTGTCTGTCCGGGCCCGGGGTATCAAATGTTATGGTATCGGTAACAGTCTGAATGCAGGAATTGGCTCTATTATATATAATGCGACCGGAGCTTTGTATATTCACATTGAAGGAAATCAGTGTATCGGTATCGGTGGCGGTATCTACCGGCAGGGAGAAGGCGTAAAGATCAATGGCGGAAGCATCCGGATTGAAAGTGCCTGTGAAAAAATTATTGATATCGGCTGTCTGGAAGGTTCTATGCCAATTGATATCAGAAACTGCCGTTTCAAGACGGATATGAATGTTTCGATGGGTATTGGTATCGGCTGCCTGAAGGGAGATCAGAATACAACGATTGCTGCATCCAAAATAGAAATTTCCGGTGCCGGAAGTAATCTGTGCGGTATCGGAAGTATAGAAAAAACCAATGGTAAGATACATATTATGACAAGTAAGATCATTATCAGTATCAATGGTCAGCAGGTCAAACTGCTTGGGAATGCCGGTGGTGAACTCTTTATTGCAGCAGAAAATTCCGGTATTGATTTAAGGAGTGAAGGAAGTTCTGTATCCGGTGTGGGTTCCTTTGAAAAAACAGCTAAGATTCAGGGAAGAGAAGCTACCTTTATTATCAATATTCATGCCGGAAACCATATGGTAATCGGTGCAGAAGAGGAAAATGTTGATATTGTAGGCGGGGAGCAGATTTACAAGATTAATGAAGATTAGAAAAAGATAATTTGGAAATAGATTGTAAAAATTTAAAAATAAGATTAAGAAGAGGAGAGAAAAGAATGAATATTGTATGTTTGGATTTGGAAGGTGTACTGGTACCGGAGATCTGGATTGCATTTGCTGAAGCAACCGGTATTCCGGAATTAAAAAGAACAACCAGAGATGAGCCGGATTATGATAAGCTGATGCGTTTTCGAATTGGTATCTTAAAAGAGCATGGTCTGGGATTAAAAGAGATTCAGGATGTGATTGCAAAGATTGATCCGCTGCCCGGTGCAAAGGAGTTTCTGGATGAGCTGCGTTCTATCACACAGGTAATCATTATCAGCGATACCTTTTCACAGTTTGCAGGACCGCTGATGAAGAAGCTTGGCCTGCCGACCATCTTCTGTAATACACTGGAGGTTGCAGAAAATGGAGAAATTACCGGATTTAAGATGCGTTGTGAACAGTCCAAATTGACGACGGTAAAGGCACTGCAGTCTATCGGATATGATACCATTGCCAGTGGTGACAGCCACAATGATCTTGCGATGATCAAGGCAAGCAAGGCTGGATTTTTGTTCCGCAGTACGGAGCAGATCAAGAAGGATTATCCGGAACTTCCGGCATTTGAAAGTTATGATGAGCTGTTGGCAGCCATAAAAGAGGCCATCGCTGAATAAACGGTTTATTTTTGAATAAACTGTTATAAGAAAAGAAATCGTATTATATGATGTGGGGTCAAAAGTCATTCATCCAACCTTATTTGTATAATCTGTCATAAAAGATTGTATCAACGGGTTTTTGACACCCACATTATTATTGTATCAGAATTTTGCGATTATCAGTTTGTCAGAAAAGGAAAAGAGTTGAAATGTCTATTTCATTGCGTAAAATGAAAGAGTGTGAAATCACAGAAATATATGAGAAACATATGTGTAAGGATTTTCCTCCGTTGGAGTTAAAGCCGCTGCATAGTATCCTGGATATGATGGAGCGGGGAATTTATGATAGTCTGCTGGTATATGATGGGGAGGAACCGGTAGGATATGCACTTGTGCTGACGCCGCAGAAATGTTCCTATGGATTACTGGATTACCTGGGTGTTTTTTCAGAGAAAAGAAACCAAAACTATGGCGGGCGGATTCTGGCATCGTTGAAGGAGTTATATCCTGAGAAAAAGATTTTGATTGAAAGTGAATTTCCGAAGGATGCGCCGGATCAGGTGATGGCAGAACGCAGACTGAAGTTTTATCAAAGAAATGGAGCTGTGGATACCGGCGTGGAAAGCAATGTATTTGGAGCGCACTATGTCAATATGATTCTTGGCAAGGACATGGATCCGGTATCAGCAGAGGAAATGATCATTATTCTGGAGAAAATTTATGCCGCAATGATGCAGGATCCGGTGAAGCGGAAGAAGTATTTAAAGTTCTGGGTCAGGGACTGAGAAGCCGAAAAAGCAGGGATTAAAACTTGCAAAAGAGGAAGGTTTCTGCTATGATAATTTTGTTGTTTTAAATGGGTATAGCTGTTTCCTTAGTTAAATGGATATAACGGGGTCCTCCTAAGACTCAATTGTGGGTTCGATTCCCGCAGGGAACATTCGCGAAAGCTACAAGCCATGCAAAAAAGAGATGGTACGACTCGTGTGAACTTGTTCACAAACGAGGCGGGCTATCTCTTTTTTATAGGGCGCCAGCCCGCGACCGAGGACGCGAAGCGTTCGAGGTTGCACGGCTTGTAGCCGTAAGTTGTTGGCGCCAGCCCGCGACGAAGAAGGCAAAGCCTTCGAGTTGCGCATGGCTCTTCAAAAATTAAAGCCGCTTTTTTACCATAGTGTGACAAAGGGCGCTCTTTGTGACAAAAGGAACGTCCTCAATTAACAATTTTGAAACAAAACTTTAACAAAATGAAAATGAAGAAAGATTATTAGATAAAGAAGATACAACAGGAGGAATCAGTATGATCAATATTCTAGTGTTAGAAGATGATATTAAATTGAACCGGACAGTGTGTACATACTTAAATGACAGTGGATTTCATGCGAAGGGGTGTCATAATGCGAATGATGCGTATGAGGAAATGTATAACAACTTATATGAACTGATTATTTCAGATATCATGATGCCGGAAGTAGATGGTTTTGAATTTGCAGAAAATGTCAGACGCGTGAATAAACATATTCCGATTCTTTTTATGTCTGCTAAGGATGATCTGCCTTCTAAGCAGAAAGGTTTTTTGCTTGGCATAGATGACTACATGGTAAAACCTATTGAACTGGATGAACTGCTTCTCCGCGTCCGGGCACTTTTGCGTCGTGCCAATATTGAAATGGACAGAAAACTGGTAGTGGGAAATCTGGAACTGGATGCAGACGCTATGACAGCCACTATTTCGGGAGAAGAAATCCCTGCCACAACCAGAGAATTTAATATTCTTTATAAGCTGCTTTCCTATCCAAACAAGACATTTTCCAGAGCACAGCTTATGGATGAATTTTGGGGAGTGAATAGTGATACGAGTCTCAGGGCAGTGGATGTCTATATCACAAAACTAAGGGACAAGTTTTCAGAATGTAATGGATTTGAAATAAAAACTGTACGGGGACTTGGATATAAGGCGGTATTAAATTAAGGAATTGTGCCTGTGTCCAAAGCAGGTACCGGAAAGGCATGGATATTAGAATGAATGAGAAATCAGAATTTCGTGATGCAAGGGTAAAAAAAAGAATATTCCCTATTTCTACATTTGTCATTGTATTCGTAGCATTTGGCTTATTTACTACCATACAAATGAAAATCATAGGGGAGAATATTGATTATAAGAGCATACCTCTTCACAGCCAGCTTATCATATTCGGACTCTGGCTGGTGGCAGCAATTGCTTTTACCTTATGGACCAGTTATCAGGTAACAAGACATTATCAGAAACCAATCGAAGAATTTTCGGAAGCTGCTCATAAAGTAGCATCGGGAGATTTTTCTGTGTATCTGGCACCTCACCATACTGCGGATAAATATACGCATCTGGATGTATTGTTTACGGATTTCAATAAGATGGTGGAGGAACTTGGAAGTATAGAAACTTTGAAAACAGATTTCTTTTCCAATGTTTCCCATGAGATTAAGACACCTCTTGCAGTGATACAGAATAATGCGGAGCTTCTCCAACTGGAAGGACTCTCTGAGGAAAAAAGCAGGGAATGTACAGAAAATATTCTTCATGCCACGAAACGACTTTCTAATCTCATTACAAATATGCTGAAGCTTAACAAGCTGGAGAAACAGACAATTAAACCGGTACCTGCACAATTTGATTTGTGTGCACAGTTATGTGAATGTGCATTACAGTTTGAAGATATGTGGGAGCGAAAAAATATAGAGTTTGAGGTGGATATTGAAGAACGAATGAAGATAGAAGCGGATGCGGGACTTTTAGAGCTTGTCTGGACCAATCTGTTATCCAATGCAATTAAATTTACACCTCCGAAGGGAACGATTACCTTATCACAGGATTCGGATGAAGAAGAGGTAACAGTATCTGTTGAGGATACCGGATTTGGAATGGATGAAAAAACCCAGAAAAAAATATTTGATAAATTCTTCCAGGGCGATACTTCCCATTCTACGGAAGGAAACGGGCTTGGACTTGCGCTTGTGAAAAGAATTCTTCAGTTATCGGATGGAAGTATTGAAGTAGAGAGTAAAGTTGGACAGGGAACGAAATTTACGGTCAGATTGCCCAAAGTCCATAAATTAAACGGAGAGGAAGAGATGGAATGGAACAGGAAAGAAAATCATTTGTAGGATATGAATATAAAGAGATTACAGTTAGCACGAATCAGGCGTCCATGTATTTGGATTGCTATGAGAATTTTGGCTGGACTGTAGAGGAAGAAGTATCTGATGTGAGAAATCCGCATCATGTCATAATCCGGATGAAGCGTGACCGGAAAATCATCAATAAAATGGAACTGACAAGGTTACAGAGAAATTTTGAAGCCTGTGCACAGGATCTTAGTAAGCTTCAAAGAGCAAAAACAACAGCGGCAACTATTTGGGCATTAGCGGTGGGAATTGCAGGAACTGTATTTATGGCAGGTTCAACTTTTGCTGTCACACATGAACCACCTATTGTATGGTTGTGTGTATTACTTGCTGTTCCGGGATTTATTGGATGGATTTTACCATATTTTGTTTATCGGAAAGTTGTAAAAGGTCAGACGGAAAAGTTGCAGCCTCTGATTGAAGAAAAAATGGAAGAGATATATCAGGTCTGTGAAAAAGGCCATTCTTTATTGTGAATATAGAAAGGTGATTCAGGGACGGGGCTTCTGTCACAAGGAGCGCCCTTTGTCACGATATCATGAAACGAAAATAATTCTCTTGATAAGAACAATGTGACAAAGGGCGCTCCTTGTGACAGAAGCCCCGTCCCTGAATCAAAGGGTGAATGCTCGCTACAGCAATGACAACGGCACTTCCTCCGGTAGTGGAATATTTTGGAATCAGTGTGTCAACCGGACAGTGGATGACAAGTGGTTACTCTCTGGTCATGGGAATCGTAATGCCATTGACAGCATTTCTAATCAAGAAAATACCCACAAAAAAATTATACATATCCAGTATTGTATGTTTTATCATAGGTGAGGTCATTTGTATTCTGGCACCTGGATTTGGCATAATGATGGTCGGCAGAGTACTGCAGGCGATTGGTAATGGCATTCTTACATCGATGGGACAGGTAATTATACTGTCCATATATCCGGAGGAAAAAAAGGGAGCCATGATGGGCTGGTATGGACTGGCGGCTACCGCAGCACCAATTGTTGCTCCAACAATTGCGGGCGTACTTGTAGATACTGTTGGCTGGAAATATATCTTTATTTATACACTGGTTGTGATGCTTATTTCCCTTGTAATGTCCGTCATTAATTTTAGTGATGTATTGGAATTACAGGATATTGATTTTGATGTCATTTCTTTTATTTTAAGTATTTTTGCATTTGGTGGAATCACACTTGGAATCGGAAATATTGGAAGTTACGGTATAACAAGTCTGATGTCTGTACTTCCGCTGATCATTGGCATTTTTGGAGCTGTATTTTTTGTTTTCAGACAGTTAAAACTTGAAAAAGCTTTTTTAGATATACGCATTTTAAAAGAAAAAGAATATGCCCAGGCGGTTATTTCCAGTATGTTATTATATTTGGTCATGATGGGCGGTTCTGTATTAATGCCTATATATGTTCAGACTGCACTAGGGTATTCTGCGGTAACTTCAGCACTTGTCACATTACCGGGATCTGTTGCAACGGCAATCATTAATCCATTTGCAGGTCGAATTTATGACCGGATTGGTATAAAGAAATTATATGTGGTGGGATCCATTTGTCTGCTGATCAGCAATGTGGGTATGTACTTTATCACATTATCAACACCTTTAATTGCAGCATCGATTTTTAATGTAATTCGAAATGTATCGATTGGATGTCTTATGATGCCGCTTCTTACATGGGGAACGAGTCGAGTTGAGAAAGAAAAAGTTGCAGATGCTTCGTCTTTACTTACATCTTTACGGACAGTAGCAGGTTCCATTGGATCTGCTGTATTTGTTGCAATCATGTTGGCAGCAGCTTCTAATATTAATCTTGACTCTGCTGCAACTATGTATGGAATAAATATTGCGTTTGTTTCTATGTCGGCTGTTACATTGGTCATGGTAGGAATTGCTTTATTCGGTATTTGATTCAGGGACGGGGTTTATGAAGAAAACCATTATAATTCATGATAAAGATGGAATGAAAGAGCAGGAAGTAAATTATATACCTGTTCGATTTATCATTGCTATTTTTCTAATTCTATTGGAAACAGCAGGGGTATTGGCATTGACGATATTATGTGCCGTTTATATTCCCTATTTCTATCTTGCCATGTACGCAACAGAAATTGTATGTGTGCTGAAGATTATCAATTCACAGGAAAACCCTGACTATAAGATTCCGTGGCTGTTGTTCGTACTGATCGTACCGGTTGCCGGATTTATGATCTATTTTATGTTTTATGACAGAAAACTGAAGAAAAAGTATGTAAAAAGGCTGGAAAAAATAAAGAGCCAGCAGGTGCAGACAGAAGATCAGGAAATATTACGGAAGCTGAAAGAAAAAGATAAGCAGGCATTTCTGAATGCCAATCTGCTTTGTAAATTAGCAGATACCCATTTGTACCAAAATACAGATGCAAAATATTACAGCATGGGAGAAAAGCTTTTTGCTGCCATGCTGGAAGATTTAAGGAAAGCAGAAAAATATATTTTTCTGGAATATTTTATTATTGAGGAGGGGATTTTCTGGAACAGTATTCTGGAGGTCCTGAAGGAAAAAGCAGAAAAAGGAGTCGAAGTAAGAGTACTCTATGATGATGTGGGGTGTATGTGCACATTGCCGGGAGATTATTATAAAACGCTAAAAAAACAGGGAATACATGCTGTCTGCTTTTCCCGGTTAAAAGGACAGGCTGACAATGAATTCAATAATCGCAGCCACAGAAAAATCATGGTAATTGACGGCAAAATCGGGTATACAGGAGGAGTGAATATTGCAGATGAGTATATCAATGAAAAAGTGCTTTATGGGATCTGGAAAGATGTAGGAATACGTCTGGAAGGTGAAGCAGTTACACAATTGACCTCTATTTTCCTTGCTGATTATGAGATGAATGTAAAATCACCGGTAACAGAATTTTCACCGTATTATGTGCACGGGCTTTTTATAGAAAATGATGGCTATATCATTCCATTTGGGGATGGACCGGGACCGATGTTCCAGCACCGTGTTGCAAAGACTATGATCATGAATATGCTGAATCAGGCAGAAGACTATGTGTACATGATGAGCCCCTATCTGATTATTGATAATGAACTGTGTCAGGCCATAGAAAATGCGGCAATGAGAGGAATTGATGTAAGGATTATTACGCCTCATATACCGGATAAGAAGATTGTATTTGTAATGACCAGAAGCCACTACAAAAGGCTTAGAGCTGCTGGCGTGAGGATTTATGAATTTGAACCGGGATTTGTACATGCAAAAGTATACCTCTCCGATGACCAATATGCGATTGTCGGTACGATCAATCTGGATTACAGAAGTCTGGTGCATCATTTTGAAAATGGTGTATGGCTGTATAAGCATGAAGTTTTGCAGCCAATTAAGGATGATCTGACAGATACAATGGGCAGATCCATAGAAATAGATGATGGATCAATCAAAGATACCATACTGCAGCGGCTGATCCGTGTGCTGGTAAGAGTTTTATCACCATTGCTGTAAGGAAAAATGAATTAATATTTCGTAAACAAAACTCTAACAAAGAATAAATAAACGCATGGTATCCTTGCAATATCAAATGAAACAAAATAAATTTTGAGAAGGAGATGAACAGCATGGCAAAATCAAAGCTGGTAGAAGCAAATGAGAAAATCGCTGAGAATGTAGTAAGCGGCTATAAGAAGATTGAAGAAGGTGTAGTTGGCGGCTACAAGAAAATCGAAGATGGAGCAGTAGGCGGCTTCAATAAAATTGCAGATAAGTTTGTAGATAATTTTCTGACTAAGGAAGGCGAAACTGTGGAAGAAGCAAAAGAAAGATTAGCTGCAGAGCAGAAAGCAAGAGAAGAAGCAGGAAGAAAGGAAGGTATTCAATAATGAAGAAAAGTAGTTTTGTTGCTATGATATTAGGGACAATCGGAGGCATTTTGTTTGCACTTGGCATGTGCATGGCACTGATTCCGGAGTGGAATGCGTTCGGACCGGGTGTCGTTATGGGAGTAATTGGAGCAGTAGTGCTGCTGATCATGGTACTTGTGTGGAGAAAGATGGAGAACAAAGAACCAATCAAACCTTCGGGAAAAACCATCGGTGCAACATTGATCGGGATTATTGGAGCCTTGCTGTTGGGTGTGGGTATGTGTCTTACCATGGTGTGGAGCCATATGGTTGTCGGAATTGTAATCGGAATCGTTGGTATTGTTGTGCTTCTTTGCCTGATTCCTTTTATCAAAGGCTTGAAATAAAAAGTTTTCAATGGATTTGAGGTGCGGTAGAAGGTAATATCATTAAAAAAATTTGTGATAAAGTGTATATAAGGATGCTTCAGATATGAAAAACCAAAAAGAATCAAAGAAAAAAATAAGCAGATATATTCCTTCCTTATATTTGCGAAACCGGATTTTCTTATATTTTGTGACGACTATCTTTATAGTGCTTGCCCTGTTAAATGTGGCGCTGGAGTGTTTCCCATATCTGGTTGGTATCCTGTTTTATGTGCTTGCAGCCATTACACTGACTGCAAGCAGTTATTATATCGTGATTCATATCAGACAGCATATCAGAGAAATCATAAAACCGGCAATTGCAGCAAATCCATATACGAATAAAGTAACAACTGATTACAGATGGAGAACCATTCTGTTTGCAGTGCCCGGAATGGTGAGTAATATCATTTTTGCGATATTCAACGGAGTCATTGGAATGGCCAGTCATTCGGCGTGGTTTGGAACATTATCGGCATACTATATTCTGTTGAGTGTTATGCGGGCTGGCGTTGTCAGGCAGGAGAGATTATTGGCCGGGGTCAAAGAAAAAGAGGAGCATATGAGACGGGAACTGTCTGTTTACCGCAGAAACAGTATCCTGTTTATCTTTATGGCAGTTGTATTGGTTGGAGCAGTTATCCTGCTTCTGCATGCGCAGGGCGGTAAGGATTACCCGGGACTTATGATATATGCAGTGGCAACATATACATTTTACAAGATTACCATGTCCACGATACAAGTGGTGAAGGTCGGAAAAAGAAAATCACCACTTCTTTCCATCACCAGAAGAATCGGATATATTGATGCCTGTGTCTCAATTCTGACACTCCAGACGGCAATGTTTGCTTCTTTTGCCGATGGGGAGGAAGAAATGATAACACTGATGAATGGAATCACCGGGGCTGCCGTGTGTCTCATGGTTTTAGGTTTGGGGATACAGGGCGTTTATTCTCAGGGACGGGGCTTTTGTCACGAAATTATTAATAGTAAATAATTCTTTTGATAAGAACAACGTGACAAAGGGCGCTCCTTGTGACAGAAGCCCCGTCCCTGAAATAATTTATGGCAACCCTGTTTATAAGTGTGCAAAAGAGTTACAAAATTCACTTGTAAAGAATGCATATTTGTGCTAACGTAAGATAAAAATGTTGGCGTAATATGTCACATCTTTGGGGTGGTCGAAAGACTCCGGGTCCACCAATCGATGGGTATGATACCCACCATTTTTTGGAGACGAAAGAACATGAAAGAAGAATTATCTTAAATCAATGGCAAGAATATTACCAGGGAAGGAGAAAGAACGATATGAAATTTCTTGTATGTGAACATTGTGGCAATCAGATTGAGATGATTAAGGACAAGGGAGTACCGGTAATGTGTTGTGGTCAGAAGATGACAGAGCTTGTTCCGGGAACATCAGATGGTGCTGTTGAAAAGCATGTACCGGTATTCTCTGTTGAAGGAAATAAGGTTACTGTTACAGTTGGATCAGTTGCACATCCGATGATGGATGCACATTTCATTGAATGGGTATCTTTACAGACAAAATCCGGCAACCAGAGAAAGGTATTAAAGCCCGGAGATGTACCTGAGGTATGCTTCTCCATTTGTGAAGGCGATAAAGTTGAAGCGGTATATGCATACTGTAACTTACATGGTTTGTGGAAAGCATAATCAGGGACGGGGCTATTGTCACAAGGAGCGCCCTTTGTCACGATATTATCAAACGAAAATAATTCTTTTGATAAGAATAACGTGACAAAGGGCGCTCCTTGTGACAATAGCCCCGTCCCTGTAAAAAAGCAATACAATTCATACATTTAAAAGGAGGATAAAGCTATGAGTGAAAAGATTAAAATTGCCTTTTTTGATGCAAAAGATTATGACAAAGAATCCTTTGATCGGGCAAATGAGAACGGAGAATATGAGATTACCTATTTTGAGACAAAGCTTTCCGAAGATACGGTAAAACTGACAGAGGGCTTCGATGTGGTATGTGTCTTTGTCAACGATACGGTAAATAAAAAGGTAATTGATGGTCTGGCGGAATACGGTGTAAAACTGATTGCTTTACGATGTGCCGGTTACAATAATGTAGATATTGAACATGCTTATGGAAAGATTCATGTTGTCAGGGTGCCGGCGTATTCTCCTTATGCTGTGGCGGAGCATGCCATGGCACTCCTTCTTACTTCTATCCGGAGAATTCACAAGGCCTATATCCGGACAAAAGATTTTAATTTCAGCCTCAGCGGACTTACCGGTTTTGATCTTCATGGCAAAACGGTGGGTGTAGTAGGAACCGGAAAAATTGGAAGAATTTTTATTAATATCTGCCGGGGATTTGGAATGCAGGTCATTGCGTATGATAAATACCCGGCAGCAGACAGCGGCATTGAGTATGTATCTTTAGACGAATTATGGGAAAGAAGTGATATCATTTCCTTCCATTGTCCGCTGACGGATGAGAACAGACATATGGTAAATGCAGAATCCATAGGGAAAATGAAAAAAGGCGTGGTGCTGATCAATACATCCAGAGGTGCCCTGATTGATTCGGAGGCACTGGTGGAAGGTATCAAGGATAGAAAAGTAGGAGCGGCATGTCTTGATGTTTATGAAGAAGAATCCGATGTATTTTTCCATGATTTTTCAGGACATATTGTGGAAGATGATACGCTTGCCAGGCTGATTTCCATGCCGAATGTGATTGTAACATCACATCAGGCATTCCTTACCAGAGAAGCATTGGGTAACATTGCAGATACTACGTTACAAAATATAAAACAATATTTTACAGAGGAACGGTGCGATAATGAACTCTGTTATAAATGTGTAAAATTCGGAACCTGCCCGCAAGAACACAAAAAGAAATGTTTTTAATGGGAGATGATAAAATGAAAACAGCAAAAGAAAGAATGCACACAGGAGAACTTTATTTGCCCGGAGACGAGGAAGTCATGAAAATTCAGACAAAGAAACTGGAAATGCTTTATGACTTTAATCAGACAAGACCTGGTGAAAGTGAAAAAAGAGCTGCTATGTTAAAAGAAATGTTTGCAGAGATTGGAGAAGGATGTTATCTTGAACCACCTTTTCATTCAAACTTTGGTGGTGGACATTGTTATTTTGGTGATTATGTGTATGCTAACTTTAATCTGACTCTTGTGGATGATACGCATATTTATGTGGGAAGTTATACGATGTTTGGTCCTAATGTAACGGTTGCTACAGCAGGGCATCCGATTTATGCCCCCCTCAGGCAAGCCATGTATCAGCACAACCAGCCTGTTCACATTGGAAAGAATTGCTGGATTGGAGCCGGAGCAGTTATTATGCCGGGAGTAACAATTGGAGATAATGTTGTCATTGGAGCCGGAAGTATTGTTACAAAAGATATTCCTGATAATGTGGTTGCAGTTGGTAATCCTTGTAAGGTGCTTCGTCCTGTTGGAGATAAAGACCGGGAAATGTATTTTAAGGACAGAAAGATTGACTGGAAATGTATTGAAGAAGAAGTGGGTATTTCTCGTCCTTGATTCGGGGACGGGGCTTCTGTCACGAGGAGCGCCCTTTGTCACGCTATCGGGGTCAAAAGCCTTCTCAAAAAACTTTATATGGCAGAATGTACAAAATAAGTCGGTTTCATTCCTATGCGCTAAACACTACGATGAGCCTCAAAGAACAAAAATCGTGTTCAGCAAAGGCTTCCACGATTTTTAGAGTCTCATCTTTGTAGCGCAAAATGTCATGAAACCGACTTATTTTTGCATTCTGCCTTTTAAATGGGATTTTGAACCCGGTAGCGTGACAAAGGGCGCTCCTCGTGACAGGATACTGGGGTCAAAAGGTTAACATCAAATGAGCATGTCCCTCTACAC
>JBJELZ010000204.1:0-5891 GCA_051879415.1 Lachnospiraceae bacterium
GGCAAAAATAATAATGATCAGCGGCAAGGGCGGCGATGGCCACGTATCATTCAGACGGGAAAAATATGTGCCGGATGGTGGTCCGGATGGCGGCGATGGTGGACGTGGCGGTGATGTCATTCTTGTAGTTGATGACGGCTTAAATACACTGATCGATTTTAAACATAAGAGAAAATTTGCAGCCGGCAATGGTGAAGAAGGCGGAAAGCGTAACTGCCGTGGAAAAGATGGTGCTGACTGTGTGATTAAAGTTCCACGGGGAACTGTTGTAAAGGATGCTGCGACAGAGCGTGTGATTGTCGACATGTCCGGTGACTGTAGAAAATATAAGGTGCTGACCGGTGGGCGTGGAGGCTGTGGTAACCAGCATTATGCCACATCAACAATGCAGGCACCTAAATATGCACAGCCGGGACAACCAGCCAAAGAGATCGAAGTGATTCTGGAGCTGAAGGTAATAGCAGATGTCGGACTGGTAGGGTATCCGAGCGTTGGTAAATCAACATTTCTTTCCAGGGTATCAAATGCAAGACCGCAGATTGCAGATTATCATTTTACAACATTAAATCCGCATCTTGGTGTTGTAAATCTTGGTGATGGTAATTCTTTTGTCGTTGCTGATATACCGGGCTTGATCGAAGGAGCTGCTGAAGGACATGGACTGGGTCTTCAATTCCTGCGTCATATTGAAAGAAATAAACTGTTGATTCATATTCTGGATGCAGCTTCCACAGAAGGAAGGGATCCACTGGAAGATTATGAAAAGATTAATGCAGAGTTAAGGGCATACAGTGAGAAAGTAGCAGCCATTCCACAGATTGTTGCAGCCAATAAGATTGATGCCATTGTAACGGATGCTGAGCCGATTGATATTGATGAAAATGGGGAATTGATTTATCCTGAGGTTTCCAATCCGGTGGAGCGTATTAAGAATGCTTTGGAACCACAGGGTGTTAAGGTGTTTCCTGTCAGTGCCGTAACAGGAGAAGGTATGAAAGAACTGCTTTCTTATGTATATCAGAAGCTTCAGGAGTTAAAGCAGGAAGATGTTGTATTTGAAACAGAATATAATCCTGATGAGGCACTCCAGTTCGTAAATGAACCGTTTGAAGTATTTTATGATGAGAATGAGCAGGAATATGTTGTTGAGGGACCGAGAATTGAGAAGATGTTAGGCTATACCAATCTGGAATCAGAAAAAGGATTTCGTTTCTTCCAAAACTTTCTGAAAGAAAATGGTATTCTGGAGCAGTTGGAGAAGCTTGGGATTTCAGAAGGAGATACGGTACGGATGTATGGATTTTCTTTTGATTACTATAAATAGAACAGATAAATACAGGGAAGGGTATGGTATAAAATGAACTTAACAAGTAAACAGCGTGCCTATTTAAAAGGTCTTGCGTCTAATCTTACACCGCTCTTTCAGATTGGAAAAGCCAATCTGACACCGGAGATTACAGAGGCTGTCCTGGAAACCTTTAATACGCATGAATTGATAAAAATATCTGTGCTTAAGGGTGCGGAAGACGATCCACATGAAATAGCCGCTATGCTGGCAGAGCGGACCGGCGCAACGTTGGTACAGGTGATTGGGCGAAAAATTGTTTTGTATAAAGAAAATAAGGATAATAAGAAGATTATCTTATGAAAATTGGTATTTATGGTGGGACATTTAATCCTATACATGAGGGTCATATCGGACTTGCATTGCTTGCGAAAAAGAGCTATGGGTTGGACCATGTTCTTTTCCTGCCAAGCGGTAATTCCTATATGAAAGAAAATGTATTGGATCCGGAGCTCAGGTATCAGATGGTTTGTCTGGCAATAGCCGGAATAGATGGATTTGAAGCATCTGATCTGGAGATTCAAAGAAGCGGTCCTACCTATAGTTATGAAACCATAGAAGAGTTTCGACAGTTATATCCGCATGCAACACTGTATTTTTTGATGGGAGAGGATTCCTTAAGGCAGATTGAAAGCTGGAAGGAACCTGCCAGGCTGATGGGACAGTGCAGTCTGATTGTTGCAGCAAGACCAGACCGTGATATAACAGCGAAGGAGCCTGAAAAGAATAAGTCACTGCCTGAGAAAAGTCTGAGACAGTATTCAGAAGAACTGGAACGGAAATATCATACACAGATATACTGTATGGAATACGATATGCCGGTTTCCTCCAGTGGGATTCGGGAGCTTGTGAAGGAAGGCATGGAGATTACAGGTCTGGTTCCTGAACCGGTACAACAATTTATACTGAAAGAACAGCTCTATAGATAAAAGGACACGAAGAGAATGGCAATTTCTGATTATAAGGCGATTAAAAGAAGCCTGAGCAAACAGCTGGATCCGAAACGATATGAACACACGATAGGAGTTGCATATACGGCAGCTGCTCTTGCAATGCGGTATCATGCGGATGTGGAGAAAGCATATCTGGCAGGACTTTTGCATGATTGTGCAAAATGCATTGATACGGATGAAAAACTGGCATTGTGCAAAAAATATAAAGTGAAGCTTTCGAAATTTGAAATTGAAAATCCGTTTTTAATTCATGCAAAATTAGGAAGCTGTCTTGCAGAAAAAAAATATGAAATCAATGATCCGGATATTTTATCGGCCATACGTTATCATACGACAGGCAAGGCAGATATGAGTCTTTTGGAAAAGATTGTATTTTCGGCTGATTATATTGAACCGGGAAGAAAAATGATTCCGGGACTGGAAGAAATCAGAGAGACAATATTTGTAGATCTGGACCGTGCAGTCTGCATGATTCTGGAGGGTACCATGCGGCATCTTAAAAATAAGGAGCAGCCGATTGATCAGGCATCTATGGATGCTTATGAATATTATAAAAAATATCAGGAGGATACAGATGATATCATCTAAGGAAGCAACAAAAATTGCAGTTAACGCAATGGAAGAGAAAAAGGCAGAAGATATTCGCATCATAGAAATCAGTGAAGTTTCCAGCATTGCGGATTATTTTATCATTGCAAATGGAAATAATGTCAATCAGGTTCACAGCATTTCGGACTTTGTTGAAGAACAGCTGGCAAAGAGCGGTATACATCCAAAACAAATAGAGGGGTATACCAATGCAAACTGGGTATTGATGGATTATGGTGATCTGATTATTCATATCTTTGATAAGGAAAACAGACTTTTTTATAATCTTGAGCGTATCTGGAGAGATGGAAAACAGATAGGAAAAGAAGAATTATGATAAAAACCTCATCGTTAAGATGAGGTTTTTATTTATAGAAAAACAGTATTTAATTTGTTACTGAAAGATCTGAATCAGTAAGCTCTAACGGTATAAGCGGAAAACACCAAATACCTTTCCGAGGATCTGACAATCATCAACAATAATTGGCTCCATTGTATCATTTTCCGGCTGAAGACGAATATGACCGTTCTCTTTATAGTATGTTTTCACAGTAGCAGAATCATCAATCAGAGCAACTACGGTATCTCCATTGTTAGCTGTATTGCAGACTTTAACAAAAATACTGTCACCACTGTAGATTCCGACATTAATCATACTGTCACCTTTTACTTTCAGAACAAAGGTTTCACAATTCGGTACCATTTCCACAGGAAGCGGAAAGTATCCATCAATATTCTGTTCCGCAAGAATCGGCTGACCTGCAGCAACCGTTCCGACAATTGGAATACTTGCCATTTCATGGCGTACAAGCTGAAAAGAATCATCTATAATCTCAATTGCCCGCGGTTTAGTCGGATCTCGTTTTATGTACCCATTCTTTTCAAGTGTTTCCAGATGTGCATGGACGGAAGAGGTGGACTTTAAATGAACAGCATCGCAGATATCACGTACTGTAGGGGGATAGCCCTTTTGTAAGATCACATCTTTGATATAGGAAAGTATTTCCTCTTGCTTTTTGCTTATTTTTCCATATGCCATATTATAGCCTCCCGATTTTTGTATATTCTAATTATAGCATTCGGAAAATAAAAAAGCAAACATATTTTCCGAAAATTTGTTCGATTTTATGTTGACAACAGAAAATATGTTCGATATAATACAAATATACCGAACAAATATTCGATTGGTTAAAGGGATAAAAAGGAAAAGGTGATATGATGAGTACAAAAGTCAGAAAGAGAAAAAACAATAAAATAGGATTGTTTATGAGGAGAATGAAGCAAAGCAGATGGTATCGAACACTGGTATTACGGACGGCTATGGCAACATTGTTCATGCTGATTGGGATTCCGGGGCTGCTGGCTTTGGCTTTCTCACAGCCGACAGAAGCACATGACGGCTCAGAAGAAGTTTATTATAAATATTACCATAGAATTGAAGTGGTTGAAGGCGATAGTCTCTGGAGTATTGCTAAGGAGAATTATCTGGGCAGTGAGCAGACCATACAGGAATATATAGCGGAAGTGCAGCATATTAATCACTGCTGGGATGGGAAAATTTATGCAGGAGAAGAGCTGATGATTCCCTATTATTCAACAGAATTTAAATAGGGCATTAGTCGGTATTCCTTAATTTCACAATATTGGCAGCACGACGTCTGCGGTCATCATCCATGGAAGCATAATGTTTTCTGGTTGTATTGACATCCTTGTGGCCAAGAACGCTTGCTACCAGATAAATATCATTACTTTCCCGGTATAATTCTGTACCATATGTGCTTCGCAATTTATGTGGGGTGATCTTTTTCAATGTAGTTACCTGGGAAGCATATTTTTTAACCAGATTTTCAACTGCCCGTACAGAGATTCTGCGGTTTTGGATGGAAAGAAACAGGGCATCTTCATGACCACTTAACGGAATAATATTTTTCCTCTTTTCCAGGTAAAGTCTGAGCGCATCTTCTACTTCATCACCAAAATAGACGGTTGCTTCATTGCCGCCTTTTCGAATGACGCGGATTGCATCATTATCAAAATTAACATCTGATATATTTAACCCAACACATTCGGAGACACGAATTCCCGTGCCAAGAAGAAGGGTAAGCAGACATAAATCCCTGTCTCTGGTAATTTTATGAAAATCACTTTGTTTCTTTGTTTCCTGAGAGGAGCCATTTTCTACCATATCCAAAAGTTTGACAATTTCATCCGGTTCCAGTCGGATGATTTCTTTTTGGTGGTACTTTGGAATATGAACGATTGATGCAGGATTACTGGTCAACAGTTCGGCCTCATAAAAATAATTATAAAGACTTTTTATGGCTGAAAGCTTACGGGATTTGCCACGCTCATCATTTGTATGAATTGTTCCATCTTCGCCGGTATAATAGGAAAGATAATCCATGAAGTCTTCAAGATCAAATTTACTGATTTCTTTTAAATGTTCCAACGTAATCTGCCGCATCTGCATAGATTCATCTTTGATAATGTTATGTATTATAAAATGAAAGAAAATCTGCAAATCATAAGCATAGGCAATCATGGTACGTGTGCTGACACGGTCGGAAATGCCACGAAAAAAAACGGTGCAAAAGGAAGGGAGATCTTTCTGCATTTCACGAAGCTTGGAAATATTCTGTATTTTAATCATTTCATGGTAATTATTTTCCTGCATAATAACTCCTTTTATCTGGGAAGCCATCCGTCAATACCGCTTTGGCAGATAGCTGTAAAAATCCTTTCGCGGACACCGGGGGCTTCCTGATCAATCAAATGTATCATCTTCTTTACGGTTTCACGTCTGGTATGATGATCAGCGGGGCAGGGATTGCGATGTACCGGAAGCTGATAATCTTTGATAAATCCTTTAATATCTGCCTCTTTTACATAAATAAGGGGACGGATCAAGGTAAGACCGGTTTTGTCAAGATGTGTTACGGGTGAAAGGGTATGCCATCTGCTTTCATAAACCAGCGACAGCATCATGGTATCCACAACATCATCCC
>JBJELZ010000205.1:0-5839 GCA_051879415.1 Lachnospiraceae bacterium
CAATCCAACAAATCTTTTCTACTGTTTGCAAAATTACAGCATCTTCCGTCTGCATATACATTCGGGTCATCCTTGTCTTTCAGATACCCATACGGTGTTGTACTTGTCACATGCTTGCCGGATTTTCCTTTCGCCTTGAAAGTGGATTTTATCTTTTTACTGGTATCCCTTGTTTTCCTTTATGATAACGGATGAAAACTCTACGCTGAAACTGTGCAAGCACTGTGGAAAGATATTTGTAGCCAGCCGCTCCAATGTGCAGTTCTGTTCTTCGCAATGTAAAAATCAACATAATGTATATAAGTGTCGGGCGAAAGAGGATGCGGAATAAACAGATTCTTATTTGACAAGCTATAAACGAAATGGAGATGACCAAATGAAAAATGAGTTGATTACATTTAAAGATGGAACCTTAGAACTGAATGTACCTGTTTCGTGGGAGCAGGAAACAGTATGGATTACACGAAATCAAATGGCAGAGCTTTTTGACCGTGATGTAAAAACCATCGGTAAACATATTAACAATGCCCTAAAAGAAGAGCTCGATAACTCAACTGTCGCAAATTTTGCGACTGTTCAAATGGAAGGTGGACGTGAGGTAGAAAGAAATATTGAACACTATAATCTTGATATGATTTTACCGACTGTTGTGCTTGTATCAGAAAGACTAAACCCTTTTAATCCATCTACTTCCGTCCAGTTTGCTGATTCAGGGGATGTGTTTTCCGCTGCCTGTACAGTCGGTATTGTTCCATTCATTCCCGGAAATAATGACAATGCCATTATCATTGAAAGTAGAATCGCGCTGCTCCTTTTAAGCCATTTTTTCTTCATGTTTCTCCTCCATTTCTCGTAAAAACCAGATTTTCATATCCACATACCTTTTGTTATCACTCTTTACCCATGCTTGTCATCTGCCACGCCCACGTCTACGAACCGGTGTGATTATCTGCTGTTCCCCTTGTGCTTTTAGCTGCTCCTCTGAAGGATGATTTCTGTTGTATTTCACACGATAATCATATTCCTCAGTAAAATCATCATAGACGGACATCTTGTAACGCATACTCCGCATGGATTCTTCGGTATATCCCATTCTGTTCTGATACTTCTTTAGTTCTTCCATTCGGTCATCAGAAGGTGGCGGAAGAAGTTTAGCACGTTTTTCCAGAGAGAGCTTGCGGTATTCTGCTGGGGATGGAAACGGCTTATTCTGAACCGGCACAGTTGACGAATTGCTATCAAGTAATTCGTCTAACTCATCCTCATTATCTGGTTCTGCGTCGGTTGAGTTATTTGTTGTGCTAAACTCAGTACTTACCGAGCCTGCGCCTGCATCAAGTCCCTGCCACTCTTTATTGAAGTCATCAAATGCAGCACCATAAAAGAAAGACTCGTCATTCTCCGGTATCTCGTGTTTTTCCTGAAACTCGTCATATGCCTCATATACAGAAACATCCGGTTTTCTGGTCGGCTGTGACTCCTGTGTTGGTACCTGCTTTTTAGCCTTAGAAGCAGACTCCTTCACTTCGTCCTCATCCTCTTCCCATCTGGGATAATCCTTCATGGACTGACTGGAATGTTCGATGTCCTGTTCCTGCCTTGGATAATCAAACCAATCCTCTTTTTCCTTCTGTTTCATATACTCCCTGATGCCTGCAACCGTGAATCGCTTACCAAGCTTACTGCCTCGTACTGCCTGCACCTTACCACCATTGCTGCTGCGATAAGGAAGGGCATAACTGATGGTATTCCCCTTTAAGCGCACATTCATGTGATAGGTTCTCTCAAGCATATTTACCACATCATGGATGTTCTGCGTGGTCGGGTCATTCATGGCAAGTCTGATATACACACGCATTTCATCCTTGAAAGAAAGTTTTCCCCTTTTCTGCATCTGATTTTCCGCTAAGGTGCGTTCCTCTCTGGTCTTATCCGGATTGTAGAAGCTGTCACGAACAGAGTGCGTCAAGCCCCGGCGCCTGCACTGTTCTCCAAAATACTCCGACATTTCCACCAGTTCCTTCGGACCTCTCCGAAAGGAAGAACCATCCTTCTGGTTACAGTTATTTACCAGAAAATGCACGTGAACATGCTCCGTATCCACATGAACCGCAAACAATACCTCAAATCCCTTCTTCCAGAAAAACTTATGAGCGAAGTCCTCCGCTATCTTGTAAGCATCTGCATAAGTCAGCTTATCATTGTCCTCCGGATGAAAGGATATGGACAGCTTCTGTGCAAGAATGTCCCTTGGGAAGAACCGGCTGTACTTCTTCTGATGCATTTTCCTTGTCATAAGGACACTGTTTGCAAAGTTATCCCGATTGCAGCCAAAGGCATTATATAACTCCGACTTTGTCTTGATAACACCGGAACTTAGCTGTTCCTTCTTCTGCCCTAGGATATAATCTGCCGCACTGTGAAGCTGTGCCACAGACTTACAGGGAGCATATTTTACATTGACATTTCCATATACTGCCATCTAATTCACCACCTTTTCATATAGCTTTAATACCGAGTCTTCCAACCGCCGGAATACTCTTTGGAACGGTTCAAATGCTGTCATGGATATCAAATCCGGATAGGCATTGATATTCCTTGCCAGCTGGTTGATATTGACCCCCTGCTTTTTTAGTTCATAGCAGACATCATTCATAACCTCCATAAACTGCTTCAGTGTTGTCCCGTCAATCTGCCTGCCCTTGTTGACACGGAGCAGATAGTCGATGAAATCAGCGGAAGTCTTATATCCGCTCTCCTTCATCTGCGATTCAAATTCCTGCTTTACATGGTAATCCACACGAGAATAGATTACCTCGTCTCTTGTTCGTTTCCCCATAATGTTCTCCTTCTTTTTATCTGTGGTGGACAGTATCCGATTTCAATACTGCCCGGGTTAATTGGTTACATTGCTTCCCTGTCACCACTGTTTTGAGATTTCAAAATGTGGTTTAAGGCAACAAAAAAGCCACAAAACTCATTGGTTGAATTGGTATTGCTGCCTTTTCTTCCATTTGTTTCATGGCTTCGCTTTTTGGTATTTTTGTATTCAGTTATTGTGTTTTGGCTACGATTGCACCGGATTATGGCTACATACTAATAGAAATTGTGGTCTGCCCCGGTAAATTGCAGTGTCATGCCCCTGTTGTGGTTCTACTGTTGCTCTGCTTTGTAGCCATTTGGTTGCAGATATTGTCCAAACTGTATCTGCTATAGCTATACTGTCCATAAGAACCGCTATCATCTGCATCCGTCTGGGTATTTCTTCGTAGCCTTTGTGTAAGCGATGCTTCGTCAGCAGGGCACATCATCCCCACAGGTCTGCCCGCCGGAAAAAAGACTCCGTCAGACAGACAAAAGCAGCCCTTCGCTTACCGCTTCGGACTGCTTTTTCCACATCTCTACTACTTATTGAAATCTTCTATTCCCTTTCCGATGTGGTGGGGATGATATAGGCAGGTAGTACCGCTGGCTTGCCAAATCGTCAAAAATAAAATCAGAGTGCCTTACGGCACCCCGATTTTATTTTCTCCTCATTGTCTTCACCATCGGTGCTACCTGCTCATGGGCTACGCCCCCGAGACCCCCGGACAGAAAAACTCACCATCTGCAAAGGGGATGGTGAGTTTTCTGTCTTTGCCGCAATTGTGCCCTGGAATGTAGCCGATGTTCACTTTAGTAATTGTACGAATGTACATCGGCTATAAATACCGCTCCACAAATTCTGCTGGTGTTACAATTTCAGGTTTTTCTATTACAATATCAGAAAAATCCTTATCACCTGTAATAAGAACATCCACATCTTCAATAATAGCTGTAAAAAGGACCGGATAATCCTTCACATCACGAATTTCAAATAATTCTTGGTCAATCTCATCTGGTGTGTAGACATATTCAAAGCTCATCAAAAATAAAAGTCTTTCAATGTCAGCTTCTCTTTTCGGGAACTTTCTGCGTACTACACTTTTTAATTCTTCCACTACATATGAAGAAAGCACCAATTCATGTTCCGCAAAGATATATTCCATAATGGAATTGAACTTCTGACTCGGAAACAGTAACGCTGAAATCAACACATTTGTATCAAGCATTATCCGCATTTACTTCACCACGCTTTCCTGCCTGAGTTCTTTAATCATCCGGACTACATCTTCTTCGCTGTTCAATCCAGCCTGCTGTGCTTCTCCGGAAAATGCTCTCTGTGCCTCCCTAAACGCATCCATCGAGGAATTCATCATATATATACGACCACCTTCTTCCATGAAAAGCACTTTATCGCCGTTTTTTATCCCAAGTTTTCTACGAATCTCTACCGGAATTGTTACCTGACCTTTTGATGTTACTTTAGCAAGTTCCATATTAAAACCTCCTTTAAAATGTAATGCATTCCTTACTTTCCTTACACTGTTAGTATATCCCGTTTCCATGATAATATCAACTCCTTTTCAAAAAATTACACACCAAACGAGTAATCAAGAAACTCATTCTCTTCCGGCTGAGGCATTTCTTCTTCCCGGGAATCTTTTGTCTGCTCACAGACACTTTCCTGTTCCATCAATGACTTTCCTGCCGACGGGGTCACAACCTGCGGATTCCCCTGCTGATACGGATAAGACATTATCCCACCAGCCTGTAGTCCCGCCTGAAAGAATGCCTGCTGTTGCATCTGATACATGGCTGCAAGTGCCGGAAGATTGGAAAGCAGTTTCTGCTCCACAGTCTGCACCAGCCTGTCTGCAAAAGCATCCTCCTTTTCCCTGCTTTCAAGATAGGGATCGTTTTTCTTGGAAAGATGCCTTTCATAATAATCATTGATAGCCGCCACCACAAACGCGTTCTGCGACTTAAAGCTCTGTTCTACCTCTTCGGAATGCAGGCGTTCCCACGCCCGCACTCCTCCCTCATCCGTCATATTGAAACGAATGTTGTGATTCCTGTACTGCTTTGTCATATTGCCTCACCTACCTTCTGCCTGACTTGCTCTGATGTCTTAAAAGCATATAGCAGTAATACTCGTATCCTTTGGCATTAGCACGAATATCATGATTAAAAATGGTGGTGTCCGGATTATAATTCCCAAACTGCTCTACCAGTCTTGCTCCACCACCCATGAAGTAAACCTTCATCAGCTTCTCATTATATTCATGGTCACGAAGCTTCTGGAAAATCTCCTCCACATAGTCACAAATTGCCTTTTCCACAATGGATGCATGGGGCTCCGGCAGTTCAATCTTCCCGCTACGAAGAATATTATCAATTACATCGTCCATAAGATTGTCCCCCGTCTTGTCCTGCACCATGTTGTGAATCTTCTGAAAGCACTGGAACACGCCAAGCTTCTCGGTCCATGCCTTGCTTTCCATTGGTCTACCGTTATTCAGATACATCAGATTCATGGTGCCGTTTCCAATATCTGCAAGAAGCGTTACGCCTGCAAAATCCTTCAGATTCTCTGTCACTGCCGAGTAACACTGCGGCATAACCGTACATCCGGCAAACTCAATACAATAAAGTCTGTCCTTATAGCCGACCTCCACACTGCTGTTTCTAAGCATATATCTCTTAAAGTCCTCCCTCTGTGCCTGCACCCATTTAAGAGGAAGCCCAGCTGCAAGATGAATCCTTGCCCTGTTTACAGAGTCTGTCATTCCTCTTGCTTCCAGTTCCTTTACAATAGCCACAAGTGTCAGCACATAATTGTCGTCATCAGTCTGCTTATCTGCCACAAAACCCTTTCTTCCCTCTCCAATGACATAATATCCACCGTCGTACTCGATATAATCTCTGCTTAACACAGGTGCGCTGTCATACTTTGCAATTGCTGTCTTAAAGCATCTCC
>JBJELZ010000206.1:0-29363 GCA_051879415.1 Lachnospiraceae bacterium
AATTCTGTGACAGGCAACTAGGTTAGTTGTAAGTCATGCTGAGAGGTGCGCAACACTATTCCCACAATACTTTATTCCTTGCTACCATACACAATTTCATATGGAAACTTCACAAGTAAAGGGGTGTGCAAATAAAAGCGCATGGAAAAAGATCCGAAATATCAATTATCTTTTCCATGCGCTTGATATAAATACACTACTATTTCTATTGATGTTACATTAGTTTGAATAAAGATTTTTAATAATAAAAAAACATACATTCGCAAATTAGCAAGCAGTGCATTTGTGATCACAAATACATTTTTTGCTTGTTGGGAACTCCTCCCAATCCCTCAGAATCAATCAGAATTCTGATTGAGCCACGCCTTCATTACATGTCAGTGCTACACATTTAGTTCAATTTTTTTGCAATATACTTTACATCTCTTCAGGGCATTCCATCTCTTTGTAACAGCCTTACAAATCAATGCATCCAAATTTCTTAGTGCATATTATTTTCATCAAGGCTTTGATTCTTTTACTAAATATTGCTTTTCTTCCTATTGCACTCAGCACATAACATCTGACAATTCTCAGAAATAGTTTTGCCGCCTTTAGACCAAGGAGTGATATGATCGCCTTGCATCTCATCATACGCAAAATGCTTACCACATTTAATACATAAACCGTCTTGTCTTACATAAGCTTCCATCTTTTGGTCATCGTCAAAAGCTCGAATACTAAGAAGCTTTTCATCCCCACTTAGTAAATACTCATAAATACCAGAGTTTTTTGTTACATCTTTATCTGCAATAAGTCTTTTTACTTCTGCGCAAAACAAAACCGGATCATATGTGTTAGTATTATACTTATTGTATAATATTCCCCATTCAAGACCTTTCATGTATTTAGTATAATCAGTAAATACAGCCTTTGTCCAAGCTACAACCGTCTGAAAGTATAACCATAAATCATTACAATTATTATCATGCTGGTGCCGCCCCATATAATCTTCAATTGTACAATTATCTCTATCAGCCACCCATCCAAGCACTTTTTCAAACACTTGCTGTCTAATTGGAGAACCAGTTAGATAGTCATCAAACAATTGCATTGCAGGACATCCGGTTTTTGAGAATCTTCGTTTTGATTCTGTTAACCATAAACCAGTAAATGATGCATTTCTTAATTCCTGTGTAGTTAATTCCTCGCCAGCAATATTAATTATTTTAAACCACTCAAGTTTTTCGGATTCTGTCCCATCACATACATATACTGTTATCTGATAGTTTTCAATGCCTGTCCTTATATCTTCAGGTAAATTATCAAAATACTTTCCATCTACGGAAAAATTTCCGTCCATATACTCACAGATAGATATTGTTCGTTGCTGCCCATCTAATATCTCATAGGTGTCATCCCCATTTTTTGACCAGTAGAAGATGCTTAATGGAAATTTCTTTTTAACTGTTCTAATTACCTCATCTCTTTTCTTATCTGGATAAACAAATTCTCTCTGGTAAGATGGTCTAATGTTTAGTTTTTCTCCGTATCCAACTACGCCATCTTCATCATCATTGAAATAGTCCTCGTATAAATCCTTTAATGTAACTTTTCTTTCTTCAATGTTCATTAAATCTTCACCTCCAATGGCTTTTCCGGTCTTTTGTTTCTAATGATTATTCGTGTATAGTAGGACACCGGCGTTCTATCTTCTTTATACCCAACTAATGAGTGCATGTTAGCTGTGATATGACCCGTACCACCGCTAGCTTTATAATCAGCTATCCAGTTTTCGCCAATAATATCCACATCTTCTAATAATCCGTTTACATTTGACACACCGATTATCTCAAACTGGTCTGGATTGTACTTATCCATAAAAGTGATCGGTACTCCCATTTTTCCCTCGTAATCGCAAGGTATATTGTTAGTATTTGATACATCAATACCATCATAATTTATGTATTTTCCATACACCCTAGGATCATATCTTCTTACAAGTACCATGTCTTCATGTCTTTTCTTAATATCCATGTTAGTAAACCACATAACGCCAGACACTCTTATAAGCCCTTCTTTATGGTGCGATGATACAGCCGTATCTTCATACGGACTCTCAAAAAAACCTACATTACCTTGAAAACCATACCCTAACCATAATTTGTTGTCCTTTATAAGCGGAAATATATCACTATACTTAATTGCATTTTGGTGACCAATTACCAAAAATTTCTTGTCAAATTTAACAAGAGTCTTAATATAATCTCTAAATAATGAGAACGGAGGATTTGTTACAACGATATCCGCTTCTTTTAGTATATCGATACATTCCTCTGACCTAAAATCTCCATCCCCTAAAAGTTCCTCTAAAGTATTTTCGCCTGACTCAAACAATTTTGCTATGTCAAGCATACTAATACCTCCATCACCCGTTTTATCATATACAGTTGTTACAACTGCCTTATATGGTTTCTTACTTGGGTCAGCTAGCTTCCCGACAAACAGATTTCTTGATTGCTCATTCTCCAGAAAAAATGACATTTGACCGCCTATGTCAACTGTATAATCAAATTGCTTTCCACGAATAGGCGACGTAGAGTAGCAAGTTGCGATTAGTTTTCTTAAACCTAACTTGTTGAAGTTAAGCACAAAATACTTAAAGAAATTACTTTCAAATGGATCATCACAATTACATAAGACCACTTTATCCTTGAAATGCTTTTTGTAATGTCTTACCTCCTTTTCTATATCAGTTAACTGAGTATAAAATTCATCTTTCTTAGCTGTCTTTGCAGCACCCAATACTGTGTTATTATTTGCCATCTATTCCGCCACCTCGTTTTCATTTCAAATTATAACTCACTTGAGTTATAATTTCAATTTATTATTCACTCGCACATCTGCCTATTGTTTTTCATTATGGGTACAATAGATGAAAACAATGAAAGTGAGTAATAAATCTTGATAGAAGATAAAGTATTAGATAGAATTCAACAACTCCTTACTTTCAATCAGTGGAGTTTATATAAACTAGCAAAAGAATCTGATTTACCTTATTCCAGTCTCAACAATTTGGTTAATCGCAGAACTTGCCCCACCATTGCAACACTCGAAAAAATATGTAATGGTTTCAATATAAGCCTTAGCAACTTCTTCAAATTTACAAAAAATCCTCTCAGAAATGAAACCATTTCAGAAGAAGAACAGAAGTTGCTCAACGCTTATGCCTCACTATCTCAGAAAGATAAAGAACTTTTGACTGCATATTTAAAAGGTTTGCAACATTCTCATCGACCCTAATCTCCTCATAAGAAGTTCGGTGCTTTTATTTTCTCGTGACATCACATCTACTCAGTGCAATCAAGAATGTGTATACCAATAGCAATAAAATAAGACCGGGATTTCCCCGGCCTTAATCTTACAGTTTATCTCTATTCTTTTTTACACAAAATTTCTCCTATTCAACTACCCAAACAACTTTTCTCTTCTTCCGTTCTATATTGTTACAACTATATGTATCGTCGATTTACTGATGCCAAATTTCTTTGCTGCCTCCCGTACAGTTACATTATGCTCAATAATATACTGAGCCACCTCAATGGCACGTTCCTCAATATACTCCTTCACGACATCCCTCAAAAATGCTTTTTTACATTTTATGAGGGGGAAGGGAGGGTTATGCTATTCTTGTAACAGTTGTTGCAAAACTCTATGGCTATTTTGCTTCAAATCCCGGAAGTTCCGCACACCATGCAATATCTTCCTCTTTATAATGAAAACGCCTCTGTTTTTCCACATTAACCTGACCGTCCTGCATACATCCTGCGTACAGGCGGAACAATCCGCCACGCTTAAAGGCTGCATGAAGAAGCCTGCCTCGTTCTGCCTCATCCTCAATCTTTACCAGATGTGCCGCAAATTTTGATACTAGTGCTTTCTCTTTTGTGGATTTCTTATTGCCAAGATAATACCTGCACATTGCCAGGTCGGAACAATCGAACCGGATATGATAATGTTCCACAAATTCCTTTGTAATCCGTTCCTCATAGTTAATAGAGATTTTCAGGATATCAAACAATTCCTTCCCCTTAGGCAAAAGTTCTTCCGGAATGCCAAAGGTCATACATGCCTGCAGCTTTGTGGTAAAGAAAACTTCCTTGGACTGAAAGATCAATTCCGCAAAATCTTTTACCTGCTCCGGACTATGATATCTGAATTTTCTTTTTGTTTGCTGCAGCTGCCGTATCGAATGTGTAATCACTTCTTTTTTTTCATTCTCTATGATAACGCGATACATTGCAAGAAGCTGTTCCTGACGGGCATTCTTTGCATAGAAATGAAAGAGGGTTCTATTTGCAAGGATCAGCCGGTAATATGCAGCACCGCAGTTATAATCAATCAGGAAAAAGGCTGCAATATTGATTCTCTTTGGTGCACATTCCTTAATCAGCTTTTCCGTCATCTCATCGGAAGGTCTGACCTGCTCCGGCAATACAAAAGAAGTAAAGGTCTGAAGCTTTAATTCCGCCGGCATCTGTGACGCAAGAATACGCTTTACCGGTTCTTCAATTCCTTCCTCATAAGCTCCGGCAAATCCTTTTTTTTCGCTATAGATACGGGACAGGACACTCCAAAGCTTCTTCTCATAACCCTGTTCTGCAAGATTGGCCGCAAGGTTAAGAAGTTCCATTCTGTCCATAGTAGATGCAATCTTACGAATCTGGGCTGTTCCCGGAATCCCCTCCGGAAGATTGTTTTCCTGCGTAATATTCTTTTCTTCCATAAAATTACGTCCTCCCCCTAATCATTTTATGTCGCTTACTTTGGGTTCTTTGTATACTCGCAAACCCGCGCATTCTGCGCTCGCAATGCCCACCTCGATTGGCATCTCGGTGTCCGTGCTTCGCACTATATGCGTACACCTGCCAGCTGACTACATTTCATGCAAGCATGACGTAGACAGCTGACAGGTGTACGCATGCATTGCTCATTGCCTGCGCATATTATAACATATATTCTTTCATTTGAAATCAAATTAATATCCTCATTGCAATTTTTCTACTTCTGTACTAACATAGATTCTGCCAAAAATTTATTCAGGAGTTGCCTATTATGTCTTCCGGGTCTTCAGAAAATCGTTCCAAAAAATATGAATTGGATATGTGCAGTGGTCCCTTAATACCCAAGCTGCTCATTTTTTCCATTCCACTTGTACTTTCCGGCATTCTGCAGCTTTTATTCAATGCAGCAGATATGATTGTCGTTGGAAATTATTCCACGGAAAAGCACGCATTGGCAGCCATTGGAGCCACTTCAGCCCTGGTTAATTTCTTTGTTAATATCAGTATTGGCATTTCTATCGGAAGTAATGTGGTCGTTGCCCGTTATTTTGGTGCAAAAAAAGACAAAGAAGTACATGAAGCTGTCCATACCTCCATTTTGATCAGCCTGGTTCTCGGTATCGTAACCGCTCTGATCGCCATCCTTACGGCAAAACCCATTCTGATTTTGATGGATACCCCGACAGAGGACAATGTTCTCACCATGGCCGTCCTGTATGTGCGCATCTACTTCGCAGGTCTTCCCGTTATGATGTTATACAATTTCGGAAGTGCTATCCTGCGTGCCATCGGTGATACAAAACGTCCGTTGATCTATCTTTCCATCTCAGGCGTTTTAAATATCCTGTTAAATCTTCTTTTTGTCATCGTACTGGGCATGGATGTCGATGGAGTTGCACTGGCAACCGTAATATCCCAGGCACTTTCCGCATATCTTGTACTGCGCTGTCTTGCAAAAAGTACCGGAAGTTATCGTCTGAATCTGAAAGAACTGAAATTCCATCCATGGATCTTCAAAAAGATTCTCCAGATTGGACTTCCTGCCGGTGTACAGGGAATGATTTTCTCTTTTTCCAATATATTGATCCAGTCCTCCGTCAACTACTTCGGTCCGGTTGCCATGTCAGGCAATACAGCCTGCTCCAGCATCGAGGCCTTTGTATATACTGCCATGAACTGTATTTATCAGACAGCACTTAGCTTTACCAGCCAGAATTATGGCGGTGGCAAATACGGAAGAATCAATAAGATTCTCATTTCCTGCCTTGTCATTGTATCTGTGGTCGGTCTGGGACTGGGCAACCTGGCCTACCTGTTTGGCAATGAACTGCTCGGTTTGTACACTCCGGACCCTGACATCATAGCCTATGGTCTGGTACGAATGAAAATCATCTGTACCGTTTATTTTACCTGCGGTATCATGGATGTCCTTGTCGGTGTTATCCGCGGTCTTGGCTATGGTATCCTTCCCATGGTCGTGTCCCTGATCGGAGCCTGCGGTCTTCGTATTGTCTGGATTTACACTGTATTCCGGCATTATCACACTTTGGAGATGCTGTATATCTCCTACCCCGTTACCTGGGTCATCACATCCATTGTACATGTCATCTGCTTTGTTATCATCCGACGGCGTCTGCCCGCCAACTAACTGAGACAGAAGTAAAAAAGTCAGGGCAAAATAATCTGCTGACAATCATCCACTTAACGAAGTGTGAGAAGCAAATTATTCTACCCTGACCTTACAATTTATCCCCTCTGATATTTCTTATGCTATAATTTTCGGCAGTACATCCGATACCCTGTCATGAATGACATAGTCTGCATACTTATCCATGTAATGCTCTTCCTTGGTAATCAGAACCAGCTTTCCACCTTTATAATGATCGGTACAGAATTTAACCATGTTGTCATACAGATTGGTACCAAGTGCCAGAATCAGATCTGCATCTTCACAGACATTTACCGCTTCCGTCATAAGATTATTGGCAATATTCTCACCAAAGAGCCGGATACCCGGACGGATTGCGGAGCCGCATTCATCACACAAAGGAACTGACTTTGCAGCTCTCATATAATCCAGGCTGAATTTCTTACCGCAATGAGGACACCAGTTATTCTTTACGTTTCCGTGTAATTCAATCACATTTTTAAGCCCGGCTTCTTCATGCAAACCATAATAGTTCTGGGTAATCACCATCTTTAATTTACCCTGATCCTCCAGACGTTTTAAATCATAATACAATGGAGCCGGTTTATAATCCCGATTGATGATTTCATTTTTATAGAATTCGAAATACTTATCCTTTCTTGCATTGTAAAATCCTACATTCATCATTTCATCCGGCGATTTATGATAGATTTCCTCTACCCGGTAACACTCTCTGGAGGACCAGATATTCTCGCCTCCGCTTTCAATAATCGTTCCTACCCCCAGCAATGCAACAATATTAGAAGCATCACTAACCATTTTCCTTACACGTTCAATTACAGCATCCTGTGTTCCCATATCACATTTCTCCCTTCCTTTTATTGTATCTAAATATTACAAATTATAAAATACGCGTCCGTGCATTACGTCCTTCTGTATTTCCATTGGTAATGAAATGCATATAATAGCTCTTCAGGTCATTGCCAAAAACAGCCTGCAGATCCGGATAATTATTGCGGTAAATATTTACATCAAAGTTTTCACAGCCCTGTCTTCCCTCTGCCATACCATTCTGGACAAAATGCCGCAATGCTCCTTTCTGGTCATTTGCATAGAAGATCCGCATATCAGGATAACGATTGATATAATAATTAAAATCAAAAACTGCAGAATAGTCAACACCTTGGTAAATATTGGCGCCTGTGTTCACGACTGTCTGACTCGAAGTTCCTGACTGCTGTCCTGCTGACAATGGCAAAGTATAAATCTTCATGGATGCTGCATTGGTAACATACCATACAATCTGATTGTTAAACACAATCGGCTGGCAGTCAGAGAGACATCCGTGCATCGTCTTCACTTGACTGGTCATCTGACCTGCACCATTTAGAAATACATAAGAGACCTCTTCCAGATCGGTATATCCCGACCTTGTCTCCCACAACAGTACAAACTGTTCCGAACTGACCTTCACAAGATATGGATTTTCGACTGTTTTCAATTCCCCATACGCATATCCTGTCAGGAAAGACAACTGCACTGCTGCCGTAGAAAATGTATTTTTCGGAATAGCGGCAACAAATACATTTTTATTCGAGGAAAGTCCGTCCAGCGAACCACAGCTGCCCGCCACAAGATAATACTGCCCTGAAACCTCATATCCGCCCAAGGTACAGGAGGACGCGCCCGGCACTGTAATGGCAGTTGCCTGGGAACAGGCATAGCCATGATTTGGCACACCGTTTGACATGATATTAATCTTGCTGACAATCATACTTCCAGGATTTCCTACCCGGTGATCTACCATAGTCACTACACCACCGGTAGCATCAATATACTGTGCACCGGAATTTTCCACCACACCATAAGCAGAACCCGGAAGATTACTCTGTACTGCCTTAATCTGGTTTGTATCTGTCTGATAGGTAATCAACATATCTGCCTGATGTCTGACACCGTTACTATCCGCATAAGTCTGATGTCCCGTTCTGATATAAAGCATATTGCCGTTTTCACAGATATCTGTACCACTTCCGTAAAAAGGAATGGTTGTATTACAATTGGTAACAGCTACGCTTCCGAGTCTGACCCAGTTCTTGGAATACTTCACAATTCTGATACATTCCAGCTGATTGTTCTGCGTGGGATTCTGCTGCCCAAAGATCAGATAATTGTAATTCTGTCCTGCATAAAAGCCGCCAAAAATACTCAGTTCAAATCCTACGGTTCCCTGATACACCAGCCGGTAGGAAGCATTGTATTTTTCAATCAGGATGATATCCCCCATATTTTCCAGACGGGTAAAGGTACCATCTCCGTTACCAAACAGGTAACTGTCAGAAACCTGATCATTTGTGGAATAATTATGGTCATGGATATTGTTGGTAACAACATTGGAACCTGTATATTCCCCTGCATCTGCGCGCAAAACGGATAATGACCCAATCAGCAGGGCCAGTGTAAGTCCCATGAATTTTTTAAGAACCTGAATCTTTCTTCTTCCGGAGCCATTGCCTTTCCTCATATGCTTACCTTTCCTTTACCTGATGTAGTTGGTGGATATTTTCGGTTCTCTTTCCGGCAGTCCGTATGCATCCTTTCCAAGTCTGATACTTTTGATCAGAAAACTCATATTATTGGCAAGTGTTCTCATAATCTGTAAGCCTTCCAGATCCTGTACCGCTTCCTCAGCACGGTTTCCATGGATACTGTTCCAGTACTGGCCCGAAGCAACCGGCATACCACTGATCGTAAAATATTTATTCAATTCATCAAAGGTTGCCGACAGACCGCCACGTCTTGCAGAAACCACAGCCGCCCCAACCTTCATCGTCTTATCAAAAGATGTACTGTAAAATAATCTGTCCAGAAGAGCAATCATTGTAGCATTGGCAGATGCATAATAAACCGGACTTCCTACAACCAGTCCGTCGGCCTCTTCAAATTTCGGCGCAATTTGATTTACCGCATCATCCACAACACATTTTCCAAGCTTGGCACAGGCACCGCAGGCAACACAGCCACGAATCG
Organism: Lachnospiraceae bacterium; assembly: GCA_051879415.1. GTDB lineage: Bacteria > Bacillota > Clostridia > Lachnospirales > Lachnospiraceae > NK4A136. The sequence continues at coordinate 9,502 of JBJELZ010000206.1, forward strand.
CCTGATTACCAACCTGGATCAGCTCCGTCTCTATCCCATTGTTCTGAAAAATTTTCTCCATCTCATGCAAGGCAGTATATGTACTTCCATTGGCATGCGGGCTTCCGTTTAATAACAATACTTTCATAAATGTTCTCCATTCATACCGGCATTGCACCGGCATCTGATGATCTTATTTAATATATTCTATCACAAAAACCCAAAAGATAGTAGTCAATTATAGATGAAATCTTCTTTTGATCTCATTGCGTACACGCCTTCTGGAAAACATGGCAATCAGGGAGACAGTTATTACTGTACAGACAGTCAGCACAATGGCAGACCATCTAAGTTCCAGCGCATGATACAGTGCATGATCTACAAGCAGCTCTATCACAATACAAAGCACTGCTGTTTCCATAAAAAACAGACCTGACAGTACAGGAAAAGACCTTTTATGCTTTCCTACCGTCAGAAAGATTTCCACCAGAATCAGGACCGTTAACGCAATCGGAAGCCCCAAATCAACCACCCAGTCTGAAGACTCGGTAAATATGCCGATCAGGCAGATATAGATACACACCATAACACCATTGATCAGTGCCATGATCCGTTTTCTCATATTTTTTACCAGAAAAGGTGGCACCAGCAATACCCATAATAACCCACAGAAGCCCAGCACCAGCAGGGACCACTGATTTGGATTCCATACCAGATAATTCAGCAAAAGACAGCTGATCGATGTACAGGCTAAAATCACCGTCAGTACGATTGCCACATCCTTTCGGCTGATTGGCTCCACCATCCCCACCTTATCCGGGAATGGTGCATCCGTTATTGTAACATGATTCTTTTGCAGTTCATTGGGATTGATAACCGGTGTTCCACACAACGGACATTTCTGAATGGTGGTCTCCAGTTCCACCCCGCAATTGACACAATATGACATGAAGAAACCTTTCTTAAATATAATTTATAATATGACGTGAGTTTCAAAAGTCCATATTCGAAATCCTTCGTGTCGGGATGCGAAAATAAATGACTTTCATGACATTTTGCGCTGTGGAGATGAGACTCTAAAAATCGTGGAAGCCTTTGCTGAACACGATTTTTGCTCTTTGAGGCTCATCGTAACGATTAGCGCAAAGGAATGAAAGTCATTTATTTTGCGCATCCCGGCAAGACAGAACCCCAAATGGACTTTTGAAACTTACATCATGATAATTCTTATTTAGTTACGATTTGTTTCTATCTGCACATGAACACCGTCACGCACCAAAAACCTGAAAAAATTACGTTCAACATCTGCCTCCTTTATTGCACTGGCAAAAGTAACTGACAATTTATCCTGATAGGTAATGATGGAGCAGTTGGTTCTTCTGGAAAACGGCTGTCCCATACAGATATCGAACCGGTCAATCCATGGTTCCATTTCCTCCGGCACATGCAGAATGCCCATGTTGGTCAGTCCTGCCGTAGAATGTTTATCCTGTACCATGGTGTAGAACTGCCGTACCACTCTGTCCTTGATAAACAATGGAACAACACGGATCAGTGGATTCTGCTGCGTCGCAGCATTGGTAGTGATATCTCCCCGCAGGAACTTATCATTGATATAATACCGCATATAATGATGTACCTGCTTAATAATATCCTCAAAAGAATAATCACCCAGCCTTGGATCAATACTGGGATAAACCATCGTAATGAAGTTCCGCAATGTCTTTGAGGGAAAAAACTGTCTGAGATTTACCGGCATGGCTATGGAAACCGGCCGTTTCTTATAATAGCCGTCCTGTTCCTGTTTCTGAAGCAGGGCATATAAAAGTACAGCATTCAGATATTCTGTCACAGAGGCATTATATTTCTTTGCAGCACCATAAACTTCTTTGGCAGATAGAATACCGATAATCATATTCAGGGTATAGAACGGTTCCGATGTTCCTCTGACCAGATAAGTTTTCTCCATCGGTCTTGGCGGACGCACCTGTGCATTGGCATATCTGATATAAGCATCCTCTGTCTCCTCCGGATCGGGTGTTTCACCTATATCCTTCACCAGGAAACCGGCAGGAATCTGATGTCCCAATAGTCTCAGATACTCCGCAAGCATCGTATGAAAAACAACCATACCACCATTACCATCCCCCAGACAGTGATGAACCTCCAGGGAGATACGCTTATCGTAATAATAAATTCTCAACAGATATCTGCTTTTCGTTCTGAACGGGAGCGGCATACACGGATTCTTGATATCCTCCTGTACAAACGGTCCCGGTCTCTGGTTATATTCCAGATAACGCCAGAAGACTCCTGTACGGATCGCGACCTTATAACTTGGGAATCTCGGCAGCGTATGATCTACTGCCGCCTGCAACTTCTCAGGATCTATCTTTTCCTTCATCAAAGCAGAAAGCCTGTATACCGAACTGAAATCTTTACGCTGCAGCGTCGGATACACAATGGCGGACAGATCCAGCCGGTACCAGAGCTTATCTTCTTTTTCCTTATTTTTACCTATCGTTATTGCCAATCAAGCACCCTCTGTTCCATCATCATTGTTTGACCAGTGTCTGAAAAACATCGCCACGTTCTTCAAAATTCTTAAAGTACTTATAGGAAGGTGCCGCAGGGGACAAGATACATGCTGCATCCTTCCTTGTAATCTCCTTTGCCTTTTTCACTGCTGCCTGTAAATCTTCACAGTAAAAACAGTGATCAAGGCCACTGCATTCCTTATAAATTCTTTCCCCTGTTTCGTACATACATACAAAACTTAGATCATTTCTTTGCTTTATAAAATCCACCAGCAAGGAATAATCAATTCCACGATCCATACCGCCAATCAGCAGTGTCTGCACATTCTTAATACTTTTAGCAGCCTGAATTGCCGCCTCCGGTATCGTCGAGATCGAATCATCATAATATCTGACACCGTCATACGTTCCAACATATTCCATTCTATGCGGCAGCCCGTCAAAATGACTCATACTTTGTATTACCTTGTCCTTCTCAAGGCCAAACAGATTTACTGCAATCAGGTAAACAAAGTAAGCATTCTTCTGATTATGTGTCCCTGAGATTTTCAAAGGAAAATCAAGCCTGCTGTCTTCTATGATTTCCACCTTTGATCTGACCTGAAAGGCCGGAACATTATTGCCAAGGAAAGCATAATCCTCTTCGCTCTGGTGACGCATAATATTTTGTTTTGCTTCAAAATAACGCTCCAATGTGTGATAATAGTCCAGATGTTCCTCATACAGATTCAAAAATACGGCAATATGCGGACTTACCGTAACATGGTGCAGCTGATGACAGGACAATTCATAAACAATAATCGTATCCTCCGTGATCTCGTCCACATAATCAAAACAGGGATAACCGATATTGCCGACCAGGAGAACCGGGTAGCTGCTGCACTCTTTTAACACCTGATACAACATACTGGAGGTAGTGCTCTTCCCCTTCGTTCCTGTAATACCAATGATCTGGGAAGAAAACTGAGATAGGAAAAGCTGGGTCTGGGATGTTATCTTTTCATGGGGCTCTTCCAAAGGGATTCCCGGACTTTTCAACACCAGATCATACTGATCAATCGGAAGATTTTTCATTTTTCCTTCATAGACATCCAGTTTTTCACATTGACAGTGGGTTTTACAAAAAGCCTCTGTGGATTTGCCTTCCCTTCCATAGCCCCAGATCAATACCTTTTTATGATCTAATTCCTCTGTAATCGTCATTGTTCCAGACTCCTTTTCAAAAGTGCAAGATACTGCTTAGGCAGATGATTCTGATCAGAAAAATGATTCTTGTACACTTCGATTCCGGCTCCGTCAAGCTCTTCCTTATACCGATCCGTCAGATAACTTTTCCCGGTTTTCACGTATTCGGAAAGTGCAGCACTTACTTCCCCCCTGGTTCCCACACATTCAAAGGGTTTATTTTCATTCAGCCCAAGCAGGCTTCTGAAATCTTCCTCCAGCTCTTTCTTATCCAGCAGATTTTCGCCAAAAATAGCTACCATCTCCTGCTCAGTCAGGAACGGGCAGAGAATAATGTATACAAACAGACATTTTGCACAGTTACAACACCAGATTCCCTTCTTACTTCCCACATTACAGCTGCGGAATACCTGATGATAGTCTTTGCATCTGCTAAAAAGCATCGCGATCTGAAGCTCAGACAATGGCCGGAGCATGCTGAAATAATGAATATCGGAATCCGTCACTCCTGCAATATACCTGCAAAAATCCTGTTCAAATTCAAATGTTTTGGAATACTGGTGATTGACAGAAGAATTTCTCACAGTCGATTCATTGGCACTGTCTTCATTTGACAGGGCAATATACTGATTGCCGCAAAGAAATGCTGCAATAAAGCCTGAAAATGCCACAATTGCAGAAAACGGCGTATGTCCGTTTAAATATCCCTTCTGATTCAATGCAAGCATTTCCGGATCCAGCGTACGTTTTGCCACATAGGATATTCCCAGATTCCTGCATTTGGAAATAACATTCTGCGTCGTCTGATTTCCGTTGACACAATAGGTATTCACTGTCTCATCCTTTAACAGTTCCAGCGTGACAACGGAATCCTTTCCACCGCCAACCGGTACAAGACAGCCGGAATACGTTGCCTGGTCATGATATGTTTTTGCTTCCTTCCCCTCGCTGTGGAAGATCACAAAATCATCGTACGCCATCTCCAGATGATTCACAAACATAAACTCACCAAGCCCATGATAAAAAAGTTTTTTCCACCATGCAGCCTGTTCCTCTGTCAGTCTTTGTCCAAAGATATAGAAATTTCTCGGACAGACACATTTCCAATAACTGATGGACTCTGCCATCCCCAGATGAAAAAGAAGGTTATGCAGGAGTTCTTCATCTACCTCCCTGTATCTTGGAAATTCCCAGGTCGGGTGAAACTCCGCTACCCCCGGAATACAAAAATCATATACCACAAAAAAACTATTTTCCCGCTTTTCACAGGAAAATCCTCTATATTCAAAGCTTTTGTCTCTGTCAGGACCCATTTTTTATAACCAAACCTTTCAGCATCTTATTATTTCTATTTCGTCTCTATTCTGCCTATGACAAAAATTATATCTTTCCATAGGTGTTTTTTCAAGTTCTTTTACCTCCCTTTCAAATCCCGGGCAGGTATAATATCTGTCAAAAAGCGGAAGCTATTATAGAATTTAACCAAAATCCATGCTATGATATAAGTGTCAAAAGTCCATTTTGACTATGTTTCATGTCAGGTTGCACAAAATAAATTGTTTTCATGACATTTTGCGCTATGGAGATGAGACTCTAAAATCGTGGAAGCCTTTGCTGAACACGATTTTTGCCTTTTGAGGCTCATCGGAATGTCTAGCGCAAACGAATGAAAACAAATTATTTTGTGCAACCTGACAACTGACAAGATAAAACAAAATGGACTTTGGACACTAACATAATGTTAAATTTTGTAAGAAAAGGAATTATTCTCCGATAAAAGAAAGGCTTGGTTGTTATATGGCACTGGCAAAACTACGAAACCAGAATCTCATGCAGCTGATCAAAAAAATGCACTCCCTGATTGAAGAAACGGATATTGAAAAGCAACGGCAAAACCAGGAGCATATCGCTACGCTGAATAAACTGCCAAAAAATATTCTGTCAGAGGAAGTCGATCTGGATGGCATGTATGCCGAATGGCTTCGTCCCGAATGGCCCCATGCCAGAAACCGGGTCATTCTTTACTGTCATGGAGGAGGCTATATGACAGGAAGCTGTGCTTATGCCCGTTCCATCACTGTGAAGCTGGCGCAGGCATCTTCTCTGGATATTTTCTGTTTTAATTACCGGCTGGCTCCGGAACATCCTTATCCGGCTGCCCTGGAAGATGCCATGATCGCATGGAATTATCTGATGATGCTTGGATATGGTTCCAAGGATGTGATTGTCGCAGGAGATTCTGCAGGCGGCAATCTGGCACTTGCATTAACCTTACAATTAAAGGAAGAAGAACGGTTCCTTCCCGGCGGACTTTTGCTGTTTTCACCCTGGACAGATCTGACTGCCTCCGGAAAATCCCACACCACAAAGATTGCAGTAGATCCAATTCTGACACCGGAATACATGAATACCGTTACAGAAGGGTATGCCACCGATCATGATCTTAAGGATCCTTTGATCTCTCCTTTATTTGGGAATTTTAAAAATTTCCCGCCGGTCTGCATCCAGGTGGGCACCAACGAAATTCTTTACAGCGATTCAGAACTTTTATACAAACGGATGCTGGAGGCGCATTCCCCTGCACGCTTGGAGACCTTTAAGGGAATGTGGCATGTCTTTCAGATGTCACCCTTCAAAACAGCCACAGAGGCCATTGAAAAAGGGGCAGAATTTATTTTTGACATTTACCGATAAAAAATGCCGTTTGAATGATATCCTCATTTCAAACGGCAATTTTTTATGCTGATACCGGTGCATTTCCGGTGTATAAGCTGTAATATTTTCCTTTCGCAGCAATCAGCTCCTCATGGGTTCCCCGCTCGATGATCCGTCCCTGCTCCAGTACCATGATACAATCACTGTTACGGACCGTGGAAAGACGATGGGCAATCACAAATGTAGTTCTTCCCTTCATCAACCGGTCCATTCCCGACTGTACCAGTTTTTCCGTACGGGTATCAATCGAACTTGTTGCCTCATCCAGAATCAATACCGGCGGATCTGCAATGGCAGCCCTTGCAATGGCTAACAGCTGACGCTGTCCCTGGCTTAAGCTTCCGCCATCACCTTTGATCTGTGTATCATATCCCTGTGGCAGCTTCATGATAAAGCTGTGTGCATTGGCAAGCTTCGCCGCTGCAACCACTTCCTCATCTGTCGCATCCAGCCGTCCATAACGGATATTCTCTTTGACCGTTCCGGTAAACAGCTGTGTATCCTGAAGCACGATCCCCAGGGATCTTCTGAGATCGTCCTTCTTGATTTTATTAATGTTAATTCCATCGTAACGGATCTTTCCATCCTGAATATCATAAAAGCGGTTAATCAGATTGGTAATGGTAGTCTTTCCGGCACCGGTAGAACCGACAAAAGCAATCTTCTGTCCGGGCGTTGCAAACAGCTTCACATTATGAAGTACGATCTTCTCATCATTGTAGCCAAAGTCAACATCATCAAAAACAACATCACCCTTTAATTCCACGTAGGTTGTCGTATCATCTGCTTTATGATAATGCTTCCACGCCCAGAGTCCGGTCCTGTGGTCTGTCTCTGTAAGAACGCCATTCTTATACTCTGCATTTACCAGTGTAACATATCCCTCATCCGTTTCAGGTTCTTCATCTAAGAGAGCAAAAATTCTCTCCGCGCCTGCAAGTGCCATAATAATACTGTTGAACTGCTGGCTGATCTGGTTGATTGGCATGTTAAAGCTTTTATTAAAATTCAGGAAGCTGGCAAGTGCTCCCAGTGTCAGTCCACCAATTTTATTGATTGCCAGAATACCACCAATCACAGCACACAATACATAACTTAAATTTCCCAGCTGCATATTGATAGGGCCCAGAATATTCACAAAGCGGTTTGCCTTATCCGCACTGTTAAACAGGGCTTCATTCATTTTGTCAAACTGTTCCCTGCTCTCCTCCTCATGGCAGAACACCTTAACTACCTTCTGCCCTTCCATCATCTCTTCAATCTGTCCGTTCAGTGCACCCAGATTCTTCTGCTGTTCCACAAAATAGCTTCCGCTTCGTCCTGCCACCTGCTTGGTAACGATCAGCATGACAATTACCATGACAAGAGTAACCAGAGTCAGTGGAATACTTAAAACAATCATACTGATAAAAGTACTGACAATGGTAATGACACTGGATAACAGCTGGGGAATACTCTGACTGATCATCTGCCGCAGTGTATCAATATCATTGGTATAGATCGACATGATATCCCCATGGGAATGAGTGTCAAAATACTTGATCGGGAGACGCTCCATCTTCGTAAATAATTCAATACGGAGATTTCTCAAGGTTCCCTGCGATACATAAATCATCAGCTTCGAATAAATAAATGTTGCTGCAATTCCTAAAAGAAAAATAATTGCCATGGTAAAGATGGTACGAAGCAGACCACTGAAGTCCGGATTTGTACTTCCCACCAGAGGCTCAATATAACCATCAATCAACTCCCTGAGGAATAAGGTTCCTTTGATCTGTGCCGCAACAGAGACTATAATTCCGACTGCAACAATCACAATATGCAATCCATAATCCTTCAACAGATAACCAAGAAGCCTTTTTAAGATTCTTCCCGGATGGTCAATCTTTGGTTTGGGACCTGTCATATGCCTTCCATGTCCCATGGGCTTTACTATTTTTGCTTTTTCTTCTGCCATTATGCCTGCCCTCCTGCTTCATCAAAATCACCACCGTTACCGGTCTGGGATTCATATACTTCACGGTAAATCTCATTCTTCTCAAGCAGTTCCTCATGGGTTCCGATACCATCTATCCTTCCGTCATCCATGACGATAATCCGGTCCGCATGCTCCACACTTGAAATTCTCTGGGCGATAATCAGCTTTGTAGTGCCCGGAATCTCTTCAGCAAATGCCTTCCTGATTCTGGCATCCGTTGCAGTATCCACTGCACTGGTACTGTCATCCAGAATCAGTATTTTAGGTTTCTTTAACAGTGCTCTGGCAATACAAAGACGCTGTCTCTGTCCGCCGGATACATTCGTTCCGCCCTGTTCGATATAAGTATGATATTTCTCCGGCATCGCTTCAATAAATTCATCTGCACAGGCCAGCTTACATGCTTTGATACACTCTTCTTCCGTAGCCTCCTTATCGCCCCAGCGGAGATTTTCCAGAATTGTTCCGCTGAACAGTACATTCTTCTGAAGCACTACCGATACCTCTTTTCTAAGGACATCCAGATCATATTTTCTTACATCTTCTCCGCCAACCTTAACACATCCGCCGGTCACATCATAAAGACGGCTGATCAGCATGACAAGACTGGATTTTCCGCTTCCGGTACCTCCGATAATACCAATCGTCTCTCCCGGACGAATCGACAGATTAATATCCTGCAGCACCGGTTCCCCGCTGCCTTCCTTATGATAGGTAAACTCCACATTCTGGAATTCAATACTTCCATCTTTTACTTCCATCAAAGGCTCAGCCGGATTCACAATATCCGGTTCCTCATTAAGGACTTCCACAATTCGCTCTACGCTGGCAATACTCATGGACATCATGACAAAGATCATGGAGATCATCATCAGGCTGGATAAAATATTCATACAATAGGTCAGAAGCGTCATCAGCTCCCCTGTTGTAAATGATGTTGTTACCACCATTTTTGCTCCCAGCCAGCTGATTAAGAGAATACATGCATATACAGTAAACTGCATCACAGGTGCATTTAAAATAACCTGATTCTCAGCCTTGATAAACATCTTATAGATATTTTCCACCGCACTCTTCATCCGCTTTCCTTCATGCTCTTCACGCACATACGCTTTCACAACACGGATTGCCTTTACATTTTCCTGAATCGTTGCATTCAGATCATCATATTTCTGAAAAACCTGTCTGAAATATTTCATTGCTCCCCTGATAATAATAGCAAGTACAATGCCTAACAGAATTACGGCAACAAGATATACTCTTGCCAGTTTCGGAGAAACAAGAAATGCCGCTGTCATGGCAAAGATCATGGTAAACGGTGCACGGAAGCACATCCGAAGCAGCATCTGATACGCATTCTGCAGATTGGTTACATCTGTTGTAAGCCTTGTAATCAGACCGGCAGTTGAAAATTTATCAATATTGGAAAAAGAGAACCGTTGAATATTATCATTCATGGCTTTCCTGATATTTTTTGCAAATCCTGTTGAAGCCTTTGCTCCAAAGACACCACCTAAAATACCGGAAATGAGACCTCCAAGTGCAAGCAGAATCATGCACCCGCCCATTTTATAAATATAATTGATGTCTCCGCCTTCCACATTAATACCATAATCTACAATTTTACCCATATAACGCGGTAACAGTGTTTCGAAGATTACCTCCAGAATCATGAAAACCGGTGTAATTATGGATACCCATTTATATTCCTTGATGTATCCTGCTAATGTTTTCAGCATGTTTCCTTCCTGTCCTTTCTTTCTTTTCTTTCTATCTTTTTACTATCTTCTTACTCTTTTCCTATCTTTCCTTATTTCTCTTAAGATTGCCTGCGATGCGGTCTAACATCTGCCGAAGCTCTTTCACCTCAGACTCTGTAAATCCCTCTAACAGTCTTCCATCCATCTTTTTTCTTTTCTGTTCTAGCCTTTTTATTACCTGGGCTGTCTTTTCCGTAGTTTTTACCAGCTTTACCCTGCGGTCCTCCGGGTCTGAGGTTGTAGAAACAAATCCTTTCTCTTCCAGCCTTTTAACAATTCCCACTACAGTCGGATGTGTTACCTGCATATGTTTTTCTATATCCTTTAATGCAGTCTTTTCGTCCTTACGAAAATGGATAAAAAACAGAATTCTGCACTGGGAAGTCGTCAGATCATACTCCAAAAGATTGTTATCCAGTTCCTTTCTGATCTGGATATTAATCTGTTTTAAAAGGAATCCGATATCCTTTTCTTTCTGCTGTGGCATTTTCTTATCTCCTGTTTTATGAATCTTCCTATCATTTCATTTCCGACAAAAAAGGTAGCATGCTACTTTTTTATGTAGCCTGCTACCAATTATATGCACTTTATTTTTAAATGTCTATAGATGAATGTGAACTTTTAGTGAAAATTAAAATATGATACTGGGGCAAAAGCCATTCATAAACTTGAAACGGCAGAATGCACAAAATAAATTGGTTGAATGACATTTTGCGCTACAAAGTGTTTAGCGCATAGGAATTCAAACCATTTATTTTGTACATTCTGCCAAATCATAAATGGGCTTTTGCCCCAACATAAAAGTATGAATCTATGGATCATTACATTTTTATTCTGCTGCAATATATCTAGCTACATGAACACCGCTTGCCGATGCATGGGACAGGGAATGGGTGATTCCGCTGCAGTCACCTATGATAAACAGATTCTTATGCAGTGTCTGCAGATTTTCATCAATCTCTACCTCCATATTGTAGAATTTAACCTCAACTCCATAAAGCAGGGTATCTACATTGGCTGTTCCCGGTGCAATCTTATCCAGCTTATAAATCATCTCAATGATGCCGTCCAGAATTCTCTTAGGCATAACAAGACTCAGATCTCCCGGTGTTGCTGCCAGTGTCGGCGTGATAAATGCTTCCTGGATACGTGACTCCGTACTGCGCTTTCCGGCAATCAGATCTCCAAACCGCTGTACTATAACGCCACCGCCTAACATATTGGAAAGTCTTGCAATACTTTCCCCGTAACCATTACTGTCCTTAAACGGTGCCGAAAAATGCTTTGCAACCAAAAGTGCAAAGTTGGTATTCTCTGTCTGTTTCTCCGGATCTTCATAGCTGTGGCCATTTACCGTAACAATACCATTTGTATTTTCATTTACAACAGCACCCCTTGGATTCATGCAGAAGGTTCTGACCAGATCACCATACTGTCTGGTACGATAAACGATCTTGCTTTCATACAGTTCATCCGTCAGATGGGAAAAGATTGCTGCAGGAAGCTCTACCCTGACACCGATATCCACACGATTGGATTTGGTCGGTATCTCAAGATCCTTACATACCGTCTCCATCCATTTACTTCCGCTTCTTCCGGCAGAAATGATGCAATAGGTTCCCTCATAGCTGCCCTTGGACGTTCTGGCAACATAGCCGTCTCCTTCTTTGCTGACTGTTTCCACTGCCTCATTAAAATGAAAATCTACCTTATCCTTCAGCTCCTGATAAATATTCTCAAGCACCACATAATTAATATCTGTTCCCAGGTGGCGGACCGATGCATCAAGAAGCTGCAAACCATTCTGAAGACATAATTTCTTAATCTCCGTATTGGCTGTGGAATAAAGCTTTGTTCCTTCACCGCCGTGGGAAAGATTAATCTCATCCACATATTTCATCAAGTCAATTGCCTGATTTTTCCCGATATATTCATAAAGGGTCCCACCAAACTGATTGGTAATATTATATTTTCCATCGGAAAATGCCCCTGCTCCCCCAAAACCATTCATGATAGAGCATGGCTTACAGCCGATACAGGATTTGATATTTTTCCCATCAATCGGACATTTTCTTTTATCCAGAGGATTACCTGCCTCCAGCACTGTAATTTTGAGATCCGGTTTTAATTTAATCAATTCATAGGAAGAAAAGATTCCTCCCGGTCCTGCACCGATAATAATCACATCACTTTTCATCATGTACCTCCTTTAATTTGAATCTTTTTCTACGGTTAAAAACTGCTGATATCTATGATAATCCTCTACCCGCAGGCGGACTCTCATCCGCACGCCCTGCTCCTCATAGGAAATCTCTTCGACTGCTGCATTCTGCTTTAAATAGGAAACCACCGCTCCCTTATCATACGGAAAACAAAATTCTGCTGTCCTGTAACGGTCTGCCAGCGTCTTTTCCATCAGATCCAGCAATTCCGTAAGACCGATTCCCTTTTTCGCTGACAGATAGATACGGTTTCCACGCACCAACGGCAGCATAGACTCCTCCATACACAAATCGGCTTTATTATAGACATAAATAACCGGAATTCCATCTGCCCCAAGCTCTTTTAATGTATCATAAGTCACATTAATCTGACTGTCCCTGTTAAAATCAGAAAAATCCACTACATGAAGCAAAAGATCTGATTCCACCGCTTCCTCCAGGGTGGAATGAAATGCCTCTACCAGCTGATGCGGCAAATGGGAAATAAATCCAACGGTATCAGACAAAAGAAACGGCAGATGCTCCGGCGGGCTGATTCTCCTCACAGTCGTATCCAATGTTGCAAACAGCATATTCTCTTCAAATACCATTTTCTCCTGCAATGAAGTATCCTGCTTATAATACCTTTTTAACATGGCATTCATCAGGGTCGATTTTCCTGCATTGGTATACCCGACCAGTGCCACACGTACTGCACCGGTATCATTACGTTTTTTCCGCTGCGTTGTACGCTCCTTCCTGACCTGCTCCAATTCCCTGCGAAGTTCATTCAGGCGGTGCAGCAGCTTTCTTCTGTCCAGCTCCAGCTTCTTCTCACCGACACCCTTATTGGCACGGCTTCCTCCACCGCCGCCCTGTCTGGAAAGTGCCTCATGCATTCCAACCAGCCTCGGAAGAAGATACTGAAGTCTTGCAATCTCTACCTGAATCTTAGCCTCTCTGCTTTTTGCCCTTTTTTCAAATATTTCCAGAATCAGTGCTGTCCTGTCAAGGATCGGACAATGCAGTCTGTCCTGAAGATTTCGAAGCTGGGTTGGAGACAAGGTATTATCAAAGATAACAAGATCTGCCTGTTGCTCCTCCAATGCACCCAGAACCTCATATACCTTACCGGAACCTATGTAAAGTGCCGTATCCGGTCGGTCCAGCTTCTGCTCCATACTGCCAGCCACTTCCATATCACAAGCCAGGGCAAGATCCCAAAGCTCCTGCATGGAAAGATCAAAATCCTTTGCATCCGGCAGCCGTACTCCCACTAAGATTGCTTTTTCCTTCTTTTCTATTTCCATTGAATCCTTTTCCAAAACCAATATAAAATATCTGCTTCGCAATGCGCACCTCGATTATATCATAAACTCACGAATTCGCGCTATCGCGCTTTCCATCCTGCTTCGCAGGATATTCGTTCGTTAATGGCGCATGAAAAACAAATGTCTGCTTACGCAGCCGCTTGTTTTTCTTATGCGCTGATTATATCATATCTTTATTGCGGTGCACAATCTTTCCATCAATAATGGTATACAGTGTCTGCGTAAATATTTCCATGGGATTTCCTGTAAAAACAGCAATATCTGCATCCTTTCCAACTTCAATACTTCCCATTCTGTCATCCACCCTGCAGATTTTTGCCGCATTAATCGTTATAGCTCTCAAACCCTCCTCCGGGGAAAGTCCAGCCTTTACTGCCAATCCTGCACAATAGGGCAGCGACTGAATCAGTGATACCGGATGGTCTGTTGTAATTGCTAACAGAATATGATTCTTCTCCATAATCCCCGGTGTTTTAAAAGAAGCATACTGAATCTCAATCTTGCTTCTGCTTGCCAGATGCGGTCCCAGAATCACCGGATACCCTGTTTTAGCAATATCTTCCGCAATCAGATGCCCCTCCGTACAATGATCCAGCGTAATATCCAGATCATATTCCTGTGCAATTCTGATTGCTGTGTAAATATCATCTGCACGATGCGCATGTACCTTTAACGGAATCTCCTTTTTTAAAACCGGAAGCCAGCACTCATAACGGAAATCTTCTTCAAAATCCTGCTGCCTGCTTTCCTTTTTCTTTTCATACTGTTTTGCAAGAAAAATTTCTTCCCGTAGCATGGAAGCAATAGCCATTCTTGTGGCAGGCATTTTGTTCTGATTGGAATAATTTACCTTAGGATTTTCTCCAAATGCAGCCTTCATGGCAGCAGGTGACTTAACAACCAGATCATCTATCTTTCTGCCAAAGGTTTTGATAAATGCAAACTGTCCGCCCACAACATTGGAGCTTCCGGGACCTACCATAACACCTGTGATGCCCGCCCTGACAGCCTCCCCAAAGGCAGCATCCATAGGATTGATTGCATCAATTGCCCGAAGATAGGGAGTAACAGGTTCTTCTGCCTCATTACAGTCATCCCCCTCCATTCCCTTCTTTTCTTCCGTAATCCCGATATGACAATGTGCTTCAATCATTCCAGGCATAACAATACAGCCTTCTGCGTTCAGAATTTCTCCTTCAAAATCAGGCGGCAGGAGGTCCTGCTCTCCTACCGCCGCTATTTTCCCATCCTTTATCAATATATTGCCCTGTTTTTCACCCAGTCCTGATCTGCCCTGCATTGTGTAGAGCGTTCCATTTTTAATATATATCATCATTCCATCCCACTAATTTTTGATTTATTCCATAATATTCATCGGATCCACCGGTTCACCGTTTCTGGTCAGTTTAAAATAAACATTACTTCCCTCTTCTACATAGAAGATGGACGGTTCGGCAACAAATCCCAGAATATCACCTTTTTCCACATAATCACCTTCTGATACCTTGTAATTTTCCAGCTGCCCGTACGTCAGTTCATAACCATCTCCAAGGTCGCAGACAATAGTACCACCTGTTTCAACATTTTCTTTAATGGAAAGAATCTTACCATCCGCCGCTGCCGTAATCGGTTCTCCTACCGTAGCCTCTATTACAATAGAAGGATTGTAACGGTATTGATTCAGTGTTTTGTAATAAACAACTTCGTTCATGCTGTAGTTTAAGAGCACATTACCCACGATCGGCCATGCAAGCATTTCATTTTCAGAAAAGTGAAGTTCTATTTCAGGTACACCGGCCTGTCCTGCCAATGGTTCCTGCACTGTTTCTGAACTGATCTCTGTCAGTTCTTCTTCCAGGTATGCTTCTGTGCCTGTTTCCGTTGCCTGATTATCCGAAACATCACCGGTCTGTCCCAGCTGTACCTGATCCTCTACCGGCAGCACAACATCACTGGTATTTACCTCTTCATAATTAATTTCCACATCCAGATCATCTGACATACTACCGGGATTCTGTGGCTGCAGTTCTGCCAGCTGATCCGCAACATCGTTCGTCTGGTTTTGTATTTCCTGATTCAATTCATTTAAATCAATTCTGTTTTGATCATTATCCTTGTTGTTCCTTTGATTAACATAGATGCCTGTCATTGTTAACGCCGTCAGAATAAATACTGATGCGGCAAGCATGATAATCCGTTCTTTACGTAATCCGGCCTTCCTGTTCTTTTTCATTGCATCCTCCTTCAAAAATCAATTTCCACTAAATATTTTTACCCGAATATACAGCTTTATTCAGTAGGTATGATAGATTACATAATCAGCATAGTTACTGTATAATAAGGATTTATAATCCGATTGTCCGCCGGAAAACTCACCAATGGTAATTTTTTGAATTGTTCCGTCTAACAAAAGAATTTCTCCTTTTGTTTCGGAAATAATATTTCTTAGATCCGTTTCATAAGCTAAAAACTGATTTCCCCACTGCTCTCTGCGCATTTTGTAATCCCAGGCATCTTCAAAAAAATTTTGATCAGATTCCAGGTCATACAAAAGATTGGTTCTTAGAATTACACTGTATGCCTTTAATTCCTCACGCGTATAATCCATTCCATAATACTTTGCCAATATTTCGCAAAGATATACATCTGTTGGAATTTTTTCTGTTCCTTTTTCTGATGTTATTGTAATGATCGGACCTTCCAATGCCGGAAATCTTACTGCCTCTTCCATTCCCTGTGAAAAAACAGTAATGATATAAGGCAGAAAAAGGACAAAACAAAAAATGATACCGGCATATTTCATCGCCGGTATCAGATTCTGAAAATATTCACTTAATGGCAGGCATATTTTTTTCATGATCCTCTATTTTTTGACAAGGCTTCTTTTATTATAGTATGCCCGCATGGATCTTTTCGTGCGAAGATCAAAAACACGCCTCACAGAAATGATACATTCACGGATGATACATCTTTAGCGTGCCACATCAAGATGCTGCATCGTTCCCACATTTCCGTTTTCATATAAAAACATACCCGTCTTGCGGATCATCCCATTCATGGTATTATCTTTCAAAGATTTTAATGAAAAATCGGTATCCACACTTTCCAGACAGATAGCACCAACCCCTTTATCCTTTAAATGATAAAGCATATCCTTTCCATTCTCATCCTTTGTCCAGATTAAGAGCTTACTCCAGATTTCATCATTCTCATCAATCCAGCCATTGCCATCCTCATCATACGCTGCAAGATCAGCAAATCCATTTCCGGAAGCTGTTCCAAACAGTTCCGAACCATCATTGATCGTGCCATCGCCATTCTTATCCAGGGCAAGATATCCGCTGCCGGAATTCAACTGTGAAATACTGTCAAGAATTCCGTCGGAATCAATATCAAACATGAATTTCTGATCACTGACGTTGGCAATACTGCTGTCCAGATTAATGACCAGAGGATCTACTAAAGATGCCATATCATTGGCCTGCCTTGCATAAATAGCCGCCTCTTCATAATAAGCCTCCTTGAACTTTCTGCTCATCTGAAGTCCAAGACCAAACTCGATCTCCCTGCCGTCTGCCGTTACCACCTTACCCTTTGTAGAATAGTAGGTATCCTCCTGCTCCTCATACGAATATTCATTCTGAATCGAAGCAACCTGCACCGCATTACCGGACACGTCGTAGCCATTCATTGACAATCCCTGCTGTTGCCATCCGCCATACCTGTTAAACAGCTGATGCAGATGACGCAGCAGATAGAAAATACTGTGCTTCCGCACTGATTCCATGGACAAACGATCCTCCACGGAAGTTACCTTAACTGCAGCCACTTTTCCGTTTTTACCAAGCATGGACTGCTCCATCTCTGCAGTAACCTCATCCTGTGCATCACTTTTTAGAAGATCTGTAAAAAACTCTCCCTTATTCCATCTTCCTGTTCCGGTTACTACCTGCTCTCCCCCGCCTGATGCATTGCCGGAGGCTTTCTGTGTATCCTTCCCTGCAATCCATCCTGTTGTTCTTTGCTTCGATTTGGCCTCATACTTTCTGGCCGATTCCATCTGTACTGTACTGGAACCAATAATCATTCTTTCCTGCCTTTCCTTCTACAGGCTTCCAATCCGCCTTATCCTTCGTCTTCCATGTCGCATAAAGCGAATGTCCTGCACGAATTCGTTATTCAGGGAAAACCCATCCTATGACCCCTGTAACTCTTATATCGGTAACAGGGCAGAAATTATTTAGCGGGTATTTAGCGGGGACGGGGCTTTTGTCACAAGGAGCGCCCTTTGTCACGCATAACAAGATACTGGGGCAAAAGCCTGTTCAAAAAAACTTTATATAGCAGAATGTACAAAATAAATCGGTTTTATTCCTATGCGCTTAACGTTTTCATAGCGCAAAATGTCATAAAACCGACTTATTTTGTGCATTCTGCTAAATTACAATTTTTATCTTGTCAGCGATGTAATCTAACTCCTCTACCGGATTCGTTCTGACATATTCCATGACCTCGAATAAGATCATTTCTTCTGTGACATCTTCTAATGAATTCAGAAAATCAATACACTGCTGTTCTTTTGTCACATCATAGGAACGGTCTATTTCCAGTTTCTTCATAATCGTCATTAATACTTCAAATGTCGGCTCATCGATCTGTTTCTTCTCCATTAATTTGCACACAAAATCATAAGCATTTAATGGCTTATCCGGCTTAGTATAGGGAGAGCATTCGTAATCAATCACCATCTCCACATAATCTTCATATGTCTTATTTCCACCACTTTCCAGATGATGGGAACGATGGGTAATATGATATTGTACGCAGTCATCCCATTCTAAGAACAGATAAAGCAGCTGTTTATCCAAGTCATGCATTTTCCCGCGTTCTAAAATCTTTTTCAACAAAACATCATCTTTAATCAGCCGCTTGGCTACATATTCAAATGCACGCCTATGCTTATAGGTATATACACACCACTCATAATTTTTCAAAACTGTTTCTCCAGGTTGTTATACTTGATTTTGGGGATGGGGCTTTTGATCCCAGTATCCTGTTACGAGCCAAAGGGCGCTCCTTGTGACAAAAGCCCCGTCCCCACAGAAGTCTACAACTTATACTGCATAAAATTCCCATTATGTACGAAACCATAATCGGTATATAGCTTAACCCCCATATCAGATGCCGTGATCTGTACCGTACCACAGCCATAATCCTTTGCTTCTTTAATGACCCTGGATAACAGTTCTTTCGCAATCCCTTTTCTTCTATAATCCGGATCTGTGAACATACTTGAAAGGAGGCCCATTTTTCCACTTGGGCATCCAAAATATGGTGGCTTTTCTACAAAAGACATTCCACTTGTTCCAATGATTTTATCTCCATCCATTGCCAGCCATGCTACAAATGTTCCATCAGAAAGGTGGCGATTATAATAATCCTGTAATGCAGGGGTTAAGTCCATTTCTTCCTTTGCCCCTTCTTCTCTTAACTGATTGATTCTCATTGCAATAAATATCGGCAATTCTTTTTCCGTAAGCTTTTTATATACATACTCCATTACACCGGCACCTCCCTTACTTGTGATCTATAACCCATTGACTAATGGCAGCTCCGTGAATAATTCATCACATCTGCTGAACTCTATTCAGGTATCTGTCCCAGCTCATGATTACACTCTCGCAATGCACTTTCAACTGATACGTATCAGAAGGGAGCGTGTCATAGGGATCCTCATTCGCCCTTTCAAGAAAAAGTACATAGTCATCCGTATCTTTGATACGTTCTATTCCCTGCAGATACATTCCATCAAGATGATCGTATATCTGCTTGAGTGCATTTTCATCTAAAACAACATCTTCAACCTCTTCTATCAGATGGTCATCCGCATCATATTTTCTCATGCCATCCTTGATTCCCATAACAATCGAACCATTTTTAAAACAAATCTGTGTCACATCTGCATAACTTTCCGTATAATTACTGTTCTGGGAATTGTTGCTTTTAACAATTAATGCCTCCACTTCTAGCACAAAATCTGTCTCCGTATTTTTTCTTTTCATGATACGACAATCATCATATCTAAAGTTTTCAACTTCATTAATCGATTTAAAACTCATAATTATTTCCTCTTTTCTCCGAAATTTTTTCGTGCCAATGGGCGCTCCTTGTGACAG
>JBJELZ010000207.1:0-5781 GCA_051879415.1 Lachnospiraceae bacterium
CCGGATTATACTCAAGTGTTTCATTGATAAAAGCTTCTACTGCTTCATCCGCATCTCCGGAAACTCCTCCGAAAAGCTTGATGCCTGCTGCCGCTAACGCTGTCTGTGCGCCGCCTCCAATTCCGCCACAAATCAAAACGTCTGCATTCAATGCATTAAGAACTCCTGCCAATGCGCCATGTCCACTTCCATTCGTATCTACTACTTCTGAATGTACTACTTTTCCTTCCTCTACATCGTAAATCTTAAATGTCTCTGTGTGTCCAAAGTGCTGGAAAATCTGTCCATTTTCATATGTTACTGCTATTCTCATGATACCTTCTCCTTTTTCTGCTGCATATTTTTTGTAAATTTCCTGTTTGTAACATCCTCCAAAGCTGCAGTTGCCGCTCTGACCGTCACAGATTCTGAAATCTCCGCCCTCAATTTTGAGTGGATGCCCGTCGATAAGTGCATCTGCGATCTTTTTCCTGGCGATCTCGTAAATTCGCTGGACCGTTGTTCTTGCGACTTGCATAGATGCTGCACACTGCTCCTGACTGTAACCTTTCTTGTCCAAAAGACGGATTGTCTCGTACTCATCTACCGTTAGAACAATGGGTGTTTTTTTCTCAGTATCATCTGCCGGAAGAAATTCTAAAACATTGGGGAAATGACAGACTTTTCTGCATTTTACTGGTCTCGGCATAAACTGCTCCTTTCTCGCTTTTCTTATATAATAGCCCTATAAAAGGCATATGTCAATAATGTTTTTGACATATGCCTTTTATGAATCACCTTATAGTATTACTTCTTTTCATTATTTTTTAATTTACAGATACCCTGCGTCATTGTTCCCATTGGACAAAATGTACACCAGGTTCGTGGCTTATATAACACCATTACGATCAACCCTAACAACAAAGATGTAAGCATCAAACTATAAAATCCAAAACTAAACTGTGCCACCCAATCAGCTACTGTTCCGGCAGTGTATGTCCATCCCCACGGAACACGGAAGGTCCAGAATAATTTGATGGCTTCACGCAAGGATGATGATCCGGCACCAACTAAATATGTCTGAAATACCATATTCCCAAACATTGTAAGGAAAAATATCAAAAAGCCGTATCGGAACCATTTTGAACTCATCCATCGCGGGGTTGGTTTATTTCTTGAGCATTTTAAATCCCCACCGAGCTTACTAAAAAGCTGGCCACGTCCACACAAATGATTACAGAAAAATTTATTTTCACCGAATATCGCTATTCCTAACGGCAACAGGAAATCAATCATCCCAAACCAAGCAAACAAAATATTAAAAAAACCGAGAGCAAAATAAAGGATCGCCCATATCCATAAATAATCATACCAATGTTTCTTTTTCTTCACATCGCTGTCCTCTCTTTCATTTCAATACAACCTGCCGGACAGGACTTTGCACATTTTCCACATCCTACACACACTGTTTCTTCTACCACAGCATAACATCCATGGTAAACCTTGGCCGCTGCCAGCGGACAAGTATTTTCACATACTCCGCAGGCAACACATCTTTTTTTATCGACACTTGCCACTCTTTTTGCCAATGCTTTGTTCCCCTTTCAAATTTTGTATCTCTATTGTACCTGAAAAAGGTAAATCCTTCTGTGATATTATTACATAAGAATTTACCTTGAACGCTAATCATTACAATGACATATTTTTATTATACATTACCTTTATATTTATATATGATGTTTAGAATTTCCTCAGTTGTTCGAATAATTTCTTTTTGTTTTTCTTTCATTGTTATAGATTTGCTTTCTTCTTCAGCTAACGAAGAGTAAAGGTGAATGGTATTAGCATGATTCCATATCTCATCGTAAATTTTCTCGATTTCATCAGCACTCCGAAATGCCTGGTCTGTTTGCATTTGCAAGTGTTCTCGTTGCTCTTCCAGATGATTCATCCGTTCTTGTAACTGATCCCTTTCTTTCTGCAATCGATCATGTTGTGCTTGCAGTTGATCTATTTGTATTTTAATTTCGCTCATCTTTTCTTTCTGTCTCCGCATAAGCATCATCAAATATACAACTACAACTACAAATACAAATAATAGTATTATGTACAGCATAAACTTCTCCTCACGACACATATATTTCGACGGTTTTCCGCAAATCAACTATTGATAATGGCATAGAAAGAACAGTTAGTTTTCCTGAATTCTTTTTAATTTCAACAGCATCAGGATTGCCTGTGATTAAAATTACAGGTGTTGTCCTGTCCGCACGCCATGGCTGATTCGGTTGGCTCGTCATATCTTCGGTAACAATCCAAAGATCCGGCTTATGTCTGCCTAATCTTGTTTTAGCACTTTCCGGTGTGTAAAACAGCATGATCTGATCTGAAATAAATTGCAATGTTTCTTTTAATCCTTTTGCATAACGTTCACTGCCACAGACCAGTGCAATAATAGAAGCAGCTTTCTTTTTTTGTGTTACCTGAATAAAATCCAAAACTGGTGTATTATAGAGACTAAAGTCTTTTTCCAAATGAACTTTATCATAATAATTCTTTGCTGCCTTGCACATCCTCAGACAAAACTGTTCTATGTCTATACGAATATCGTTTCCGTTCTCCTGTATGTTCATACTTTCCAACTGACAAACTGACATTCCACAGTTTAGTCCAAGATGAAAGCGTATATTATTTTCATCATTCAAAAATCCTTTATTTTGATGAAGATATTCACATCGAAGCTGCCAACAGCGTTCTCCGCAAATATATGGCTTTTCATCGGATTGAGATAGTTTAAAGTAGTCCCCTGCATATTCATCAAACCAGCGAATATACTGGGTTCCCACATCACGGGTCGGATTCTTTTGCCGATCCAGCATAACCCGGCCATCTCGATAATGTTTAACAATTTCCGGGAAAGCAATACCTCCGCAAATATCTGGCAAAGTCAATGCCAATGCCAGTGCAGACTGCCATCGTCTATCTACAATATTCAGTTCTACTTCTTCAATTCGGTCCAAAAATGTAAAACTGACATCTCCCTGCATTATTTATCCCTCCCTCATATTCACAACAGTCATGTACTATAGTCAGTATATTTTTATTTATGGCATATGTCAATTATATAATTGACGCATCTAAAAAAAGTAAGTATACTATGTTCGTAAAGGAGATAACTGTTATGAGCTTCGAAAATTATTTTCCACTATGGAATGACTTAAATACAGCACAGAAAAAAGTAATTTCAGACAATTTGATTACACGGGATGTAAAAAAAGGAACGATCATTCACAACGGAAACCTGGATTGTACTGGATTATTACTGGTTAAATCCGGGCAGCTTCGAACTTACATACTTTCAGATGAAGGACGAGAAATTACACTTTACCGCCTGTTCGATATGGATATGTGTCTTTTATCCGCCTCATGTATCATGCAGTCCATTCAATTTGAAGTAACCATTGAAGCAGAAAAAGATACTGATCTTTGGATCATCCCTGCTGAAATCTATAAGGACATCATGAAGGAATCGGCTCCCGTCGCAAACTATACCAATGAATTAATGGCTAGCCGTTTTTCTGATGTCATGTGGCTGATTGAACAGATCATGTGGAAGAGTTTGGATAAGCGTGTTGCTTCATTTCTTTTAGAAGAGACCTCTATCGAAGGAACAAATGAACTGAAAATCACTCACGAAACTATCGCAAACCATCTTGGTTCCCACAGGGAAGTGATCACTCGAATGCTTCGATACTTTCAGGGCGATGGTCTCGTCAAACTCTCACGCGGCAAAATCACCATCCTTGATTCGAAAAGACTGGAAACACTACAAAGATCATAAAACTGTTTTTCTATGACATCTAAAGAATCCTCCATTTATCAGAATTGTGAAAGTCATTCTAATAAATGGGGGATCTTTTTACGCTACAAGTAAATTATAAAATTATTGTGATTATTTTTTAATAATCCATACCACATGCATATGCCCTTTCAATCAACGCACGGTCATTAACCACTGCATCATAGAAGCGGAATCCACCGGAGAAGTTGTATGTTTCATAACCGTTTCCTTCCAGAATACGGCTGGCAATGTAGCTGCGCAGACCACTTTGGCATATCAAGTAAACAGGCTTTCCCTTCTCAATTTCATTGATACGTTCCCTTAGTTCATCTACAGGAATATTTCTGAATCCATCCATATGCCCCCTGTTAAACTCACCTACAGTTCTCACATCCAGCAATACAACACTTTTATCTTTAGAAATCTTATCCATATCTTCCAGATGCCATTGTTTTAAGGTACCTTTTGCTATATTGTCTATCATGAATCCTGCCATATTTACAGGATCCTTGGCAGAGGAATACGGCGGTGCATATGCAAGATCCAGATCTTTCAGCTGGGTTGCCTTCAGCCCTGCATGAATTGCTGTTGCCAGCACATCAATACGTTTATCAACTCCTTCATATCCAATAATCTGAGCACCAAGCAAACGATAAGTCTCTTTTTCAAAAACCACCTTCATGGTCATCACTTTTCCACCAGGATAGTAACCGGCATGACTCATAGGAGAAAGAATTACTGTATCTACATCTAATCCTGACTTTTTGGCATTGGTTTCATTGATACCTGTAGTGGCTGCTGTCATATCAAATACTTTGATAACGGAGCTTCCCTGACTGCCCAGGTAACGGCTGTCACCACCACAAATATTATCAGCGATGATCCTGCCCTGCTTGTTGGCTGGTCCGGCCAAAGAGATCAGCGCATCATCACCCGTAACATAATGTTTTACCTGAACTGCATCACCTGCTGCATAAATATCCGGTACAGAAGTTTCCATTCTGTCATTCACTACGATACTTCCCTTGATGCCAAGTTCCAGACCAGCTTCTTTTGCTAATGCTGTGTCTGGTGTAACTCCGATTGCCAGCACCACCATATCAGCCTGAAGGGATGGATTATCTTTTAATAGAACCTCTACTCCATTGTCCTTTTCTTTAAATCCTTCTACTGTATAGCCCAGTACCAGTTTTATCCCATGCTTTCTCATTTCATTATGGATCATGGATGCCATATCCGGGTCAAATGGGTTCATCAGCTGCTTAGGCCGCTGGACAATTGTAACATCCATGCCAAGCTCCCTCAAATTTTCTGCCAGTTCCAGACCAATAAAACCGCCACCTGCCAATACAGCCGATTTTGGATGATTCTTATTTATATATTCCTTTATCCGAAAAGTGTCTTCTACAGTACGAAGTGTAAAAAGTTTATCCATACCTACTCCGGGAAGTCTCGGCTGTGTTGGCTTTGCACCTGGAGAGAGGATCAGCTTATCATAGTTTTCTTCAAATATCTCACCATTCTCTAAATTTTTCACTGAAACCGTTTTTCGTTCCGGATGTATGGAGATAACTTCATGATGAATTTTCATGTTAATACGGAATCGTTTAAAAAAACTCTCTGGTGTCTGTAGTGTAAGTTCTTCCGGGTCTGTGATCACGTCTCCGATATAATATGGAAGCCCACAATTCGCATAGGATATGTATCCGGATCTTTCAAACACAGTAATTTCTGCATGTTCATCCAATCTTCGTATTCTTGCTGCAGCTGTAGCTCCTCCGGCTACACCGCCTACGATTATTACCTTCATCTTATTTTTCCACCTTTCCTGAATAAGCAGCAATGCCACCAATATTATTTACTTTAGAATATCCCATTCGTTGCAACATCCCAGTTGCTTGACGACTTCGGGCTCCGGAATAACAGTATACAAACAGCGGTATTTCTGTATTCTTCACTAC
>JBJELZ010000208.1:0-5683 GCA_051879415.1 Lachnospiraceae bacterium
CCATCGGAAAGCTGCAGTGTGAAAGATTCCTTGATGCACAAAAGATATAAGCCGGCCAATGCCAGAACGACACCAAGCCAGACATTCCACCCGCACTTTTTATGCAGGAAAATACCAATTACCGGGACCAGTAGAATATAACACGCTGTCAGAAATCCCGCTTTCCCAGCCTGCGTACCCAGAAACAACCCCATCTGCTGAAGCGTACTGCCGGCAAACAGAAGCACACCACAGCTGATACCGCCAAGAAATAGTTCCTTCTTCTGCTGCGCCGTCTGTGGACGTTTGGAAGAGGGTCTGAGTCGGTCCATCAGAAGAATCACCGGCAATAATGCAGTCCCTCCCAAAATCATCCGGACACTGTTAAATGTATACGGCCCGACCGCATCTCCGCCTTCACTCTGTGCAACAAATGCCACACCCCAGATTAATGCTGTTAAAACCAATAAGATGGAATTTCTAAGTTTTTTTGCTTTCATGAGTGTAATCTCTTTTTCGATAAATTTCTATCTGAATACAGTTTTATATCTTATCACATTGAGACAGGAAGTGTCAAAAAAAGTCCTGCAAAAACTATGTTATCTTCTATTTCCTTTTTCCTATGTTTGTTTTACAATAGTAAAAGGATAAAAAGATCAACCAATTTATGGAATAGAGAGGAATCTGCTATGAGAATGATGCTTGTCGGTGCCGGTGCTGTCGGAGAAAGTATATTAAAAATATTGCAATGGAGAGACCCTTCCCATACCTGGTTTTCCTATGCTTTGCTGTGCGACCAGAGTATAGAGCGTGCCAGACAGGTCATCGGTATGCTGTCAGAACAGGAATCCGGTAACTGTAGCTGCTATGAAGCTGCTTTTGTAGATGCCACCAACGAAACAAATCTCAGGCAGCTAATCAGGGAACATCAGATTGATTTTGTCATGGATGCGGCACCACCATTTGCAAGCAATATGATATTTAATGCTGCCTATGAGGAAGACTGTGATTATGCCAATATGGGGACCTGGTCTGTTCCCATGGAAAACCCCGCATATGGTCTTGGAATCGAAAACAGTTACACAGAGCCAATGACCAAATATAATTTTGACCGCCATGAAGCATGGAAAGAAAAAGGACAGATGGCACTGATCTGTACCGGTATTGATCCCGGTGTCGTCAATGTCTTTGCCAAATATGCCGCAACACATTTATTGGATCGGATCACGGAGACCCATGTAAAAGACGGTGGCAATCTGTCATTCCCCGGAGAAGATCCTGATGCAATTAACTTTGGGTTTAATGTATGGACCGTACTGGATGAAGTCATGAATCCCAATGTGGAATACGATCTGGAAAAGGGAGGTCTTTTTGTTGAAAAGGCCTTTGCCGGAGAAGAAGTATTTAACATGCCGGAAGGCGTTGGTCCCAACACATTGGTCAAAGTTGAACATGAAGAAGTTGTTACCATGGCAAGATATCTGTCACAATACGGATTAAAGAAAGCAACCTTTAAAATCAGCCTGGATCCCAATCTGATCAATGCCTTAAAGGTTCTTGACAAGCTTGGTCTCAGAAGCCTGCAGCCTGTACAGGTTGGGGATGTCATAGTAGTTCCCCGTGATGTGGTTGCCGCATGCGCGCCACAGCCCAAAGATATCGGAGATGAAATGACCGGAAAAATGCTGGTAGGCGTACATTGTATCGGAACAAAAGATGGTCAGCCAAAAGAATATTTCCTGTATCAGACCTTTGATAATGAAGAGTCCATGCGGCGTTTCCACTGTCAGGCAGTAACTGCCCAGACAGGTTTCGGTGCTGCATTATTCATCGAACTGATGGCAAAGGGAATCTGGAAAGAAGCCGGTGTTTATTCCCCGGAATATTTTGACCCGGTTCCTTACCTGAAGCTGATGGAAGAAACCGGGTTTAGATATCAGATTATGGAAATGTAATTTCTATTTTCCAAGCTTTCCGCCCTTGCAGCCTGACAGGGACTGCTGGCTTAAAATATTGGTATCAAAGGAAAAGGTCAGTGCCTCCTCTTCCCGTTTCCGTTTTAAGGAAAGTTGGATCATGCGGTCAAGCAGCTCCTTATACGGAATTCCCACAGGCTCCCAGAGATAGAATGCCAAAGAGCCGGGGATGGTATTGATTTCATTAAAATACAACTGATCATTGTCCTCATCAATCATAAAATCAATTCTCGCAACCCCATTACATCCCAGTGCCTGAAAGGATTTCACTGCCATTTCCTGTACCATTTTTCTTCGTTCCACCGACAATTCTGCAGGAATCTTTCTGGATACACTTGCCATTCCCTTGGATGCACCATTCTTGGAATTGCTTAAGTATTTGTCTTCATAGCTTAAAATATCCTTTGAATGAAGGGGTTCTTCACATTCGGAAGCAATGGCTTCATTTTCATCTCCCAGTACAGAACAATTGATCTCACGAAGATTTTTGATTGCATGCTCAACCAGGATACGTTTTGCATAGGTAAATGCATCATCGATCGAATTCGTCAGCTCCACTCTGTCATTTGCCACGCTGATCCCTACACTGGAGCCAAGATTCAATGGTTTAACAATTGCCGGATATCCAATGCACTCCTCTATCTGTTCAATCATGTGATCGATCTCTGCATAATCGGAAGTGGTAAAGCACTTACAGTCAAGCACCGGAACATTATGATCCTTCAGCACTGCCTTCTGCACATATTTATCCATACCTACTGCGGAAGCAGTAACATCACATCCCACAAACGGAAGTCCCATTGTCTTTAAGTAGCCCTGCAGTGTTCCGTCCTCCACATTTGTTCCATGCACAATCGGAAAAGCAATATCTATCTCTACCGGTTTCTTTCCTCCGAAACGTTTTGCCGGATATGGTACAAGGCAGACATTCTTTCCTTCATTTACCATAATCACTCTCCGGGACTTTGCAAGCAGTCCCTTAATGTCCTGGTATGCCTCAATCTTTCCGATCTCTTCACCAATATACATTTCATTCTGCTTTGTGATATATACAGGGGTCGTCTCATATTTTTCCTGATCCATGCTCATCAACGCCTGGATTCCTGAAATAATGGAAACCTCGTGTTCCACACTCTTTCCACCGAACATGACCGCTACTCTTAATTTCATTGTCATCTACTCCTTTACCATATGATATCAGCTTTTAATAATGATCCGGCAGATCATTTTCTAACAGAATATATTTGTGTCCCTCTCCCCGGATGCTGTATGCATAAGCAAGGGCATCCTGAAGATGATCATACACAAGACACCTCTCCTTTGCAAATCCATTCTCCAGCACGCCTTTCCGAATGGGCTCCACATGTGCCCTGCCAACCAGAAGAATATAATCACAGCACTTTGCAGCATAGGTTCCAAACTTATAATTATACGAATCCTCTTCCTTTCCCAGCTCTACCATACCGGGCGTAATCAGTATCCTGATTCCGTCAAACATTGCCAGGGTTTCCACCGCTGCCTTTGAACCTACCGGATTGGAATTATATGCATCATCTATAATGGTTACATTCCCCTGTTCCAGCATCTGCATTCTATGAGGAACGGGTCTTAACCGTCTTACCGGCACTTTCAGTTCTTTCAATGGAATTCCAAGGGTATTGGCCACTGCAATCGCACCGATGATATTAATCACATTGTGTTCACCCACCAGCTTCGTCTGAAAAGTTTCTTTTTCTCCGTCAGGTGATGTTACCTCAAAGGAGGTACCAAGCTGTGACAGCTTGATCTCTCCGGCCTGATAGCCTTCTCCGGATGCCTGATTCCTATAAAATATTACTTTCCGGTTCCGGTACTCTCCGCTTCGCTTCCAGATCCATTCATTATCTCCATTTAAAAACAGGAATGCACCATCCGGCAAAGCATCTGCCAATTCAAATTTTGTATTTACGATATTCTCCATTCCGCCAAAGGTTTCCAGATGCTGCGGTCCGATTGAGGTGATTACACCATGTTTCGGATGGACAATATCACAGATTTCCTTAATGTCACCCACATATCTTGCCCCCATCTCGCAGATAAAGATCTCATGAGCCGGCGTTAAGGATTCCCTGATTGTCTTAACAACTCCCATTGGCGTATTGTAGCTTTCCGGTGTTACAAGCACCTGAAAATGCTCCTGTAATAATGCCTGCAGATAAAATTTCACACTAGTTTTGCCGTAACTTCCGGTCACGCCAATCACAGTCAGATCCGGTGACTGACGCAATAATTTCTTTGCATCATTGATAAAATACTGTCCAACCGCCTTCTCTACCGGGCGGTTGATCAGGTTCACCAAAAGAAGAAGTTCTGCCTGCAGGGGAACCAGCACACCCGCTGTTCCCGGAAGATAACGATATCCGCAAAACAGATATACAAGAATCAAAACAATGATATTGAGCAAAAGATCTGTAATCACCTGTCTTTGTACCCTTTTGGTATAAACCAGTTTCTTTTTGGTAAGACTCTGTTTCAAAAACAGATAATACCTAATGATTATCAGCCAGAAGATACAAAGAAACACCATCAAAACCGTATTGGGAAACAGGCACAGGAAAACGCCTGCCACACCGGGCAGAACAAGCAGAATCTGTTTTCTTTTATTCTTTTTGATCCATGATACCTGCTCATGATTCTTATAGCCATTCAATTGAAACATGTGCAGATTATAACGCATCACGAGATAAAATGCCGGTACTGCCAGTAAAACCGTCATGATAACTGCTACAAGCTGTATCACTACCTTACTCCTCCCCTACGGTATGTTAAAATAAGACCTCATAATTCCCCGGAACTGTCCCGGTTTTTCTAAAAAGCAGAAATGACCTGCTCCCTGAAGCACTGCAAGACCGGCATCCGGAATCTTTTCTTCCATCAGTTTTGCATCTGCAATCGGCGTTGCCGTATCCTGATCTCCCCAGACTAAAAGAGTTTCCTGCCTGATCTTTGGAAGCAGCTCTGTCAGGTCTTCATTTACTGCTTTTACCATGCACTGCCGCATCATAGGTGATGCATTCCGGTAATCTGCCGATCCCTGTCTGCTCTTCCAGTCATCAATCAATTCCGGGCAGAGCTTATATACCGGCTTCAGATTCACTATCTTTTTCAATAGTTTGTAGCGTCTTACTTTCATTTTCTGCCGGAAAGATTTTTTAGGCAGAATCCCTGCACTGTCCACCAGAACAATCCTGTCAATCTCAAATGGGAGATGCTCTCGTGAAGCAAGCTTAATAATCACTCTTCCACCATAGGAATGCCCCAGCAAAGTAGCTTTTTTGATCTGCAGCTGTTCCATCAGCTTTAAGAAAAAATCTGCATAGGCATCAACATCCCATGCCTCCCTTGGTTCATCGCTTCCTCCAAAGCCGGGAAAATCAAACTGCACCACACGATATTTCTCACTGATACACGCAGCTACTGAGTCATAAACCGAAAGCTCTGTC
Source organism: Lachnospiraceae bacterium (assembly GCA_051879415.1). Classification (GTDB taxonomy): domain Bacteria; phylum Bacillota; class Clostridia; order Lachnospirales; family Lachnospiraceae; genus NK4A136. The sequence continues at coordinate 5,438 of JBJELZ010000208.1, forward strand.
CCCCAGCCCTGCAGGATGACAACTGTCTCATCGCCTTCACCAGTGATCTTTAGACTAATCCGATATCCATCTACCATTACTTCCATACAGGTGTCTTCTCCTACTACTTCTGCCTGATAAAGCATAATGCTGAGGTCAAAAGCCCGTTTAAAAAACTTAAAATGGCAGAATGCACAAAATAAATTGTTTGAATGACATTTTGCGCTGTGGAGATGAGACTCTAAAAATCGTGGAAGCCTTTGCTGA
>JBJELZ010000209.1:0-28663 GCA_051879415.1 Lachnospiraceae bacterium
CTATAAATCGTGGAAGCCTTTGCTGAACACGATTTATGCTTTTTGAGGCTCATCGGAGCGCTTAGCGCATAGGAATGAAAACTGTTTATTTTGTGTATTCTGCCATTTAAAGTTTTTCGAACGTGCTTTTGAAATCAGTATCGTGAAATTTATATTATAGAATAATTGGGAAATAAGTATTTACAAGTTGGAATCATTGTGTTACACTGTCTTAGTATGTGGTTGAAGCCACAATTACCGAGCCTGAGATGGCAGGCATCTCCAGCCGTCACCTCGGATTCGGCAGAATATAATATTTAGGAGGAAACAAAATGATTTCAGCAGAAAAGAAACAGGCAGTAATGGCAGAGTATGCAACAAAAGAGGGAGACACAGGTTCACCTGAAGTACAGGTTGCAGTACTGACAGCAAGAATTGAGGAGCTTACAGCTCATTTGAAGGATCATCCCAATGATCATCATTCAAGACGTGGTATGTACAAGATGATTGGTAAGAGACGTGGTCTTTTGGACTATCTTAAGAGAGTTGATATTGAAAGATATCGTAGCCTGATCGAGCGTCTCGGCATCAGAAAATAATGACAGAGAAGGCGGATATGGGACGAATGTCCTGTTATCCGCTTTTTATGCTAATCAGTAAAGGAGAGAAGACAATGTACAAGACATTTAGTATTGAAGTTGGTGGACGTACGTTAAGCGTTGATATTGGTCGTGTATCTGCACAGGCCAATGGTGCAGCGTTTATGCATTATGGTGAGACTACTGTATTATCTACAGCAACTGCTTCAGAGAAGCCGAGAGACGGGATTGATTTTTTCCCGCTTTCAGTAGAATATGAAGAAAAGCTTTATGCCGTAGGTAAAATTCCGGGAGGATTTAATAAGCGTGAAGGAAAGGCTTCTGAGAATGCAATCCTGACAAGCCGTGTTATTGACCGTCCGATGAGACCGTTGTTCCCGAAGGATTATCGTAATGATGTAACTTTGAATAACCTTGTCATGAGTGTTGATCCGGAGTGCCGTCCGGAGCTGGTTGCCATGCTTGGTTCTTCTATTGCAACCTGTATTTCCGATATTCCGTTCTGCGGTCCCTGTGCGATGACACAGATTGGTCTGATGGATGGAGAGCTGATCGTTAATCCGAATCAGGAGATCTGGAAAAACGGTGATCTTCAGCTGACCGTAGCATCTACAGCTGAAAAGGTAATCATGATTGAAGCAGGAGCAAATGAGGTTCCTGAAGCAAAGATGCTGGAAGCAATTTATAAAGCACATGATATTAACCAGTCACTGATTCAGTGGATCAATGAGATTGTTGCAGAGGTTGGAAAACCCAAGCATGAATATACAAGCTGTGCAATTCCTGAGGAAATGTTCGATGCCATGAAGAAGATTGTGACACCGGAAGAGATGGAAGTGGCTGTATTTACAGATGAGAAGCAGATCAGAGAAGCTAATATCCGTGATATCAGAGAGAAGATGGAAGAGGCTTTTGCAGATAATGAGGAATGGCTTGCTATCTTAGGAGAAGCATTGTATCAGTACCAGAAGAAGACAGTCAGAAAGATGATCTTAAAGGATCATAAGCGTCCGGATGGCCGTGAACTGACACAGATCAGAAAGCTTGCAGCTGAGGTGGATATTATTCCCAGAGTACATGGTTCCGCAATGTTTACCCGTGGACAGACACAGATCTGTAACGTATGTACACTGGCTCCGTTGTCTGAGGTTCAGAAGATTGACGGACTGGATGAGAATGAGAAGGCAAAGAGATATATGCACCATTACAATTTCCCTTCCTATTCTGTAGGGGAAACAAAGGTAAGTCGTGGACCGGGAAGAAGAGAGATTGGTCATGGCGCACTGGCAGAGAGAGCATTGGTTCCGGTACTTCCCTCAGAAGAGGAGTTCCCGTATGCAATCCGTACAGTATCTGAAACATTCGAATCCAATGGATCAACTTCCATGGCTTCTACGTGTGCTTCCTGTATGTCTTTGATGGCAGCCGGTGTTCCCATTAAGAAAATGGTAGCAGGTATCTCCTGTGGTCTTGTAACAGGCGAGACAGATGATGATTTTGTATTGCTTACAGATATCCAGGGACTGGAAGACTTCTTTGGAGACATGGACTTTAAGGTAACAGGAACAAAGGATGGTATCACAGCAATTCAGATGGATATTAAGATTCATGGTCTTACAAGACCTATTGTAGAAGGTGCCATTGCAAGATGCCGTGATGCAAGAATGTTTATCATGGAGACCTGTATGTCTAAGGCAATTGCAGAGCCTCGTGATGAAGTAGGAAAATATGCACCGAAGATCGTACAGATCAAGATTGATCCGGAGAAGATCGGTGATGTTGTTGGTCAGCGCGGTAAGACAATCAATGAGATTATTGCACGTACCGGCGTAAAGATTGATATTACAGATGAAGGTGCTGTCAGCGTATGTGGCACTGATCCGGATAAGATGGACGAAGCAATCAACATGATTAAGACAATTGTAACTGATTTTGCAGAGGGTCAGGTCTTTGAAGGAAAGGTTGTCAGCATTAAGGAATTTGGTGCATTTGTAGAGTTTGCACCGGGCAAGGAGGGAATGGTTCACATTTCCAAGATTGCCAAGGAAAGAATTGATAAGGTAGAAGATGTGCTGAATATTGGAGATGAGGTAAAGGTTGTCTGCCTTGGTAAGGACAAGCTTGGAAGAATGAGCTTCTCCATTAAGGATTGTGCACAGAACTAAGTATTTCTAAAAGGATTTTAAATTGTAAAAAGACGATCGAAAAGGAGCCGTATGGCTCCTTTTTGTGATGGCGGCATCCATGTCATCTTATACAACATGTGCATCCTATACAAGATATTCGCGCATGATTTTTAATGCATTTTTTTCCAGTCTTGAGACCTGTGCCTGGGAAATACCGATCATATCGGCAACTTCCATCTGGGTTTTTCCTTCAAAGAAACGCAGTGTTACAATTTCATGCTCCCGTTTGTTGAGATGCTTCATGGCTTCTGTTAAGGAAAGTTGTTCAATCCAGCGGCTTTCCTTATTTTTTTTATCAGAAATCTGATCCATGACATATAGGGTATCTCCGCCTTCTGTATAGACCGGCTCATAGAGACTTAAGGGACTCTGAATTGCATCCAGTGCATAGACGATATCTTCCTTGGACATACCGATTTCTGTTGCAATTTCAGCAATGGTTGGTTCCAGTGCATTTTTTCTGGTCAGATAGTCTCTGGCATAGATTGCTTTATAGGCGGTATCCTTTAAGGAACGACTGACCCGGATGGAAGAATTGTCCCGGAGAAATCTTCGGATTTCGCCGATAATCATGGGAACAGCATAGGTAGAAAATTTGACATTTAAGGTTGTGTCAAAATTATCAATTGCTTTGATCAGACCGATACAGCCGATCTGGAACAGATCATCTACATTTTCATTGGTAGAAGAAAAACGTTTGATGACGCTCAGTACAAGCCGCAGGTTCCCTTTGATAAAGTGCTCTCTTGCTTCCATATCTCCCTGCTTGATTTTTTGAAATAATTCTTCGGTCTCTTTTGATTTCAATAACGGAAGTCTTGCGGTATTCACACCGCAGATTTCTACTTTTTGAAGTGCCATCAGAATTCCTGCCTTTTTAGTTTGTCAGCTGCATATTTATCTTGTACGGAATTAATGATTTTTATACTTGCAATCTAAAGTTTCCAAAATTCTCTGACAGCATATGATAAAATAGGAGGTGGGAGTATGCTTTTTTCGGAATTGCGATGCAAGGAAGTGATCAATGTCAATAACTGCAGGAAGCTGGGGCATGTTACGGATCTGGAATTTGATCACTGCACAGGTTGTATCAAGTCAATTACTGTACAGGGGAGATTTAGTTTTCTTAACTGCTTTACCTGTGATAATGGATGTGTGGTAAAGTATGCGGAAATTAAGCAGATTGGTCCGGATATTATTCTGGTAGACATATAATACACGCATAAATTGACAAAAAAAAGGAGAGAGAATATAATACTGTTTTGTCGATAGAAAAATGCAGAAAAGAGGTTAATTTTATGTTGAATCCTGCCGTATTATTTAAAATTAAGGGAGCATGGGACAAGTTTTCAGAGAATCATCCTAAATTTCCCCTGTTTGTCAAAGCTGTACAGCAAAGCGGTATTAAGGAGGACACGATAGTAGAACTTGCAGTGATTACGCCGGAAGGAAAACGTCTGGAAACCAATCTGAAACTGACGGCATCCGATATGGAGCTGATGGAAATTTTGAAAAATCTGGATTAAGTATCGAAGGTTCAGGAAAAAAGCTCTTTTAAAATTTTGAAAAATGGTTTACAAAATTCATAAAAAGGGATACTATAATTAAAGATAATAAAACGTTGAAGGGAACAGTAGCAGAAAAGATCTGTTCACAGAGAGCCGGTGCCATAGGCTGGAAGCCCGGTAAACAGAGTTTTTGTGAAGACCATCCCCGAGTGAGCCTTAATCGGCATCCGGTGATACCGTTATCATCATAGAAAGTGGTCTGCACTGCAGACAAAAAGGGTGGAACCGCGGAAATGAATTTCGTCCCTTACATCGGAGTATTCTGATGTAAGGGATTTTGTATTTTTTACGGGAGTCTGGATAGGATTAATAGTATTAAATAAAAAGGAGAAGCAGGATGAGAGAAAAAATTGAAGTTACTCTGGATGAATTGGAAACACTGATGAGTGAAAAAAAGACGATTACGAAAAAGGAAGCCTGCCTTACCCTGATGGTGGCATTTTTAACAGGGATGGTATTAGGTATTTTCCTTTCTCCCAAAAAGCGTGTTATGATTGGAAGCAATAATGGCAATAACAGTGGAAATAATACTGCAGCTTCCGGCAAACATGACAGCAAGAAATGTGATCAGGAGAAAAAGGAATGCAGGCAGAATAAGAAAGAATGTAATGTAAGAAAAGATAAATAAGTAATGAAAAGTGGGAGGATAACAGGATGAAAATTACACTAAAAGACGGAAGCAGTAAAGAATACAGTCAGGCAATGAGTGTATATGATATTGCACTGGATATCAGTGAGGGACTGGCCAGGGCAGCCTGTGCCGGTGAGGTTGACGGAAAAGTTGTTGATTTAAGAACAGTGATTGACAGGGATGTAAACTTAAATATTCTGACAACCAATGACAAGGAAGGGTTAAAGGTTTACCGCCATACAGCAGCACACGTTATGGCAGAGGCTGTAAAACGTGTATTTCCGGATGCCAAGCTAACCATTGGTCCGGCCATTGATAACGGCTTTTATTATGACTTTGATCATGCAGCTTTTTCAAGAGAAGATCTGGATAAAATCGAAGCAGAAATGAAAAAGGTCATTAAGGAAGGCGCAAAGATTGAAAGATTTACCTTAAGCAGGGAAGAAGCCATTAAGTTCATGCAGGAACGTCAGGAGCCTTATAAGGTAGAACTGATTGAGGATCTTCCGGAGGATGCGGAACTGTCCTTCTACCGGCAGGGTGATTTTGTGGATCTTTGTGCAGGACCTCATCTTATGACAACAAAGAATATTAAGGCATTTAAGCTGATTTCTTCCTCCAGTGCATATTGGAGAGGGGATTCCAATAAGGCTGTCTTACAGAGAATTTATGCGACGGCATTTGGAAAGAAAGAGGAACTGAAAGATTATCTGGATTATCTTGAGGATATCAAAAAACGTGATCATAACAAGATTGGCCGTGAAATGGAACTGTTTACAACGGTTGATGTGATTGGCCAGGGACTTCCCCTGCTGATGCCCAAAGGTGCAAAGATGATTCAGACCATGCAGAGATGGATTGAAGATCTTGAGGATAATGAGTGGGGATATGTGCGTACCAAGACGCCGCTCATGGCAAAGAGTGATCTTTATAAGATTTCCGGTCACTGGGATCATTATAAAGAGGGAATGTTTGTGATGGGTGACGAAGAGAAGGATAAAGAGGTATTCGCCCTTCGTCCCATGACCTGTCCATTCCAGTACTATGTTTATAAGGCAAGCCAGAAATCGTATCGTGATCTTCCGATTCGTTATGGTGAAACCTCTACCTTGTTTAGAAATGAAGATTCCGGGGAGATGCATGGTCTTACCCGTGTACGTCAGTTTACGATTTCCGAGGGACATTTGATTGTCCGTCCGGATCAGATGGTAGAAGAATTTAAAGGCTGTATTGCATTGGCGAGACATTGTCTGAAGACACTGGGTGTGGAAGAGGATGTTACCTACCATTTATCCAAGTGGGACCCTGATAATCCTGCGAAATATATAGGAGAACCGGAAGTATGGGAGCAGACGGAGGCAAGCATTCGTCAGATTCTTACAGAACTGGAAATTCCGTTTACAGAAGATGTAGGTGAGGCTGCATTCTACGGACCTAAGGTTGATATCAATGCAAAGAATGTTTATGGCAAGGAAGATACCATGATTACGGTTCAATGGGATGCCCTTCTGGCAGAACAGTTTGATATGTATTATATTGATGAGAAGGGGGATAAGGTAAGACCTTATATTATTCACAGAACCAGTATGGGCTGCTATGAAAGAACTCTGGCATGGCTGACGGAGAAATTCATGGGTAAGTTCCCTACATGGCTTTGCCCGGAGCAGGTTCGTGTTCTTCCGATTTCCGAGAAATATGCAGATTACGCAGATGAGGTATATAAGGAATTGAGAAAGAACGGTATTCTGGCAACTGTGGATAACCGCTCTGAGAAAATCGGCTACAAGATTCGTGAAACCAGATTGAATAAAGTGCCTTATATGCTGGTGGTAGGACAGAAGGAAGAGGAAGAAAAGACGGTATCTGTTCGTAGCCGTTTCCTGGGAGATGAAGGTGCAAAGCCATTGAGTGAATTTATTGGTGCAATTTGCGAAGAAATTCGTACCAAGGAAATTCGTAAAGAAATGGTTGAGGAACAAAGCGAATCATAGAATACGCATTGGTTTTGTATAGAACCTAAAAAAACAGCCTATACTATCTCTGAAATATAATTTTGGAGGTGCAAAATGGCTGATTTAAAATGCGGTGCAGTGAATTGTGCGTATAACAGTGATAAGTATTGTTGTAAAGGTGATATCATGGTAGGTGGATGTTGTGCAGATACTTCCTGTGATACCTGCTGTGAATCATTCAGGGAAAAGAATGAAAATACCTATAAAAGCTCCATGGATCATCCCAGCAGAACCATCAGTATTGACTGTGAAGCTGTAAAATGTGTTTATAATTCCAATTACAAATGCGTAGCGGAACATGTGGATATTACCGGTGCCGGTGCAGCAAGTTCTTCAGGAACAGAATGTTCCACCTTTACTGAGCGATAGTTTTATCCGTATAAAAATGAGAGTCTCGTATTTGCGGGACTCTTTTTTGCTTCCCATAGAACATAATTTGTAATATAATCACTATATACAGGTAAGTGCTATATTACGAATTTATGATTTTTGATGACAATTCAGGGGATTATGCTTTGATCAGACGAAATGAAGCTGAGGTAGGATACCAATGAAAACACTTCAAAAGATTATCAGCCGATATTTATATTATACGACAGCGACTGTTGTTGCTGTAATATTTTTTATTGTTGTGGTAATTCAATTTAACAGCGAACAGAAACGTACCTATCAGGATTCCATCAAAGTATTTCATTTGATTAGCAACAAGCTGGCTGAAAATGAACAGGAACTGGAAGAGGTTGAGGCAGAATATAGGCAGACCTGTTTGTATAATGCGAAAGTGATTGCCAGAATGATTGAAAGTGATCCGGAAATTTTGAATGATATGGAGAGATTGCAAGAACTTGCCGTTTTACTGGAGATTGATGAAATACATATATTTGATGAGAAGGGATGTATTTTTACAGGAACCCGTCCGGAATATTATGGGTATACCATGTATGCCGGGGAACAGATTCAGTTTTTTGAACCGATGTTGGAAGACAAGACGTTGTGTCTTGTTCAGGATATCATGCCCAATACGGCGGAAGGAAAAATGATGCAATATTCAGCTGTGTGGAGCGAAAATGGAGAATACATTGTGCAGATTGGTATGGAACCTGTAAATGTTAGAAAGGTTACCGAGAAGAATGAAATCTCCTATGTATTTTCAACATTTAAAGTGAATGCGGACATTGATTATTATGACATTAATCCTGAGAATGGAGTGATTCTGGGGTCCACCAATCCGGAGAGTATTGGACATAATATTGAGGAGCTCGGATTGGATTTTGACAGAATAATCGATGATAGAGACGGATTTCATGCGATCTTCAATGATAGAATCTGTTTCTGTGTTTTTGAGAAAGTTGGGGAAAACTATCTTGGACGCATTATCCCGGCAGATTATCTGTATCGGCGTATCCCCTCTGTTTTATTTGGTCTGGCAGGTTGTCTTTTGCTTATGGGATTTATTATGATCTATGCGGTGACAAGGCATCTGAATAAATATGTGGTAAGCGAAATTCATGAGATCAATGATAAACTTCAGATGATTATCAATGGAAAGTATGACGCAACCATAGAGGCCAGAAGCAGTGAAGACTTTTCGGCATTGAGTGATTATCTGAATACAATGCTCAGAAGTATCTTGAATAATAATGTTAAGATGGCTTATGTACTTAGCAAAACCAATTTGCCAATAGGAATTTATGATTATAACAACAGTACTACTGTCGGCAGAGTACATTTTACAGAGTATATTCCTCAAATTTTCTGCCTGACAGAGGAGAAGATGGAGGAACTGTCATCTAATCATAAATGTTTCGTAGAATTTCTTGAAGAAGTAAAATGCAGTTCTGTTGCAGAGGAATCCAATGTATATCAAATTGGCGAAAAATACATTACTTTGGAAGAAATTCGAAACAATGATGATGTCTTTGGTGTTGTCATGGATATTACTCAGGAAGTTAAAAAGCGTAAAGAGCTGGAAACGGAACGTGACATCGATCCATTGACAGGACTATTGAACCGCCGTGGGTTTGATATCAGGCAGGCAAAGATCCTGGAGGATTATGAAAGCATTGACTATTATGCGTATGTCATGATTGATGCAGATGGCCTGAAAAAAGTAAATGACACCTATGGTCATGAAAGCGGCGATGCTTATCTGAAGAAGATTGCAGAACTGATCAGAAGTTTTGGAACGGAAGGAAGCCTGGCATCAAGACAGGGCGGTGATGAGTTTGTACTGCTCCTATATGGATATCAGAGAAAAGAGGACTTGGAAACAGCTATTGAGGAACTGAAAGATTTGCAGAATAACTGTTCTGTTTTGTTAGATAAAAATGTCAGTGTGAAGCTTAGGTTTTCTTTGGGCTATTGTATGGGAAAAGGACCGGCGGATTATCAGGCAATGTTAAAAGAAGCGGATGAAAAGATGTACCGGAATAAACTGGAACGTCGTAAACAGGCAGAAGTATTTTAATATATAAAAAGGAGAGAATACCCATGAACTTTATTATGAATTATCTCGTGATTGCAGGCGGAATTGTATTAGGAATCATTGCAGTGCTGATTGTGGTGATAAAAAAGAAACAGGAAAAAAAGAAGCAGGAATTAATGTATCAGCGCCCGAGGACAACTTCTGTCTCCGAAGAAGCTTACTATCAGCCGGAGGATAGTTCGATGGCACCGGTGGCTTATGGGAGTACAACTTATGGTACCAATACCTATGGACAGAACGGATATGGTCAGGCTGATGTGGTACAGCCGTCTCATGGGACACAGACAACACCGGCCAATGCCAATCCAATATATGGAACGCAGGCAACGAAGCCCAGTGCCAATCCGTTATATGGAACACAGGCAACAGACGGGCTGAGTGCTGAGTTTTTAAAACGGTCTGAAGAGGAGCGAAAGCAGCGGGAACTGGCCAGCCAGGTAAAACCGGTACAGCAGAATATGAATCCTCTGTATGGCAGTGTGCCTGTTCAGCCGGATAAAAAGTAGAGCTGGAAATATTTGTAGGAAAGAAAATTAATGAGAAAATAAATAAAAAAAGTACTTGACTTGGAATCGGTATTATGGTAGTCTAATAGAGCTGAAGCAGAGTATCCACTCTCACCCTGCGACAATTACGTTTCAGGCGTTTACAGTTTCATCTGTTATTGATGATATGTACAGGAAGAATCAGACAGATTCTGGTATTGTATAGGATGCATTGATGATTTTTGAGCTTATGTAGTGGATAGTTATGCTATCCACTATTTTATTATGTGAGCGGGGTGTGATATTATTAGCGATTTACTTATTAACGGACAAATCAGAGAGAAAGAAGTACGAGTAATCGGAGAAGACGGTGAACAGCTTGGTGTAATGTCTATTCAGGAAGCACAGGCACTGGCTGATCAGGCAGAGGTTGATCTGGTGTTAATTGCACCGACAGCAAAACCGCCTGTATGCAAGGTGGTTGATTACGGCAAATACCGTTACGATTTGATGCGTAAGGAAAAGGAAGCCAGAAAGAAGCAGAAGACCGTTGAGATTAAGGAGATCAGGTTATCTCCGAATATTGATACAAATGATCTGAATACGAAGATCAATGCCGCTAAGAAATTCCTTTCAAAAGGCGACAAAGTAAAGATTACACTTCGGTTCAGGGGCCGGGAGATGGCACATATGGCAAGCAGCAAGCATATTCTGGATGATTTTGCAGAAGCACTTTCTGAGGTTGCTGTTGTTGAGAAACCCGCTAAGGTGGAAGGTAGAAGCATGACAATGTTTTTAGCTGAAAAGCATTAAATCAGTTAAAATAGAGATTAAAGAATCAGGAGGAACAAGATAATGCCTAAAATGAAGACAAACAGATCTGCAGCGAAACGTTTTAAGAAAACAGGAACCGGTAAGCTGGTTAGAAATAAAGCTTATAAGAGACATATCCTGACAAAGAAGTCTACAAAGAGAAAGAGAGCTTTGAGACAGGATGTTGTTGTTGATGCAACAAATGTTCAGAATATGAAGAAGATTTTACCGTACGTATAATCGGCAAGGAGGGAAAGAAAGATGGCAAGAATTAAAGGCGGCGTTAACGCAAAGAAGAAACATAATAGAGTATTAAAGCTTGCAAAAGGATACAGGGGAGCAAGATCCAAACAGTATCGTGTAGCTAAGCAGTCAGTAATGAGAGCACTTACATCCTCTTATGCCGGCAGAAAAGAAAGAAAGCGTCAGTTCAGACAGCTTTGGATTGCACGTATCAATGCAGCAGCAAGAATGAATGGACTTTCTTACAGCAAATTTATGTATGGACTTAAGCTTGCAGAGGTTGATATCAATCGTAAGATGCTTGCTGAGATGGCAGTTAATGATGCAGAGGGATTTGCATCTCTGGCAGAACTTGCTAAGAGCAAGATTGCATAATGCTTATGAATAATGAAACAAAGAAATCATTACAAAGCTTAATTATATTCACGGCAGTGGTAACACTTGCCGTGATTTATTTCAAGACACTGACAGCCTGGACTGTAGGTTTTTTGAATGTCATGCAGCCTTTCCTTCTGGGAGGGGCAATTGCTTTTGTACTGAATATCCCTATGTCGGGAATTGAAAAAAAGTTGTTTGGAAATACAAAAGGGAAGTGGAACAGACTGTCAAGACCCTGTAGTATTCTGATAACTTTTTTTCTGTTTATCAGTGTGATTGGCTTAATTCTGTTTGCTATTATTCCGCAGATTACCAATGCAGTTCAGGAACAAAACCTGGCACAGAGAATTCCGGCTTTTCTGGATCAGATGTGGAGTCAGATACAACTTTGGGCACAGCAGTATCCGTTTTTGCAGGAAAAGATTACACAACTGCAGGAAAACAAGATTGACTGGGACGGAATTTTTCAAAAGGCAGTTGATTTTCTAAGTAATGGTGTCGGTTCCTCTGTATTGGTGAGCACAGTAAGTATTGCCGGTAATATCATTGGCGGTATTGTGAATACTTTGATTGCAGTGGTATTCTCCATTTATATTCTATCATCCAAGGAAACACTGGCAAGACAGTTTAATAAACTGTTTTTACTGGTTATAAAACGTGATAAGACAGAAAAAGTACTTAAAATATTGAGGCTTCTGTCGGGATGCTTCAGCAGATTTATTATTGGACAGTTTACCGAGGCTGTCATTTTAGGATGTATGTTTTTTGTAGTGCTGAGCATCGGCCGTTTTCCGTATGCACTGATTATCAGTCTACTGATTGGTGTGATGGCGCTTGTGCCGATTGTTGGTGCATTTGTGGGATGCTTTGTGGGCGCATTCCTGATCCTGATGGAAAATCCGTTGCAGGCAGTCTGGTTTGTGATTATTTTCCTGATTATACAACAGATCGAGGGGAATCTGATTTATCCCAAAGTAGTTGGTAATTCCGTTGGGCTGCCGTCGATCTGGGTGCTGGTTGCAGTGACGGTCGGAGGGAGTATGTTTGGCGTAGTTGGTATGCTTGCTTTTATTCCGATCTGGTCAGCGGTATATACTCTTTTGAGGGAGAATGCTGCAAAGACTGTATCGCCTCCGATAAGCAAAAAAAATCCGGATGAATCTGATACGAAACAAAAAGATTGCGAAGAACAGGCAGCTGATCAAAAGATATGCGAAGTACAGGCAGAAAAAGATCAAGTGTCAGAAAGACCGCAAAGCCAGAAGAAAGTGCGGGAAACAAATAAGAAAAGGAATGGAAGATAAAGAATCAAAGAATGAAATCCCTTTGGGATAGAAAATGGGGGCGCATCAGCGTCCCCATTGTTCAAACATATTCTGCAGTACATGTTCTGCATACATGGAAAAGCCGGACCGGCTTTTTTTAAATTCATCTGTCAGTTCAAAGAAATATTCCCTGGAACGGTACTCGCGTTTGAAAAACGGAGTGAAGATGACATCCCATTCCGGCAGATACATAGATTTCTTACGCGTATAGCAGTTGGCAGCTGTCGCCTGTACCCGGTGTTCTTTATCAACAAAGGATGCAACGGATTTATGCATTGCCATGTCTTCAGCAGGAAGATAATAATATTCCTTGTAGTTGGAATAAAAGAATTTCATTTCCTCCTCATAAATGGGAACCTTCAGTGTGCCATTAATCCCTTCGGCACTAAAATAACATCCTAAAGAACGGAAAGAAAAAGGAACCGGAACAGGAGACTGGAAACGCAGCTTCATGATAATCTCCTGACAGCGTTTTTTCTCTGCATTGTCATAATAGCTGGCCTGTGCTTTCATGACACGGATGGATTGGTTGAAGAGATCGGAATAGGCCAGAATAGAAATGATTTTTAACATTCCCTTCAGATCATCTTCATTATGTAATAAAAGCTCATTAAACAGGGTCTCATTGCCGGAGCAGACATAGTCATGATATTTACTGATCATATCCCGGCCGGAACAGGTATCCTCTCTGGACAGACCAAGAAAATCTTCAATGGTCTTCTGCTTCAGGTCAGGCAGGGCGAGAATGTCACGGTATGGAGCAATTCTTCGATAAATATCAATGCCGCTGCAATGTGAAAAATTATAGGAAAGCCCAAATTGCTCACATTTCTGCTGAAGATAGGGAATATCGAACTGATTTCCATTGTAATGGATCAGAAAACGGTAATCCTTTAAAAATTCGAAAAAAGAGGTCAGAACCTGAAGCTCCTCTTCGTAGTTTTCGGCAAGCCATTGTATGGTATGCCATTCATTGTCTTTGTAATAGATACAGCCAATCAGAAAAAGATTGGAATTCTTTGCAGTAAGTCCGGTGGTCTCGATGTCAAGAAAGAGTACATCGGACGGGGTGATTTCTTCTTCTTTGGATAAATTTCCGATCGGATAATCCGGTTCAATATCATGAAGGTCGGTAATGATTGTTTTCATAGCAGTCCTGCCTTTTTCCATTTATTTTCAATCTAATAATAGCATAATTATAGAAATAGATGTAGTATTTTTGAGAAAAAAATAGTATTATTGAAAGTAAGGATTTTATTACTCTGGAAAGTAAGAGGTGGGTTATGGCAAAACTGACATTCCGTGGAGGTGTGCATCCGTATGATGGTAAGGCACTCTCCAAAGATAAGCCGATTCAGGAGTATCTTCCCAAAGGGGATATGGTATATCCTGTATCACAACATATTGGAGCACCGGCAAGACCGATTGTAGAAAAAGGGCAAAGGGTTTTAGCAGGTGAAAAGATTGCAGAGGCAGGCGGATTTGTATCCTCTCCGGTCTATTCCTCTGTGTCCGGTACGGTAAAATGTATTGAACCGCGCCGGACGGTAACAGGTGACAGCATTAACTGTATTGTAATTGAAAATGACATGCAGTATGAACAGGCACCTCCGATTCATACAATACCGTTTCAGGAGATGAAACGGGAGGATATTATCCGTATCATAGGAGAAGCCGGTATCGTTGGAATGGGTGGTGCAGGTTTTCCTACCCAGGTAAAACTGTCTCCGAAGGAACCGGATAAGATTGATTATGTGATTGTCAACTGTGCGGAGTGTGAACCGTATCTGACATCAGATTATCGGAAAATGTTGGAAGAGCCGGACAAGCTGGTGCGGGGACTGCAGATTATGTTAAGTCTGTTCCCGGGAGCACAGGGTGTTCTGGCTGTGGAAGATAATAAACCGGATTGTATTGAGGTACTTAGAAAACAGGTATCCGAAACGGAAAATATTATTGTACGGTCCTTAAAAACGAAATATCCCCAGGGATCAGAACGTCAGCTGATCTATGCAGTTACCGGAAGAACCTTAAATTCCAAAATGCTTCCGGCAGATCAGGGATGTATCGTGAATAATGTGGATACGGTCATTGCCATCAGAAATGCCATTGATGAGGGAATGCCACTGATGCACAGAATTGTTACGGTTACCGGTGATGCCATTAAGGAACCGCAGAATTTTAAGGTGAAGACGGGAACCCTGTATTCGGAACTGATCGAGGCTGCCGGTGGTTTTGTAAAAGAACCGGAAAAAATCGTTTCCGGCGGGCCAATGATGGGGTTTGCCATTTTTGATACGCTTGTTCCGGTAACAAAAACATCTTCTGCACTTTTATGCATGACAGTGGATGAGGTATCCAAATGGGAGGTTGGGCCCTGTATCAACTGTGGAAGGTGCGTGGAGGTCTGTCCTTCCAGACTGATTCCCAGCCGTCTGGCAGCACATGCGGATCATTTTAATACAGAAGCATTTCTGGAACTGAATGGCATGGAGTGTGTGGAATGCGGCTCCTGTAGTTATATCTGCCCTGCAAAACGGCAGCTTGCACAGTCAATCAAGTCTATGCGTAAGACAGTGCTGGCGAACCGCAGGAAGGGCTAAATAGAGAGGAAAGGCATGGTTTAGAAAAATGGATAAAATGTTGAAGGTATCATCCACACCTCATGTCAGAGACAAGGATAGTACAGCGCGTATTATGCTGACAGTAGTGATTGCTTTACTTCCTGCTGCAGGATATGGAGTATGGCATTTTGGTTTGAAAGCACTATTCTTAATTCTGGTAACAGTTCTGACCTGTGTGGTTTCAGAGTGGCTGTTTTGTCTGATTACGAAAAGAAAAAATACCATCGGGGACTTTTCGGCAGTGGTTACGGGGCTCTTGCTTGCAATGAATCTTCCGGTCAGTGCCCCATGGTGGATTGCAGTACTTGGTGGAGTATTTGCAATTGTTGTTGTAAAGATGTTATTTGGCGGACTGGGGCAGAATTTTATGAATCCTGCGCTGGGTGCCAGATGTTTTCTGTTAATCTCATTTTCGCAGATTATGATTGACTTTTCCTATACGGTACCGGGAGGAACCGATGTGATCAGCGGGGCTACACCGCTTGCATGTCTTAAGAATGGTGATCCTGTGGTAGTCAGGGATATGATTCTTGGAAATATTCAGGGAACCATTGGCGAAACCTCTATGATTGCAATTGTGATTGGTGGCTGTATTCTGATTGCAGCAGGTGTGATTGATCTTTATGTAACAGGAACCTATCTGCTTTCATTTGCAGTTTTTATTCTGTTGTTTGCAGGAAGGGGACTGGACTGGCAGTATCTTTCCGCACAGCTTGCAGGCGGCGGTCTGATGCTGGGTGCATTCTTTATGGCAACTGATTATGTGACGCGGCCGATTACCAAAAAAGGGCAGGTCATTTATGGAATACTGCTTGGCGTCCTGACCGGAATTTTCCGCTTGTTCGGACCGTCTGCAGAAGGCGTATCTTATGCGATTATTATCGGTAATCTGCTGGTTCCGCTGATTGAGAAAATATCCGTTCCGGCATATTTTGGCAAAAGGAGGGAAAAGGCATGAAGCAGATTATAAAGAATGCACTGATTCTGTTTGCAATTACGGCAGTTGCAGGGGTTCTGCTGGCGGTTGTCAATGAGATGACAAAGGGACCGATTGCAGAGCGGCAACAGCAGCAAAAGACAGAGGCTTACCAGTCTGTATTTGCAGATGCACAGTTCACACCGGCCACACTTCCGGATATGGCAGCACCGGAATATGCTTCCTTTGCAGAAGCCCATCCAAAGAGTACGATTGATGAGATCAATATTGCAACAGATGCTTCCGGGGTAACACAGGGATATGTGCTTACTGTGACCAATAAGGAAGGATATGGCGGAGAAATCCAGTTTGTAATGGGAATCCGGATGGATGGAACCCTCAATGGTGTTTCCATACTTTCCACCAATGAGACGGTTGGTCTTGGACGGGAAGCCCAGAATGTGCTTGCACCGCAGTTCGCAGGAAAAAATGTGACGGCATTTACTTATACAAAAACCGGTTCTTCATTAGACAGTGAGGTTGATGCGATCAGTTCTGCAACGATTACAACCAATGCCGTGGTGAACGGCGTAAATGCCGGTCTTGATTATTTCCATCAGTATTTGACCGAAGGAGGTGCAGGAAATGAGTAAGGGGAAGGAACTGACTGCCGGAAAAGTATTTTTTAACGGTCTGATTAAAGAAAATCCTACATTTGTTTTGATGCTTGGTATGTGTCCGACACTGGCAGTGACAACATCTGCAATCAACGGATTCGGTATGGGCATGACCACAACAGTGGTACTGACAATGAGTAATATCATCATTTCCCTGCTTCGAAAGGTGATTCCTGACAAGGTCAGAATTCCGGCATTTATTGTAATTATAGCATCCTTTGTGACAATCATCGGTCAGTTTCTGGAAGCATATATTCCGTCATTGAATGATGCATTGGGGATGTTCATTCCGTTGATTGTTGTTAACTGTATTATCCTGGGACGTGCAGAAGCATTTGCCTCTAAGAATAACTGGTTTTTATCCATGTTTGACGGACTGGGTATGGGACTGGGATTTACGGCAGCGCTGACCTGCATCGGACTTGTCAGGGAAATGCTTGGTGCCCACAAAGCTTTCGGGGTATCTTTTGCAGAACTGGCAGCCATGATCGGTGCAGGAGAGGGTGTCATTACATGGCTGGAAAACCAGAGACCCATTGCTATTTTTGTCATGGCACCCGGAGCATTTTTCGTACTTGCTGCATTGACTGCAATCCAGAACGTGGTCAGAGACAGGAAAGAGAAGAAGGGTGAGAAAACCAAAATACAAAGCGGATGCAGCCATGACTGTCTGCATTGTGGAGAGGCTTCCTCCTGTGAACATAAATTTTATGACCCGGATGGTGAAGACTGTGCGGTAGGAGTCAAGGGAAGTGTGAAAGAAAATAGGAAAAATCGTAAGGCTGATAAGGAGGTGCAGGAATGAGCGAATCCATCAGAGAATTATTGATCATAGCAATTGGATCGGCACTGGTCAGCAATGTTGTATTGAGTCAGTTTTACGGACTTTGTCCGTTCCTTGGAGTATCCAAACAGTTAAAAACTGCCAGTGGCATGGGAATTGCTGTTGTCTTTGTAATTACACTTGCTTCATTGGTTTCCGGTGCAATTTATCAGTTTATACTGCAAAGATTCCATATTGAATATCTGAAGACCATCGTATTTATTCTGGTCATTGCGGCACTGGTACAGTTTGTGGAAATGTTTTTAAAGAAAAAGATTCCTTCTTTGTATAAATCGCTGGGAGTATATCTTCCGTTAATTACTACCAACTGTGCGGTGCTCGGTACTGCACTGACCAATGTACAGAAGGAATACAGCATACTCTATGGTGTTGTAAATGGATTTGCCACGGCGGCAGGGTTTGCAATTGCGATCTGCATTCTGGCAGGAATCCGTGAAAAGATGCAGTACAATAATATTCCGAAGCCGTTTCAGGGAATGCCGCTTGTGCTTGTAACTGCCGGACTGATGGCAATTGCATTTTGCGGATTTTCCGGACTGCTGTAAAGGAGGAGTAAGAACGTATGGATATTGGAGCGATTATTACAGCGGTGATTGTAATCAGTCTGATCAGTATTTTGATTGGTCTGTTCCTGGGCATTGCTGGAGAAAAATTAAAAGTTGAATCGGACCCGAAAGAGGATATGGTAATACAGGCACTTCCCGGTAACAACTGTGGCGGCTGCGGCTATGCAGGCTGTTCAGCACTTGCAGCTGCGATTGTAAAGGGAGAGGCTGCAGTCAATGCCTGTCCGGTCGGCGGGGACAAGGTAGCAAAGGAAATTGCCGGAATTATGGGCGTCGAGGCACAGGATAGTATGCGCATGACAGCATATGTAAAGTGTGCGGGAGACTGTGAGAAGGCCTCTGTTGATTATGAATATCATGGTGTGCAGGATTGCCGGATGTTACAGTTTGTACCAAATGGTGGGGCAAAATCCTGTAATTACGGATGCCTGGGTTATGGTTCCTGTGTTAAGGAATGTCCTTTTGATGCCATTCATATTGTCGAGGGCGTCGCTGTTGTTGATAAGGAGAAATGTAAGGCTTGCGGTAAATGTATTGCTGTCTGCCCGAAACATATCATAGAATTGATTCCGTATGATGCAGAGTATGTTGTAGCCTGTTCTTCCAATGAAAAGGGACCGGTTGTTATGAAAGAATGTCAGGCAGGTTGTATCGGATGCGGGCTGTGTAAGAGGAATTGCCCAAGTGAAGCAATTGAAGTAACAGATTTCCTGGCTAAGATTGATCAGGAGAAATGTAGCGCCTGCGGAACATGCATGGAGAAGTGTCCCAAAAAGACAATTCAAAAGCACTAGATCAGGGCTGGGGATTTGGAAAACCGGAGGAGTACCGGATGGAATTATCGTCAAGAATAAACATGGCTTCATAATCTTCCAGGGACTCGATCAGATCCATACCCTTATCAGGACCTAACACAAAGCAGGTGGTGCTTAAGGCATCACAGGTAAGGGAGCTTTTGCCGAGAATGCTGACGCTGTACAAACCGTTATTTAACGGATATCCGGTTTTGGCATCTAAGATATGATGATATAGGGTGTCTCCCTCATAGAAATAACGGTGGTAGATACCTGAGGTAACCAGGGAACAGTCGGTTAATGCAAAGACAGCGATCGGAACACCGTTTTCAAAAGGGGTTTCCACACCAACCAGAAAGGAGTCATTGTTTCCTTTGCTGCCAAGCACAACGGTATTACCACCAAGATTGATGATTGCATTCCGGATGCCATGAGACAAAAGGTAATCTGTCAGCCGGTCTGCAATGAAGCCTTTGGCAAGAAAGCCAAGATCTATAACTGCTTCAGGATCCTTCAGCTGTACCGTATCCCCTGAAATAGAAATATTTTGGTAATTGACATGCTGTAAGGCATCTGCAATATCTTCCGGTGCAGGAAGACTGTTTTCAGAAACCTGATGGAAGTCCCAGAGAGAATTGACTGCTTCTATGGTGGGATCAATCCTGCCGTCAGTAAGTTCTGCATAGCTGTTAGCTTCTGTCAGAAGCAGAATGGTATCAGAGGATACCGATACCGGAGTACCGTCTGCATGGTTGATCCGGTAGATATCACTGTCCGGTATGGTTTTTGACAGCAGATTATCATAATAGCTGCAAAGTGCAAGACAGCCATCCGTAACAGAACTGTCACAGGGGTCATAGATGGTGATGGAAACAAAGGTATCAAAGAAAAAGCCTTCCGCAGTGGTAGGGGAAGGAACCTTCCGGCAGGAGGAAAACAGAAGGACTGTCAGGCATAACAGGACTGTTGCGGATGTGATTTTATTCTTAAAGCAGTGGCTTGTATGGTGCATGGGATTCTCCTTTAAAGATGCATGGCAAAACTAACAAATGAAAAAGTTTAGTTATATTATTATACCATATTTATAAAGATGGAGAAACAGTTCATGAGGCTGGATGACGATTTTGATGAAGAATACGAATATGATGATTATTATGAGGAGGAGATTGCCCATCAGAAAAATGCTGCAATTATAAGACAGGCAATCATAATCGGCAGCTTATTTATTCTGGGGATTCTGCTGATCGTTTTTATGTTAAATCCAAAAAAAAATGCAGAAACACCGGTATCCGGCAATCAGGCGGCGGTCCAGTATCAGGATACATTGTCTACGGCAGAGGAAGAACATGCACAGAATATGCAGGTAGAAAGCAGTGTGGATGATCTGCTGAGTGGCAGTACATTGACAGCAGAAGATCTGGATATCTGGGGGGATACTTCGGATTCGGAAGAGGTATCCGGAGGAGTTTCGGCAGATTCGACAGAGGATAGTCAGCAGACCGAAGAAAACAATGCAGATGATCCCGCAACCGATGGAAAACATACCCTGATTATTCATGATAACGGCGAAGAGGAATGGGTGGCTATCAATCAGTATCTGGCAAGAAATGATTATGATTATTCGGGACTTGTTTATCAGAGACCATTGATGAAATATTATGAGAATAATACCAGGGTTTCTTATGTGGGAGTGGATATTTCAAAGACACAGGATTATGTGGATTTTCTGGAACTGAAACATGCAGGAATTGATTTTGTTATGATCAAGCTTGGACAGCGGGGATACAGTTCCGGAGAGATTACGCTGGATGAATATTTCGCCGATAACATGAAGCGTGCTGCAGAGGCGGGACTGGATATCGGAGTGTATTTCTTCTCACAGGCAATTTCTACGGAGGAAGCGGAGGAGGAAGCACAATTTGTGATAGATACACTTGCTGAATATGAGATACAGTATCCGGTTGTCTTTTATATGGATACTGTAAAAAATGAAGTGGCAAGAATCGATTCCCTGGATAAAATGCAGCGAACCAACATTGCATTGGCTTTTATGGATATGATTAGGGAGAATCACTATTTTCCTATGATCTATGGGGATAAAGAGTGGCTGATTCAGAACCTCAGCCTTGGGTCCATGATTGGCTATGATGTATGGCTGTCCCAGGAGACGGATATTCCGGATTATCCATATCAGTTTACTATGTGGCAGTATACCACGCATGGATCGATCGAGGGGATTGCAGGGGATGCACATCTGAATATCTGTTTTATCGATTATTCTGTGAAATAGTAAATGGATGGTATTGAAAAGCGTGAAACAATAGGGTATAATCGGAAAGTACGGCTATTTGTTTCTGAGTGAAAGCAAATAGTGCCTGCACAAGGTACTGGAAAGGTATGGTTATAAAAATGGAAATTTTTGAAGAATTAAAAGCACGTGGACTGCTGGCGCAGTTGACAGATGAAGAAGAAATCAGGGAGCTGGTCAATAACGGAAAGGCAACCTTCTATATAGGGTTTGATCCGACAGCAGACAGCCTTCATGTGGGACATTTTATGGCACTCTGCCTGATGAAACGTCTGCAGATGGCGGGAAATAAGCCGATTGCATTGATTGGTGGCGGAACGGGAATGATCGGAGATCCTTCCGGCAAAACAGATATGCGTAAGATGATGACCAAGGAAACGATCCAGCATAACTGTGACTGCTTTAAAAAACAGATGAGCAGATTTATAGATTTTTCAGAAGGCAAGGCGCTGATGGTCAATAATGCAGACTGGCTTCTGGATCTGAATTATATAGAGATGATCAGAGACATCGGAGCACATTTTTCTGTAAATAATATGCTGCGGGCAGAATGCTATAAGCAGCGTATGGAGAAGGGGCTGACCTTCTTGGAATTTAATTATATGATTATGCAGAGCTATGACTTTTTGCGTCTCTATGAGGATTACGGCTGTAATATGCAGTTTGGCGGCGATGATCAGTGGAGTAATATGCTTGGTGGAACGGAACTGATCCGCAGAAAGCTCGGTAAGGATGCATATGCCATGACAATCACGCTGCTTTTGAATTCTGAAGGAAAGAAGATGGGAAAAACAGAGAAGGGAGCTGTATGGCTGGATGCAGAAAAGACAAGCCCGTTTGAGTTTTTCCAGTACTGGAGAAATGTAGCAGATGCAGATGTCCTGAAGTGTATTAAGATGCTGACATTCCTGCCGTTGGAAGAAATTGAGAAGATGGAAAGCTGGGAAGGAAGCCGTCTGAATGAAGCCAAGGAGATTCTTGCATGGGAGCTGACAAATCTTGTACATGGTAAGGAAGAGGCAGATAAGGCAATGGAGGCAAGCCATGCATTATTTGCAGGAGGGGGCAACAAGGAGAATATGCCTTCGACGGTTCTTACGGATGCAGATTTTACAGATAACAGGATTGATCTGCTTTCTATGCTCGTTAAGGCAGGAATCTGTACCACCAAATCTGATGCAAGACGGAATGTTGAGCAGGGCGGTGTGTCTGTAAATGGTGAGAAGGTAACAGATGTGAAGGCTGTTTATGAAAAAGATGCTTTTGCAGAGGAATTTATTGTGAAGAAGGGAAAGAAAGTCTTCATGAAATTTATAACAGAATAAATGTGATGTGGTAATAAATAAGATACTGGGGTCAAAAGCCGGTTTACAATTTGTAATTTAGCAGAATGCAAAAAATAAAATGCTTGAATTCCTATGCGCTAATCATTGCGATGAGCCTCAAAAAACATAAATCGTGTTCAGCAAAGGCTTCCACGATTTATAGAGTCTCATCTCCATAGCGCAAAATGTCATTCAAGCATTTTATTTTTTGCATTCTGTTATATCAAGTTATTGAACCGGCTTTTGCCCCAGTATCTAAACAAAAAACATCTTTCCCAGACACTTACATTTATGTTGGTCTGGGGAAGATGTTTTTTTTGTTTTATTGGTTCAAATGGTTCAAATGGTTCAGTTTTGTTAAATTTCGTCCAGTATCCTTGCATTGTAATCACTGACAAGCTTATTGATTTTTTCTGTCGGTGTCAGGACCTTTGCAAATGAAATATCATGATTGGAAAAATCAATAATGGATGCCATAAACTGGCTGAGATCTGCGACCAGTACGTAGGAGCGTTTGGTTACTTCCGGTGGCAGATAGGTAAGATTGGTTGTAACGACATAATCAAAATAGCCATTTTCATATGCTTTGTCAAATGCTTCCATACCGTTGGTAAAAAGACCAAAGGTAACACATAAAAAGACGCGTCTTGCATTCATTTCTTTTAACTGTCTGGAGGTATCCAGCATGCTTTCGCCTGAGGAAATCATATCATCTATGATAATGACATCCATGCTGTCAATTTTTTCACCAAGAAATTCATGAGCCACAATCGGATTCTTGCCGTTTACTACAACGGAATAATCACGGCGCTTGTAGAACATACCGGTATTCACACCCAGCACGGTAGAAAAATATACAGCACGATCCAAAGCACCTTCGTCAGGAGAGATGACAATCGTATTGTCTTTATCAATATTCAGATCATGGATCTGACGAAGCAGTATTTTGGTAATCTGATAATTGGGAGAAAAATTGTCAAAACCGCAGAGCGGAGTTGAATTTTGAACTCTGGGGTCATGTGCATCAAAAGTAATGAAATTGGAAATACCCATATCAGAAAGTTCTTTTAATGCATATGCACAGTCTAAGGATTCTCTGCCGGATCTTTTATGCTGGCGGCCTTCGTAAAGGAAAGGCATAATAACGTTGATACGGTGAGCTTTTCCGTTGCAGGCGGCAATGATTCGTTTTAAATCCTGATAATGATCATCGGGAGACATGTGATTCTCAAATTGTCCGATTGGATAAGTTACCGAATAGTTGGTAACATCTACTAAGATATAAAGATCCGTTCCACGGACAGATTCGTATAAAACGCCCTTGGCTTCTCCGCTGCCAAAGCGTGGACATTCGGCACGTAAAAGATAATTGTCAGAAACATATCCCTGAAAAGCAGGATCGTTTTTGAAAGAATTGTTAATTGTCTTACGATAGGAGACAAGGTGCTGATTAATACTTTCTCCTAAAGATGTGGCACCGCTTAATGCAATTAACTTCAAGGGTGCTACCGGCATAGCCTGTTCAAGTTCTTCTATTTTTGGCATAATGTACCTTCCTTGGTAGATAATGATAATGACACTTATTTTATAACATTATGCTAGTGACACGTCAAGGAAATTTTAGTAAAATAAGCATAGAAGAAGTATTGGAAACAGGAGTTATGATCGTATATGAAACAGAGACATCATATCATCAAGTCAGTGGAAGCAGGGAGCATTGCGGAAGAAATGGGGATTGAAGCCGGGGACGAGCTCCTTGAAATTTCCGGACAGAAGATAGAGGATATTTTTGATTATCAGTATCTTTGTGTGGATGAATATCTGGAGGTGCTGATCAAAAAAGCAGACGGTGAAGAGTGGCTTTTGGAGATAGATAAGGCAGAACAGGAGGATCTTGGTATTGTCTTTGAAAATGGACTGATGGATGATTATCATTCCTGTCAGAATAAATGTATTTTCTGCTTTATTGACCAGATGCCTCCCGGTATGCGCGAAACCCTGTATTTTAAAGATGATGATACAAGACTCTCTTTTCTCCAGGGAAATTATGTCACATTAACCAATCTGAAGGATCATGATATAGAAAGGATCATTCATTACCGGCTGGAACCAATTAATATTTCCTTTCAGACGATGAATCCCAAACTTCGGTGCATGATGCTAAATAACCGGTTTGCCGGAGATGCCCTGAAGAAGGTAGACCGTCTTTATGAGGCGGATATTATTATGAATGGACAGATTGTGCTGTGTAAGGGAATCAATGATGGAGAGGAGCTTCGGTACAGTCTTGAAAAGCTTTTTTCTTACCGGCCTGTTTTGGAGAGTGTATCGGTTGTCCCGGTTGGTTTGTCCAAATACAGGGAGGGGCTTTATCCACTGGAGCCATTTACCAAAGAGGATGCATGTGAAGTCATTGACCTGATTGAGGAATATCAGAGAAAGGCATATGCAGACGGGGAACTTCATTTTGTACATGCCAGTGATGAGTGGTATATTCTTGCAGAACGTGAATTGCCGGAGGAGGAACGTTATGACGGTTATCTGCAGCTGGAAAACGGTGTTGGAATGCTGCGGCTCATGATCAATGAAACACGGGAAGCGATAGAAAAGTATGCAAAACGACGTATCCTGTTTCCACCGATGAAAATTTCCATGGCAACCGGATTGCTGGCATACAGGACCATCCTTTCCCTGACAAAAGAGTTTATGAAGGCATTTCCGATGATTGAGATCACCGTATACCCGATCAGAAATGATTTCTTTGGAGAAATGATCACGGTCAGCGGATTAATCACAGCGCAGGATCTGATTGCCCAGCTGAAGGATAAGCCATTGGGAGACAGATTACTTTTACCGGAAAATATGCTTCGGAGTGGAGAAGAGGTCTTTTTGGATGACCTGACCGTAACAGATGTCCAAAATGCTTTACAAGTTCCCATAGATATTGTAAAATCAAGCAGTATGGGATTTGTTCAGACCATTCTGGAAACAGAAGTTTGAAATTTGAAAGGTAAACTGTAAAACAGACGGATTGAATGCTGAAAAGTATTTTACAGGATCAGATGAGTTGATAGAAAAGGTGAGTAATTTATATGAGTAAGAAAAGGAAACCCATTGTGGCAGTTGTTGGCAGACCCAATGTTGGTAAATCAACATTGTTTAATGCACTTGCGGGAAGCAGAATTGCCATTGTAAAGGATACCCCGGGAATTACGAGAGACCGGTTATATACAGATGTTACATGGCTGAATACAAATTTTACCTTGATTGATACCGGAGGAATTGAGCCGGACAGTAAGGATGTGATTCTCTCCCAGATGAGGGAACAGGCACAGATTGCCATTGATACAGCGGATGTTATTCTATTCATGACAGATGTAAGACAGGGACTTGTAGATGCGGATTTTAAGGTGGCGGATATTCTCAGAAAATCCGGAAGACCTGTTATTTTAGTGGTAAATAAGGTAGATAATTTTGAAAAATATATGCCGGATGTTTATGAATTTTACAATCTGGGAATTGGAGAACCCTGGCCGATTTCTGCATCAGAACGTCTGGGAATCGGTGATCTTTTAGATGAGGTAGTTTCCCATTTTGATACTGAGGCAGAGGATGAAGAAGAGGATGATCGTCCCAAAGTTGCAATTGTCGGAAAACCTAATGTTGGGAAGTCGTCCATCATCAACAAACTGGCAGGTGAGAATCGTGTCATTGTTTCTGATATTGCCGGTACAACAAGGGATGCCATAGATACAGAGGTAAAATATAACGGAAAAGAATATGTTCTGATTGATACGGCAGGACTTCGGAGAAAGAACAAGATCAAAGAAGAACTGGAAAAATATATGATCGTTCGTACGGTAAGTGCTGTGGAACGTGCAGATGTTGTGGTTCTTGTGATAGATGCTGTAGAAGGCGTGACGGAGCAGGATGCCAAGATTGCGGGAATTGCCCATGAACGTGGTAAAGGCATGATTATTGCTGTCAATAAGTGGGATGCCATTGAGAAGACGGATAAGACGATCAATGAGTATAAAAACAAGATCAAACAGGTATTGTCTTTTATGCCCTACGCGGAGATGCTTTTTGTTTCTGCTGCGACCGGACAACGGTTAAATAAGCTGTATGAAACCATCGATATGGTCATTGAGAATCATTCCCTGCGCGTGGCAACCGGTGTGCTCAATGAGATTATGACGGAAGCAGTTGCGTTGCAGCAGCCTCCTTCCGATAAGGGAAAACGCCTGAAGCTGTTTTATATGACCCAGGTAAGTGTAAAGCCTCCTACCTTTGTCATCTTTGTGAATGATAAGGAACTGATGCATTTTTCCTATACAAGGTATATTGAAAATAAAGTACGGGAAGCATTTGGTTTCCGTGGAACGCCGCTTAAGTTTATTATACGGGAACGAAATGAGGATAAATAAAGAGATACAGAGAAAAAAAGGAGATAAAATCATGGTTGGAATTCGTATCATGTGTTTAGCGATCGGCTATGTATTCGGCCTGATCCAGACATCTTATTTTTTGGGAAGAGCAAACGGAATTGATATCCGTGAGCATGGCAGCGGTAATGCTGGAACCACCAATACCCTCAGAGTATTGGGAAGAAAGGCCGGACTGATTGTCTTTTTGTGCGATATCTTAAAATCCTTTGCGGCAGTGCTTCTGGTGCATTTCCTGTTTGCCAAGAAGTATCCGGATATGTTGTATCTGTTAAAGCTTTATGCAGGTCTTGGTGTTATTCTGGGGCACAATTACCCATTTTACCTGAAGTTTAAGGGTGGTAAAGGAATTGCTGCAATGGGAGGCATGATTTTAGGTTTTCATGGGATTTTCGCTTTGACAGGCTTTATCATTTTCTTTGGTACCTTTTTTATCTCACATTATGTGTCCCTTGCATCCCTGATCCTGAGTTTAGGATTCTTTGTGGAAATGTTGATTTTTGGAATCGGTAAAATGGGGGCATTTGCTTCTATTCCCGACATTGTACTCCTGGAGATGTACATAGTTACTTTTGTAATCAGCGGAATGGCATTTTTAAGACATCATGAGAATATTAAAAAGCTGTTGCACGGTACGGAACGAAAGACGTATCTTGGAAAGAAAAAATCAGATCAATAAATTGGAGGGTATCATGAAGAAAATCGGAATTATTGGTGCAGGAAGCTGGGGAACAGCAATTGCTGTTCTGCTAGACAACAATGGACATGATGTGACCATGTGGTCAGCAATCGGGAATGAGATTGATATGCTGCAGGCAGAGCATGAACACAAAGACAAGCTTCCCGGAATCAGACTCTCTGAAAAGATGAAATTTACAAAGGATTTAAAGGAAGCCATTACAGATATGGATCTGATTGTGCTTGCGGTTCCTTCGGTCTTTACCAGATCAACGGCACATCAGATGAAAGAATTTGTTGCATCCGGACAGGTGGTAGTCAATGTATCCAAGGGAATTGAGGAAGCTACCCTGATGACCATGTCACAGATTATCGAAGAAGAGATTCCACAGGCCGTTGTGGCAGTGCTAAGCGGACCTTCCCATGCAGAGGAGGTAGGAAAACTGCTTCCTACTACAGTAGTTGTCGGTGCCGGAAGAAAAGCAACGGCAGAATATGTCCAGGAGATATTTTCCAGTGATGTATTCCGTGCTTATATTTCTCCGGATATCATGGGAATTGAGCTGGGCGCAGCTTTAAAGAATGTAGTTGCACTTGCAGCAGGTATGGCAGATGGTCTTGGTTATGGAGATAATACCAAGGCAGCATTAATTACCAGAGGAATTGCAGAGATCAGCCGACTTGGTATGGCAATGGGGGGACAGATGGAAACCTTTGCAGGATTATCCGGGATTGGCGATCTGATTGTAACCTGTGCAAGTATGCATTCCAGAAACCGCCGT
>JBJELZ010000210.1:0-28367 GCA_051879415.1 Lachnospiraceae bacterium
GAGCAGCAGCTGGTATTTAAAAATAATAAGGTGCGCAATAACCTGATCCGTCTGGGCAACGTGCCGGAAGAATTGATTGACCGGGTGATGGAGCCTATATGCGGAATGGAAGAGCCATACCGCTACCGGAATAAAGCCCAGTTCCCTATTGGACGGGACAAAAACGGAAATCTGATAGCCGGTTTTTATGCAGGCCGGACCCATCAGATTATTCCGAATACAGACTGTGTGCTGGGAGTAGAAGAAAATGCCTGGATTCTGCAGATCATAATTGATTTCATGAATGAGTTCCATATCAGCTCTTATGATGAAATTCAGCATAAGGGACTGGTGAGACATGTCCTCATAAGATATGGATTTCGGACAAAAGAAATTATGGTGTGTCTTGTGATGAATGGAAATAAGCTTCCGCATGCAGATGTACTGGCAAAGCGTTTGGCAAAAATTCCGGGAATGACCAGCATTACCTTGAGCGTAAACAGGGAAAAGACCAATGTAATCATGGGAAAGACCATTCAGCCTCTGTGGGGACAGACCTATATCACAGATTATATCGGAAATGTGAAATACCAGATATCACCGCTGTCTTTCTATCAGGTAAATCCGGTCCAGACGGAAAAATTATACGGAACGGCACTGGAATATGCGGGACTTGGAGAAAGCGGAAGAGAAGAGACCGTCTGGGATGTGTATTGCGGAATCGGAACGATATCCCTGTTCCTTGCCCAGAAGGCTAAGAAGGTATACGGCGTGGAAATCGTGCCTCAGGCCATAGAGGATGCCAGACATAACGCTGAGATTAATCATATAGATAACGCCGAGTTCTTTGTGGGAAAAGCAGAAGAGGTTCTGCCCCAGTATTATTCAGAATATGCGAAGAATCATCCGGGTGAACATGCAAGAGCAGATGTGATCGTTGTGGATCCTCCGCGCAAAGGCTGCGAGGAAAGTGTACTTAAGACCATGGTGGACATGGAACCGGACCGGATCGTGTATGTGAGCTGTGATTCTGCGACTCTGGCGCGGGATGTGAAGTATCTGCGCGGACATGGATATGAACTGCAGCGTGTGAGGGCATGTGATATGTTTCCGCATTCGGGGCATGTGGAGACGGTGTGTTGTCTACATCGGGTGAATTCGTAGAAATCCTTAGTTTTAGGCACTTTGCGAGGTATATGAGTTTCACACCCACAGGCAAACAAGGCAAGAAAAAGCAGATTATGAATGGCATTGAAGTGTCAGTAGTATTGCATCTGGTATGAGGAAACACATTCGGATGAAATTAACATTTTTTATTCAATAGCATAGAAAAGAACCGAAAGGACGCTTGTTTTCAGAGTTTCTGAAAGATGAGTGTCCTTTTCTTTTATCCAGAATCAAAGGAGCAGATAAAAAATGGCAAGGAAAAAAGAAATGTGTTCATTAAAGAGCAACGAGCCGGGTGCAGGCATTGTACTGATGAGATTGGATGAACTTCATAGCTTTGAAGGACATCCATTCAAGGTGGAAAGAAATCAGGAGTTGTTTGAACTAAGAAACAGCATTGAAAAAGAAGGAGTGTTAGTACCGTTATTAGTGCGGAAAAATCCTCATGGCGACGATTACGAAATCATATCCGGACACAGAAGAAAAGAGGCTGCACAATGGGCAGGTCTTACGGAAGTTCCGGTGATTATCCGGGAACTGGATGATGACCAGTCGGTCATTGCGATGGTAGACAGTAATCTTCAAAGAGAGAAGATACTGCCAAGTGAGAAAGCATTTGCTTATAAGATGAGGCTGGAAGCAATGAAGCACCAAGGCAGAGTGGATATTTGAACTTCGGACCCAGTGGAACCGAAGTGTGGTGCAGAACTTGTCAATGTATCAAAGCTGGAAACCGAAATACAGGAACATGGCAAAGTGAAAATAAAGAAAAATGATGATACCGGATGCAAACGGAGCAATGAACAGCTTGCAAGGATGGTCGGGGAAAGTGTGACGCAGATCAAACGATATATCCGGCTGACGAATCTGATACCGAAGATATTGGAGATGGTTGACAGGGAAGTGCTTGCCATACGTTCAGCAGTGGAATTATCTTTTTTGACAGAGGAAGAACAGTATGAACTTCATGCTGTCATGGAACTGGAACAAAGCATTCCAAATATTTCACAGGCAAATCGCTTAAAGCGGATGAGCCAGCAGAAATGTCTTGATATGGATAGAATTTATGAGATTTTGCAGGAGACAAAGCCAAATCAGAAAGAACAGATTAAGATACCTTTGGAACGGGTTGGGAAATATTTTCCGGCAGATTATACCCCGGCACAGCAGACGGAGCTGATAGAAAAGTTGCTGAAAAGCTGGGCACAACAGAATATGACAATGGCGAAATAAGAAAGGATGGAAAAAACTATGACAAAATTGACTTATACAAATGTAAATGGATATCTGATTCCAAATCTCACCTACAAATCCGGTGAACAGATGGAACAGCTTGGCAAATATGGATTTTTACGCAAAGACTACTTGAAGAATCATAGGAACTCTTTGTATCAGGTAATGCTTTTGCAGGATACAATCGGAGCGCATCTTTTGGAAGTGGACAAGGCTGCCAGAGAACGGGAAGAAATTATCCTGAAACAGTTGGAAGAAAAAGATCCATTGCCGGATAAGGAGAAAGATCAGATGGCATGGGTAAGAGCTGCCAATCAGCACAGAGCGATTGCGGAAGAAATTATTCTGAAGGAACTGATCTATGTATAAGAGGGATGAATACAAGAGATAACAGATAGATTTACCGAAAATTGAATATTATGAGCAAAGTAAGGCGTGAGTCATAGAAATGTGACCCACGTCTTTTCTTTTGCTCTGAAAGGAAGTGATGAACATGAATAAGAAGTTCCTGAAGTATTATATGGAAACGGAGCCGGAAGGTACTGCAAAGAAGTATATCTTTCTGGTGGACAATCAGGATATTGCGATGAACATCGTGATGTCCGATTATCAGGCACTTTATATCGGACAGGAAGATAATCAATACTATTTCAACGTGGACAGCTTTATAGAAGAAATGTCAGAGATTCAGTTTTGTGGAAGCTGTCAAAGCTCCTATCATTATGTGGCAGCCTGTACGACTAAATGGATGAATGACCGTATACTGGAATTCTGTAAGGATGCAGGGCTGGACGGAAAAGCCGGATGGCAGTTATTTAAAGAAAAAGAGTATCTTGGGAAACTGGATAATCAGCCGGAAATAAAGAAAACTTTGGAACAATTCATTTTGCGGTTCGAACGTGATCCTAAGGAAGAACCGAATTTAAGCCGTTTTCATAAGTTTGATGCAAAAGGAAATGTAAAAGGAGTACGAGACATGGAAATCGTAGATTATCTGGTGGAAAATGTGCAGTTCTTTGTGATGGGAGTAACCCCATATTATTACGACCATGGTGTTTATCGGGAAGATTATGAGGGTGTGAGACTGAAATACCGCATCCAGAAACTCATCTATCGGGATCAGATACAGAGCAATGTGATTAAACGAGTATATAATCTTCTGATCGCACAACCAAAAGTTCACCGGGAGTCGTATGAATTGAATAAACAGCCGGTACACTGGATCAATTTCAAAAATGGTTATTACGATCCGATCACCGGAGAAATGATGGAACACAATCCGGACTATCTGACAATCAATCAGATCCCGTTCACTTATCACCCGGAAGATCAGGAGCAGATCCTGAAAGGCGGTGAAAATATCCGAAGATATCTGGAAACGTCTATTCCGAATAAAGAAGAACAGCAGATGTTCTGGGAATATTTCGGGTATTGTATGACACAGGATACCCAGTTCCAGAAATTCCTTACGTTAAAGGGAAATGGTGGAACAGGAAAATCGGTGGCGGTGTCATTGATCCAGTATGTGATCGGAACTGAAAATACGTCCAGTATCTCGTTGCAGGATTTGAATAAGAGATTTTATGCTACCGGATTGTATGGAAAACTGTTAAATGCCTGTGCGGATATCCCGTGTAAGGCAATGGAGGCTACGGATGTACTGAAGAAAGCAGTGGGCGAAGATACGCTGATTTATGAGAAAAAAGGACAGGATGCCATTCATTTTCATTCTTATGCAAAACTCTTATTTTCCACCAATGAAATGCCACAGAACCTGGAGGATAAATCTGATGCATTTTACCGGAGACTGTTGATCCTTGATATGAATCAGGTGGTAAAAAATGGTGAAAAGGATTTGCATTTGAAAGAAAAGGTACAGGCAGAATCGGATTATGCAATCCACATGGCAATGATTGCACTGAAGGGATTGTATCAGAGAGGACGATTTACAGAAAGTGAACGCAGTAAATTCTGTGTAAGGGAAATTCAGCGTGCATCAGACAGCATCTGTGCTTTTGTGGATGAAATTCTGGTGCGTGAGCAGGGAAACCGTCTGAAACGTAGCGAAGTCTTCAATATGTACGAAGAATATTGCAAAGAGAATGGCAGACAGGGGCATGGAAAGTCCAATTTCTTTAAGAATATGGCAGACAAAGGATTCCTGTTGAAACAGTATAATGGTGAATTCTATTATCAGGATATTGCTGTCAGAGAAGAAGAATTTCATACAGTAGAACCAGATGAGAGGGTACCTTTTGAAGATGGAGAAAAAGATTATAAACAAATGGAACTTAATGTAAGACAGGAAGTTAAGGACATTTAGGGCAAAATAAGCAAAAATAAATGATACCGGAGTGAAAAAGAAAAATCAGAAAATTGCCGGAGTGCATAAAATTTTGCTTTTTTTACACTTTTTGCCCTTTATCCATTCAGTAAAGGATGTATTTGATACAAGAAATACTTTTTCCCAAATATGGGAGAAAGTCAGAAAACAAAGAAAGAACGAGGTATATGATTATGAGAATGATGAAAACAAACAAAAACGAGACAATTATGGTGATCGGGATTGATCACGGTTATGGCAACATGAAAACTGCAACAAGATGTTTTCCTTCCGGTGTGGTGAGATATGAGAAAGAGCCAATCTTCCAGAACAACCTTCTTGTTTATAATGGCATGTATTATCAGATCGGAGAGGAACACAAGGAGTTCTGTGCAGAGAAAACGCAGGACGACGACTATTATGTACTGACACTGGCTGCGATTGCAAGAGAACTGGAAGGAAAAGGAATGAACAGTGCAAAAGTTCACATTGCAGCCGGATTGCCTCTGACCTGGGTGGCTACGCAGAAAGAAGATTTTCAGAAATATCTGCTTCAAAACGAGAGTGTGGATTTTACGTTCCGCAATAAACAGTACCATATTGATTTTGCAGGAGCAGATATCTATCCACAGGGATTTGCGGCAGCTTTTTACCGCTTGCAGGACTTCAAGGGAATCAATATGCTGGCTGATATTGGAAATGGAACCATGAACATCATGTATATCAACAATTCCCGCCCGGTAGAGAAGAAATGCTTTACTGAAAAATACGGAACATACCAGTGTGTGCTTGCGGTTCGGGAAAGTTTGCTGAAAGAACTGGGAACGGTGGTAGATGATCTGGTAATTGAACAGGTGATTCGTACCGGGACAGCAGACATCGGAGAAAAGTATCTGGCTGTGATCCGTAAAGCCGCCAGTGATTACACAAAAGAGATCTTTCACAAGCTGAGAGAACGGGAATACAACCCAGAGCTGATGCGCTTATATGTAGTTGGCGGTGGTGGCTGTATGATTCAGAATTTCGGGGAATATGACAAAGACCGGGTGACGATTGTACGGGACATCTGTGCAACCGCAAAAGGCTATGAAGCTATGACGGTGAGAAAAATTCAGAAGAACGGAGGAATGCTTGTATGAGAAAAGAACGGAAAATCATTAACACGAATATCCGCCTGAATCTTTGTGACGAACAGGATCGGCAGGCGTGGGAATATCTTCAGACCATGGACAGGCAGAAATATAAATCCTATACGAAAGCGGTTGTGGCAGCCTTGAATGATTACTTTGCCAGAGAGTACCGGAATGAAGCAGATCCATATCTGGAAACCAGAGAAAAGGAAGATGCTTTTCTGGAAAGAGTAGAGAAAGCTATCCGAGATGGAGTGAAAGAATCCGTTCCGATGGCTATGGCTAAGAATCTGTTTGAAATGATTACGCCATTTGTAAAAGAATCGGTGGGAGAAAATAAATTATCTGATGGATTAGAGGAAAAACCAGAGGAACAGGACACGGAAGATGCAGTGGACTGGGAGCAGGAAGCAGATATGGATGCAGCATTGGATTTTGCAGATAGTTTTTAGCAGGAGTGACTTTTATAGTAGAAATGTGGAAGAAAACTGGCAGTATTTGAATATATTGCAGGTAATAGAATGACAGAAAAAGAGATTGGCAGTTGTGGCATTTTCTAAGGTGAAAATCCGGGGAATGTTTATGACTGCTATTTTTGTGCCTTAAAACAGAAAAGGGGAACTATTCCAAAACAATGTAGCAGGACAGGAGAGAATTGTGGCAGAGCCAATGGGACAAGGACATTATTTCCTTTTGAAAGTCTGCAAAAAGCAGGAAGCAAAGATATTGGTGCCGGATACGGCACATGATTGTCCGGTACTTCGCACCGAAGTGGCGTTTGAAAAGTCCGCTCCGGAAATATGGACAACTCTACAAAAGGGAGTAATCCAGCTTTCCTACGCAGCCTTTCCACACACCACAAGACCACCGTCATCAGTCGCTTTTTATTCTGGAAGATGCCGCAGGAAGAAACATTGAAAGCGTCTTTACAGTGGCGACAGATGACAGGCAAGTTTCGCAAAGTGGCAAGCCACTATGCACCGGAGCCAGCCTTTGGGCTGTTCCTAAACTTGCCATGGAGCGTCTGCCCCTTGGAACCCCGGCACGTCAATGGCGTAAGTGATCCTGCGAAATGTCCACAGGACATTCCTTCGGAAGACTTACTGATTGACTAGGGTTTGTCTCCACTGCCGCTCCGGTCGGCGCAAAGCTGACGTCCACTGGACGTCATGCGCCCTGCACTCACCAAAGGGGCTATGCCTGCCCCTTATGGAATCCCCTGCCAGTAGTAGCCGGAAAGTTATGGCTGATTAAATTCAGAAAATGACAGAGAAAAGAAAGGAGCAAAAGCAATATGCGAAAACGAAATTATACAGTAACAATACGAATGAACAAGGCGGAGTACGACCTGCTTCAAAGCAAAGTAAAAGAATCCGGGCAAACCCAGCAGGCGGTTGTACTCCATGCGATAGCAGACCTAAAAATTGCATCACCAGAGGAAGTGGAAGAATTGAAAAAGCTGAATCAGATACTTGCAGAGATACTCAGTCAGCTTCGTGGTGCAGCTATAAACCTCAATCAGATCGCAAGAAAAATGAATGCGGAAGGTGTTATGCCAATGGAAGAAGTTCTGTATTATCTCAATCGGAACATCCTCAAATACCGGAAGGAGAGTGAAAAGATATGGCAGTCAATAAGACGGTTAATAAGCGGACAAATTCTCATGGAGCAATGAGAAACTGCATGGAATATGTCTTGCGTCAGGATAAGACGAATGAGCAGCTTGCCTATGTGACAGGCCCTTATCTGCATGAGGAGATTAACTATGATCTGGTATATCGCACATTTCTGGAAGAAAAGAAATTGTGGAATAAAGATTCTGGAAGGATGTACGCCCACAATATTATTTCCTGGCATAAGGACGAGGAGATTACACTGGAGCAGGCATTTGAATTTGGAAAAGAGTTTGCAGAAAAATGGTTTTCTGGATTTCAGACCTTGGTTGCAGTTCATAAAGACAAAGATCACATTCACTGTCATCTGGTGACGAATTCGGTCAGTTATGAAGATGGGAGAAAACTGCACAGTACGAAAAGAGATCTGGAGAAGATGAAGCAGCTCACGAATCAGATGTGTCGGGAACGTGGGCTGACAGTTGCGGAAAAGGGAAAACACTTTGATGGTAGCCAGATCGAGAAAGGGGAAGTCATTGCATGGAGCAAGGATAAATATAATCTGTTCCGACAGCAGGCAAAAGACAGTTTTGTGGCTGACTGTGCAATGGCGGTATTAAAATCACTGGAAAATTGTATCAGCAAAGAAAAGTTTATAGAAAAAATGAAACAGTTCGGATGGAGGGTGAACTGGGCGGAAAAGCGAAAGCATATCACATTCCAGAATCAGGATGGGAAGAAAGTGCGTGACAGTAATTTGTCTAAAACTTTTCATCTGAACATCAGTAAGGAGGGTCTGGAGAATGAATTTAATGGAAATTACGAAAGGATACGAGTCGAAGCAGAGCGAACAGCAGGAGCAGACGAAGAACTCATTGGATGCTACCGACAGGTGGAAGCAGCTTGTGAAGGAACAGGCAGAAACACTGGAGAAAGTGACGGAAGAGCGGGACGAGTTGCAGGTGAGAAATCAGAAGATGAACGAGTTTATTCGGGAATTTCAGGAAAGGACACACAAGTTGAAAATGGAAAAACAGCAGTTGTTCTTCGAGAATCACGAAATGCAAGAAGAAATGCAGAAGTCGAACGACGAAATTCAGCAGATGACAGCAGAACTGTCCGAAATGCGGAAACTCAATCAGTCTTTGCAGCAGAGCAACGACGACTTGAGGAACAGAAACGGATTGATGAGCAGGAGCGAGCAAGAGAAGCTCGAAAAAGAAATAAGAGACGTTCGGGACCGGAACTCTAAATTACAGATACAGGTGAACCAGTCATCGGTAGAAGCGGTTGAACAGGCACAGCAAAAGCAGGAAGAAGCAGAAAAACAGGCAAGGCAGGCAGAGAATCAGGCTGAAAGAGAAAAGAAACGGGCAGATGTGGAGATACAAAGAGCCAGGAAAAAAGCAAAATCTGAAATTGAGGATATGAAAGAAAACCAGTTTTTCTGGGACTGGGGATATCTTACAGTCATTTTCTTTTCTCTTCTTCAGAATGGAGCATTTCAGCAGGATGTATTGAAATTCATAATGATACCAATAAATTGGTGCAAAGAATATATGGCGTGGTTTGAACGGCTGGAATATATAAGCAGCACTGCCGGAGAAATGTTTTTTAAAGGAATTTTCTCTATGCTTATGATTGCTGCTGGAATTGGTGGAGGTGTATTCCTTGTTTGGCTTGGTGCTGAACAATATAAGAAGATATGGGATGACCTGTATAAAATGGTTTTGATATCCAGTATTTCATTTGTCGCAGTACTGGGGAATTTGATAAGAATATATCTTCCACTTAATCTAATACTTTTGGTTCTGCTTATAAATGGTGGGACTATTTTGCTCAGAGTATATTTGAAAAACAAATATACTCAAAGTTATTGTTGAAGAAGATTACAATTGGAAAATAATGGGAAAAGTAACAGAACGGTTACTGCAACAGTATCGATATAACCAAATAATATACTTTTACGTATTGGTTGAAATAAGGCAGAGGTTTGGGGGAATGCGGAGGGTGATTTAGATTTATGGTAAATTAATCGCGAAAATTTCAGATGAATTAAGGATGAATATGTGATAAAATAACTCGTAGGGTGGCCTTGCTTAAGAAACTATCAAATTGAATTTGTGAAAAAATTTTATGAACTTTCCCCATTTTTCAAAGGTAGTTGCAGGAGGTGATTTCGCATGGAACTTCGAGTATTGAGTTATTTTCTAATGGTAGCAAGGGAAGAAAATATCACAAAAGCGGCAGAGCTTTTGCATATCACACAGCCGACACTCTCACGTCAGCTGATGCAGCTGGAGGAAGAATTGGGCATAGAACTATTTCATAGAGGAAAGCACAATGTCACATTGACAGAGGATGGAATGTTGCTGCGTCGGAGAGCACAGGAAATCGTTACACTGTCAGAACGGACAAAGATGGAGTTAAATCATAAAGAGGCTGTAATCGCCGGAGAAATAGCGATTGGATGTGGCGAAACCAGAAATATGTCAGTTCTTTCTGAAAGCATGGCAGAATTTCGGAAACAATATCCGATGGTTCATTTTAGCATTTACAGTGCATCAGCAGATGATATCAAGGAACGTATTGAAAAAGGACTGCTGGATATGGGGCTGCTTACCCAACCGGTTGATCTGATGAAATATGAGTTTACTCGGATGCCTTATCAAGAACGTTGGGGAATTTTAGCTAG
Organism: Lachnospiraceae bacterium; assembly: GCA_051879415.1. Lineage (GTDB taxonomy): Bacteria > Bacillota > Clostridia > Lachnospirales > Lachnospiraceae > NK4A136. Next base: position 10,141 of record JBJELZ010000210.1, read on the forward strand.
AAAGGATTCCACACTTGCCCAAAAGGAAGCGGTTACATCGGATGATTTACGGAGCGTTCCAGTGATTACAGTTCGCAGAGAGCTTGTGAAAAACGAACTGGCAAATTGGTTTGGAACAGGATTTGATGATATGGAAGTAGTTGCGAATTATAATCTGATTGTAAATGCAGCAAATATGGTGGAGAAAGGTCTTGGAGTTGCACTGTGCTTTGATCTTGGGGTGTTTTTTGAGAACCTGTGTTTTGTGCCGTTAGCTCCGAAATTGGAAACAGGTGCGGTGCTGGTATGGAAAAGGAATCAGATATTGTCTCCGGCACATACTCAGTTTGTAGCACATGTCAAGAAATACATTTCAGGCATTTCTTGGGATTGAATATAAGCATTAGACATATAAATATGTGAAGATTACAATATAGGTGTCCCGAAAGGATGCCTATATTTTTTTGTAAAGGAATGCTGAAATGACAAAACAGGAAGCAAGCGAACAATATAATATTCCAATGAAAATATTGGATGAATACGAAGCCTGGGGTTTGTGTAGTGAAGTTAAAAAGATCATGGGAGTCTGGCAGTACGATGACAGCGATCTGGAACGGCTCAGTACCATTATGACTTTACATGATGTCGGTTTTACCAACCAGGAAGTAGAAGTATATATGCGTCTACTGCTGACAGAATCGAATACAGAAGCACAGCGAATGGAAATGGTCAGACAAAAGCGAAAAAATACATTGGATGAAATCCATTTCAAAGAAATGCAGATTGCCCGACTGGATTATCTGCGGCATGAAATTTCAAATGAACACAAATGATTGGAAGGAGATGGCTCAAATGAATCATATCACATTGAATAATAGCACAAAGATGCCGCTACTGGGGTTTGGAACTTTTCAGATCACTGATCAAGAAGTTTGCAAAACCAGTGTAAGCAAAGCACTGCAAACTGGTTATCGTATGATAGACACCGCCGCCTGCTATGGAAATGAAAAGGTGGTCGGAGAAGCAGTCAGAGAAAGCGGAATCGGCAGGAAGGAATTATTTCTCGTATCAAAGGTCTGGATACAAGATGCCGGATATGAAAAGACAATGGTTTCATTTGAAAAAACGCTCTCTAATCTTGGAACGAATTATCTGGACTTATATCTGATTCATATGCCGTATGGTGACTATCATGGAAGCTGGTGTGCTATGGAGGAACTTCTGAAAAAGGGGAAAGTAAAGGCAATCGGTGTCTGCAACTTTCTGCCAGACAGACTGCTTGACCTGATTTTAAGTCACGAAATCATTCCGGCAGTCAATCAGATTGAACTTCATCCGTTCTGCCAGCAGAAAGAACTTCGGGAATTGATGGCACAGTACCAGATACAGCCGATGGCATGGGCACCGTTTGCAGAAGGACAGAATGATATTTTCCAGAATCCTACGCTGAGTATTATCGGTCAGGAATATGGAAAGACTCCGGCACAGGTGATCCTTCGTTGGCTGATGCAGAATAATATCATTGCAATACCGAAATCTGTCCATGAGGAACGCATCGGTCAGAATTTTGATATTTCAGATTTTACGCTATCCGTATCGGATATGGAACAGATTGCACATATGGACACCGGAAAAAGTCTGATTCTGGATGTTCCGGCATTGAATGAAGTACAACGGCTGCATGGCATACGGTTTGTGCAGTAAATCAAGCTAAAATGCAGAAATAATACAATAGAAAATCACAGGAGGATTTCATTATGAAGAAAAACATTGGTTCAAAACTGGCACTTTATCCGACTCCGCTTGTTGTAGTGGGAACAATGGTTGAGGGAAAAGCAAACTGGACGCTGGTAGGTCATCTTGGCATTATCGGTCATGACCGGGTGATGGTCAGCATGGCAAGTGCTCATTATTCCAATAAGGGTATCCGGGAAGCAAAGGCTCTTTCTATCAATATTGTAGATGAGAAGATGTTGGCAAAAGCAGATTATACCGGCTGTGTCAGCGGTGCAGATACAGATAAATCGAAATTGTTTGCTTATCATGTTGCCGAAATCGGTGTCCCGATGATTGAAGAAGCTCCGGTAACGATGGCTTGTACCGTAGAAGATATTTACGAAACAGAAGGATTTGAGAGCTTTATCTGCAAGATTGCCGCAACATATGCAGATGAGTCTGTGCTGGAGAGTGGTGAGAAACTGAATTATCAGGTATTAAAGCCGGTACTTTTTGAAATGCCGACTTATCAGTATCTGAAAACGGGTGATGTCATTGGAAAATGTATGAGTATGGGAAAGATGTTTTTTAATAAAACCGCAGAGTAAAGAACCGGAGGTGGAGACATGGAATACACGACATTAGGCAATACTGGCATTCAGATTTCAAAAATGTGTGTTGGATGCATGAGTTTTGGAAAAGCAGGAACCATGCACGACTGGACTCTGGATGAAGAAGCATCAGAGAATATCATTCAACATGCTCTTTCACTTGGAATCAATTTCTTTGATACAGCAAATGGCTATTCTGCCGGAACGAGTGAGGAATATCTGGGTAAGGCACTGAAAAAGAACATCACTCGTGATAAGGTGGTCATCGCATCGAAGGTTTATTTTAATCCGGGCAGGCTGTCTTCAAAAGCAATTCATCGTGAAATAGACGGAACTTTGAAGCGTCTTGGAACAGATTATCTGGACTTGTACATCATCCATCGGTTTGATTATGAAACACCGATGGAAGAAACCATGGAAGCCTTGAACGATCTGGTGCAGGCTGGTAAAGTACGGGCATTAGGTGCTTCCGCCATGTACGGGTATCAATTCTCGAATATGCAGCAGATTGCCCATGAGCATGGCTGGGCACAGTTTGAAACGATGGAGAATCACTATAATCTGCTGTATCGCGAAGATGAGCGGGAGCTGATTCCTATTTGTAAACAAATGGGTGTTTCCCTTATGCCATACAGTCCACTGGCTGCCGGTCATCTTACCAGACCGGAATGGAATACCGATACACTTAGAAGCAGGACTGACCGGGTTGCCATGGGAAAATATGACCGTACAGAAGAACAGGATATGCAGATTGTCAAGCGGGTGCATGAGCTGGCGGAGCGATACGGAGTAAAAATGTCGCAGATTGCTCTGGCATGGCATTGGGCAAAAGGAGTAGCATCTCCGATTATCGGTGCAACGAGGGCTTCCTATTTTAATGATGCAGTTAGAGCGTTGGATGTAAAGCTGACCGCAGATGACATTGAATATCTGGAAGAACCATATCTTCCTCATTGCATTGTGGGTGCAATCGACCATAATCCGGCAGATGGCGTAATGCTGTTGGATGAGAAAAAATAAAAATAGTTTGAATAGTAAATAGATGGCGAATTTGAAGAAATAGAGGTCTTGATGAAAAAATAACAGCTTTGATAATGGCAATCCTAATGGGAGCATCGTTCACAGCTTGTGATGGAATTAACAGTTCATCAGAAACCAATTCTACTGCGTCTCAAGGCAGCCAGATCACAGAAAGCGGAAGCAACGTATTAGTTGTGTATTTTTCCGCAACAGGAACGTCAGAGAGGGGTTTCTCTGGCGTTCTATGTCTATCTGATATCTGGCTGTTAAATTTTCCTCATTTAGTGTAGTGGAGAATAAAATTTTTTAAATCAGTGCTTGGAGCAGGAATGTATAAAATCTTTGTACCAGTAAAAAGATTTCTTACGATATCTTTTTTCGTTTCCGGAGCCATCATCATTTTTGTCAACATAAATAAATCCATAACGTTTCCGGTATTCTCCGGTAGTAAAAGAAACAAGATCAATGCATCCCCAAGGGGTATATCCAAGCAGATCTACACCATCAAGGGTAATGGATTTTTCCATTTCTTTAATATGAGCGGAAAGATAGGCAATCCTGTCAGAATCATTACAGGTAAAATCAGCGTTTAGTTTATCAAATGCACCAAAGCCATTTTCTACTACGAAAAGAGGTTTTTCATATCTTTCATATAATTGACTTAGTGCATAACGCAGTCCGACAGGGTCTATCGTCCATCCCCAGTCTGTCGTTCGGGCATAAGGATTTTCTACAGTATATGGACTGCTTGCGTTCAGAGAGTTAGAAACATCTGTATGCGCCTGTGAATTTACAACATTTGACATATAATAGGACAGACCAATATAATCGACAGTACCATCAGCAAGTATTTGTTCATCTTCTGGTTCTATATGAATATGAAATCCTTTTCGTTCCAGAAATTTCTTTGCATATGCAGGGTAATGACCTCGGCAATGAATATCTGAGAAAAAATAGCGCATGTGCATTTCTTCAGAAGCAAGCATAACATCGTCTGGCCGGCAGGAATATGGATAAATAGGAACCATCGCAATCATACACCCGATTTTAAAATTGGCATTGATTTCGTGTCCTGCTTTAACAGCAAGGGCAGAAGCAATAAGCTCGTTGTGTGCGCATTGATACATCACTTCTTCTGGATTGGCAAAATCAGAAAAAATCACACCAGAGTTTGTCCAGCCAAAAATGTCATTGGTATAATTCATCTGGTTATTGATCTCATTAAATGTCATCCAATATTCAACTTTATCACGATATCGTTCAAAACAAACTTTTGCAAATTTTACAAAAAAATCAACGACTTTACGGTTACGGAATCCACCATAAACTTTTGCAAGATGAAGTGGCATTTCGAAATGACTTAAGGTGATTACCGGTTTTATATTATATTTTAATAATTCATCAAATAGCTGATCGTAAAAAAGCAGTCCGGCTTCATTGGGCTGATCTTCATCGCCATTTGGAAAAATACGTGTCCAAGCAATGCTGGTACGAAAACATTTAAAACCCATTTCAGCAAGAAGGGCAATGTCCTCTTTAAAATGGTGATAAAAGTCCACTGCTTCATGATTCGGATAATGCTTGTCAGGGTAAACTTTATCCGTAATTTGTCTTGGAACACCATTTGCTCCACTGGTAAGAACATCACATATACTTAAACCTTTTCCGTCTTCCTGCCATCCACCTTCTATTTGATGTGCAGCTACAGCTCCACCCCATAAAAAATCTTTTGGAAACATAAAAAACCTCCAGCAAACAAAATTTTCACAAATATTTCGTGTGAGATTATCTTTGCATAATCGTGCAGATTTGTCATTAGTGAAATAAAAAAAAGAAACATATTTCATGTAATGAAATATGTTTCTTAGAAAAACAAGGTGTTTTATTGGATGCTGTCGGAGGATATGTAATCCAGTTGGTGGTATCCTAATTGCTCTATGATATATAGAATTGGCACTTGTGAAGTAAAGTCCAAAGCTCCTTTTTTATTCAGGGAAATATAACAGTTTAGATTATAGTCAGATATATGGGCAAGTGTACAGTTCTGACTCATAGTGATACTGATCAAAGGGCAGCCATTTACCTTAAAACGGTTTGCGAGAGAAATGACTTCTTCTGTTTCACCAGATACAGAAATAGCGACCGCAATGGGATTTAAAAGATTATCGGGTTTCACTGGGTGAAATGGATCTGTTACACAAAGGCAGAATTTTCCGGCATTGGAGAAATAACGTGCTGCGTATTGGGCAGTACACCCTGAGTTTCCGATACCTAAAAAAATTACACAGCTATGACGGCTGATAATTTCTGCAATATGCTCTATTTTCAGCTGAAATTCTTCATGAAAAGCGTGATGAAAAAAATTCCCAATTTCACTTGCATCGTAATTCATATGAGGTTTTGACAATGAATTCAGATAATGTTTAAACTCAAGCTTGAATTCGGAATATCCTTCACATCCCATTTTTTTGCAAAAACGAAGAATTGTAGATGTAGAAACGTGTGCTGCCAGGGAAAGTTCACGTATGGTCATATATTGAACAACATTTTGATTTGAGGCAATGTAATTATAAATAGCCAGTTCAAGCTCATTCAGGTTTTTGATTTCTGCACTTGTAAACAAAATAATTCCTCCAGACATATTTATATACAATCATAGCACAGGGTTAATATAAAAAACAAGATGTTTCCCGGAAGTGACTAATTTCTTTCCGTATAGGACGTTTTATTTTCAGGCAATTTTCTTGAAGAAGTGTGGTATTTCTTTTATAACTTTATACAGAATCTGTAAACGCATTGGACTGGAGAAAAAAGATGAATGGAAGAAAAAACATATTTTTTACAACAAAAAAACTGAATGATCATATCACAAGAATTATCGGTGCATTTGGGGAAATGATGTATCTCGTAGAAGGCATGGAAAAATCAGTGCTTCTAGACACAGGAATGGGAATCGGAAATCTGCGAGAGGTTATCAATAATCTGACAACGAAGCCGGTAACGGTACTTCTGACGCATGGACACCTGGATCATGCAATGGCTGCGTGGCTGTTTGAAAACGTATATATCAACAAAGAAGATCTCATTGTATATCAAAAGCAAAAAGAATGGGAGTTAAGGGCATCGTTTGTGAGTCCTAAAAATCCAAAGCTGCTGGATGATATGATACCAGTAGGTGAAGTGAATATGAAATTTTTAGAAGACAGGCAGAAATTTGATCTGGGTGGAATAACCATCACTGCATTTTCCGTTCCAGGTCATACACCGGGGTCAATGGTTTTTCTCATTGAAGAAGATGATATTCTTCTGATGGGGGACGCATGTAACAGCAACACACTTGTTTATGACTGGTATTCGACTTCTATTGAAACATATCGAAACAGCCTTTTACAATTACTGGTAAAACTGGATGGGAAAGGAAAGACATCCATTTTCTCGCATGAGAAAGCGGAACGGGATACACAGATGGTTCTAAGAGAAGGAATTATGCTTTGTGATAATATTTTATCTGGCAAAGCAGCAGCAATCCCTGCATCATTTGCTGGCAGCAATGGATGGATGGCAAAAGAAAAAGGCAGTGATCGACTTCCGGCAGATGGAACCTATGTCAACATCATGTATCATAAAGATTGGATATATGGAAACAAAATGTTTCTTTAATGTAACAGATTTTCTTTTGACAAACAAATATCTGAGTAACTGTAAAATATTGAAAATATTAATGGCTTTTTTTAAAATAAACTTAGTGCTGAAAAGCAATTCCGGAATTGACTGAAAGAGTATGAAAAAAGTAAAAAACAGGAGGAAAGGAATATGGCAAAAAACTATACAAGTCTGGCCAGAAGCATTGTGGAAGGTGTAGGTGGAAAATCAAATATTATTTCTGTAACACATTGTTATACCAGATTACGTTTTAAGTTAAAAGATGAAGCTTTGGCAAACACGAAGGCACTGAAAAGTACAGAGGGGGTAATTTCTGTTTTACAGGCAGGAGGTCAGTACCAGATTGTTATTGGAAATGCAGTTTCGGATGTATATAAGGAAGTCTGCCTGACTGCTGATATTATTAATGACGAATCTGTAGAGATTCAGCAAGAAGAAAAGCAATCGCTTATGAACTCTCTCATCAGTGTTGTAACAAAAGTATTTATTCCTGTGTTAGGGGTAATGGCAGCACTTGGTATGTTAAAAGGTTTGCTTTCGATTTTGACGTTTGCAGGGGTATTAACAACAGATAGCAGCACTTATACGATATTGTGGGCATTAGCGGATTCCTTATTCTTCTTTTTCCCAATTATTCTTGGATATACTGCAGCAAAAAGGTTTGGACTGGATGAAATCACGGGTCTTGTTCTTGGAGCATCTATGTTATATCCGACATTACTCGGAAGCAGTGAAGCACTTCATAATAGTTTTCTGGGCATTCCGGTTGTTATGCCGGGGGCAGGAGACTATAGTTCTTCTGTTTTCCCAGTCATTATTGCAGTGTGGTTTGCAGCCAAAATCCAGAAATTTGTAAAACCCAAACTTGGAAATGCAGTTAAAAGCTTTATGACGCCACTAATTGTACTGGTTATAACATTTCCGGTTACTCTGATTGTAATTGGACCTGTGACAACAATTCTTTCTGATTGGATTGGCAGAGGAATTCTTGCAATTTATGATGTCAGCCCGGTACTTATGGGATTGATTCTCGGTGGCATTTGGCAGATTTTGATTATGTTTGGTTTACATTGGGGGCTGGTTCCGCTGGCAATCAATAATGTAGTAACTCTTGGATATGATTTACTTTCGCCGGCAACTATGGGTGGATTCAGTTCACAGGCAGGCATGACACTTGGCATCATGTTGAAAACAAAAGATAAGAAATTAAAAGGAATTTGTGCCCCGGCTGTTATTTCAGCAGTTTTTGGAATTACAGAACCGGCAATTTATGGAATTACGCTTCCGAGAAAAAAACCGTACATAGCAACCTGTATTGTCAGTGGAATCGTAGGTGCTCTTGCATGTATGATGGGAGCGAAAACATACAGTATGGGAGCGAGTGGAATTTTTATCTGGCCTACTTTTGCAGATCCAAATGGCGGTACGCTGACTTTGATGTTTGGTGTAATTGCGTTGACAGTGGGAAGTTTTCTGGTTTCCATGATTCTGGGAATGATTCTTACAAAAAATAATGAAGATGACATAAACATTCCTGCCTCAGAAACGGATATGGTGACAAAAACAGCAGATGGTGCTGTATATGCACCGGTTTCGGGAAAACTGATTGCTTTAAAAGAGGTCAATGACGGTGTATTTTCAGAAGAGATTCTTGGAAAGGGATGTGCAATCATTCCTGATGGAAATATGATAGAAGCTCCTTTTCAGGGAAGAGTAGTAAGCATTGCGGATACCTGCCATGCAATTGGGCTGGAATCAGATGACGGAATAGAAATATTGATTCATGTTGGACTTGAAACGGTAGGAATGCAGGGAAAAGGATTTCATCTTCTGGTAAAAGAAGGAGAGCAGATAAAAAAGGGACAGAAGCTTCTGGACTTTGACCGTGAGGCTATCAAAAAAGCTGGAGTTGTTGATACCGTAATTATGGTAGTTACGAATACAGATGATTATCAGGAAATATTGACTTTTGCATCAGGTAAAAAAATCCAGACTTCTGATATTGCACTGAGTGTAAGATAGAATAGAAATGGAGTATATATGACAGAACAGAAACTGACAGAACTGTTTAAATCTATGAAAAGAAAAGAAAAAATCGGACAGCTGATCCAGTTGGATGGAGGTTGCTTTAAAACGGATGCATTAGAAGAAAATGTAACCGGTCCCATCGAAAGGCTTGGATTGCCAAAGGAAACGGTTGAGCTTTGCGGAAGCGTTTTGAACGTTATGGGTGCAGAGCAGGTTATGGAAATTCAAAAACATTATCTGGAAAAAAGCCGGTTAAAGATTCCTCTGTTATTTATGGCAGATATTATTTATGGATATAAAACGGTGTTTCCAGTTCCAATCGGACTGGGATCAACCTGGAATCCTGATCTTGTCTGTGATGCTTATCGTATGATTGCAACAGAATCTGCAGCGGATGGAGATATGGTAACATTTAGTCCACCAGCTGATTTAATCCGAGATGCAAGATGGGGAAGATGCCTTGAAATGACAGCGGAAGATCCGCATCTTTTATCAAAATTTTCTTCTGCGATGGTAAAAGGTCTGCATAATGACGGAAAGTCCGGGAAAAGTGTAGCGTCTTGCGTGAAACATTTTGCCGGGTACAGTATGGTCCAGGCTGGACGTGAATATAATACAGTAGATATGAGCGAACGTAGTCTTCGCCAGAATTTTTTCCCAGCATATAAAGCGGCCGTAGATGCAGGGTGTGAATTGGTTATGACGTCTTTTAATACGATTGATGGCATACCGGCAACCGGAAATCAATGGCTTCTTAAAAAAGTGCTTCGCGAAGAATGGGGATTTCAGGGAGTTATTATTACTGATTATGCTGCTATCAGTGAATTAGTGACTCATGGAGTTGCAGAAAATGAATACGATGCTGCGTGCCTTGCTATAAATGCGACTACCGATATAGATATGAGGACGGCATGTTATGGAAACCAGCTGGAAGCATTGGTCAAAAATGGTGAAATCAGCGATGAACAGATTGATCAGGCATGTATGCGGGTATTAAAATTAAAAAACAAGCTTGGATTGTTTGAAAATCCTTATTATGGATGTATTATAAAAAAAGATGGTCAGATACAGGCTGCGTATCAAAAAACAGCATTTGCCAGAGTGGTAGCAAACCGTTCTTGCGTGTTGTTGAAAAACGATAACGTACTACCGATTAAAAATGACAAAAAAATTGCACTGATAGGACCTTATTCTGACAGTAAAGATATCACTGGATTGTGGGCTGTCTTTGCGGAGCGGGAAAAAACAGTTACATTGCAACAGGCAATGGAGGAATGTTTTGGTAAAGAACAGGTATCGTGCAATAAAGGCTGTGATTTTCTGGATCATTATGAAGAACTTGGGGATTTTGGAAATATGAAGGCAAAAGAAATTCCTGTGATGACAGAAAGTGAGAAAAAACAGGAAGAAGAAGAAGCCATTGAAAATGCACAAAAAGCAGATATTGTTGTTATGGCACTTGGGGAACATATTCTCCAGAGTGGGGAGGCGGGGTCAAGAACAGATATTACACTTCCGGAGCCTCAAAAAAAACTATTGAAAAAGGTGCATGGACTCGGAAAGAAAATAGTAGTTGTTTTATTCAATGGAAGACCATTAGCACTGAAAGATATCGAGCCATATTGCGATGCGATTCTTGAGGCATGGTTTCCAGGAACAGAAGGAGGACATTCAATCTGTGATATTTTATCCGGTGCCTATAATCCATCGGGGCGTCTGGCAGTAAGTTTCCCTTATCATGTTGGACAGGAACCTTTGTTTTATAATCAATTTTCTACGGGACGCCCCGCCATGACAGAAAATACGAACAGATTTACTTCACGTTATATTGACTGCCAAAATGAAGCAATGTATCCGTTCGGATTTGGGCTGTCATATCATTCCTGTATCTATTCAACACCGGTACTCAATAAAAAAAACATGCTGCCTGGAGAGAAACTGTCTGTTCAGGTGGAGGTGCAGAATATTTCAAACTATGAAGGAATTGAAACGATACAAATGTATTTACATGATAAAACAGGTAGTGTGGTACGCCCTGTTCTGGAACTTAAAGATTTCAGACAGGTTTCTTTAAAACCGCAGGAAAAGCAAACGATAACTTTTGAAATTTCAGAGGACATGCTTTGTTTTTACCGTCAGGATATGACCTGGGGAAGTGAAGCTGGACTGTTTGAGGTCTTGACTGGACCAAACAGTCGGGAACTGAAAAAAACGGAATTTCGATTGTGTAAAAAGTAGAAAGACCATAGCAGGAAATTCTTTCTATTAAGCAGAATGGAACTTCAGAAGTAATTGATCTGAAGTTCTTTTTGCCTTGTGATGAGAATGACGAGCATATATTTAATGCAATTCTGGGCGTGTTTTTTTCGTCCATTTTTTAGGATTGCTGTCATCTGGAATAAGTCCGGCAAGGATATCTTCATAATGCTTTACTTTGAGATCCATATATTCTACCGTAGCCTTTGCTTCTTCTAATTTCTTATATGCTTCGTCACGCTGTTTGAGGAAAATCTGATATCTGGCTGTCAGATTTTCCTCATTTTCTTCTAAATGACAGAGACGGCAGTATTCTTTGATATCTTCAATCGAAGTACCACAGTTTTTCAGACAGGTGATTCCCTGCATCCAGTTGACAGATTCTTCATCGAACACACGGCGGTTTCCGCTATCACGCTTACATGGAAGCAGACCAATGTCAGTATAATAACGGATAGTGTGCTCTGTGGTGTGAAACATTTCTGCAAATTGTCTGATTGTGTAATACATGAAAATCCTCCAAATTAAGTAGTTGTTATAAAACATTATAAAAATATGCTTGACTTCGAGTAACACGAACTTGTTATAATCATTTTAGCATGAAATAAGAAATCGTGCAATCTGATATGATATGAGGAGTTTCAATATGGAATATTTGAAGTTAAATAATGGCATCTCAATGCCCGCACTTGGTTTTGGAACATTTATGCTTGCAGGAGAAATCTGCGAGGAAGCTGTGGCAGCAGTGCTTCAAGAAGGTTGCCGCATGATTGATACTGCAGAGGCATACGGAAATGAAGCAGCTGTTGGAAATAGCATTGTGAAAAGCGGCGTTGACCGTAAGGAGCTGTTTCTTGTGACAAAGGTAAATTACAAGTCTTATGAAAATGTCAGAGAAACAGTGGAACAGTCACTGAAAAATCTGCAGACAGACTACATTGACCTGTTGCTTCTACATTGGCCATTTGCAAATTACTACAATGCATGGCGTGAACTGGAGAAGCTTTATCAAGAAGGAAAGATTCGGGCTATAGGTGTATCAAATTTTGAGCCTGCGCAACTGGTAGACCTGATCGCATATAACAAAGTTGTACCGGCAGTCGATCAGATTGAGACAAATCTGTACTGCCAGAGAAGTGCAGAACGTACATGGCTGGATAAGAATAAGGTGGCACACATGGCTTATGCTCCGCTTGGACAGGGCAACAGAAATGAGATGTTTACCGAGCCAGAAGTAATTGCTCTTGCTGAAAAGTATCATAAAAAACCGTCACAGATTCTGCTTCGTTTCCTGACACAAAAAGGTATTATTGTCATTCCGAGAAGTACAAAACCGGAACACATCAGAGAGAATTTTGATATTTTTAATTTCAGCTTAACAGATGATGAAATCAAAAAGCTGACAGAACTCGACCAGAAAACAGCAATGATTGGCAATCCAAACAACCCAGAACTTGTGGAAATGTCACTGACATGGTAAGCAAGGGAGTGTGAGGATTGTGAGTGAAACAATGACAGAAAATAAAATGGGAGTGGCACCGGTATGGTCGCTGCTCCTTAAGATGTCACTTCCTGTGATTCTGTCTACGGCGGTTCAGGCACTATACAATATTGTAGACGGTATTTTTGTAGCGATGATCAGTGAAAATGCGTTATCAGCCATCACTTATGCCATGCCGATGTATACAATTCTGACAGCAATAGGAACCGGTATTGCTGTTGGTATGAATACCATGCTGTCCAAAGCACTGGGAGAGAAAAATCAGAAGGAAGTAAATGATGCCGCTTCAGCAGCAATATTTCTTGTTTTACTGACAGGTATTTTGTCGCTGCTGATCGGTTTTACATCGCTTTCCGGTATTTTTATGAATATGCAGACAGCGAATATTGAAATCAGAAATGCCGGAGTTCAGTACCTGCGGGTATATTTTATATTTGGTATTGGAACCATTGCACAGCTTACGTTTGAACGAATGCTTATTTCTACAGGAAAGACCTTGTACAGTATGATTTCTCAGGCAGTGGGGGCAATCCTGAATATCATTTTTGATCCAATATTGATTTTTGGTATGTTGGGTTTCCCGAAGATGGGAATCACAGGTGCGGCAGTTGCCACCGTAGTGAGTCAGATGATTGCGGCAGTGATTGCACTTATATTAAATCTTAAAAAGAATACGGAGGTAAAGCTGCACTTTACCTTAAAACCACATGGACACGCAGTCAGAAATGTACTTTATCTTGGTGTACCATCGGCAGTGCTTCTTGCATTGAACAGCTTTATGATGCTCAATTTCAATGCAGTGCTTAGTAAATTTTCCTCAACAGCGGTTGCAGTATTTGGTGCGTGCTGCCGGTATACACACTTTTTCTATGCTATTTTAAATGCGTTGTGCAGTACCAGTATTCCGGTGATTGCATATAATTTTGGAGCAAAGAAGAAATCAAGAATTGATGAGACAATCCGTTACGGATATCTGTACAGCGTGATTATGATGGCTGTCGGAACAATCGTTTGCTGCGGATTCCCGGCACAGCTTCTGCGACTGTTTAATGCAACCGATGAAATGATTGAGATTGGTGTAGTCGGAATGCGTATGCTTTGTATTTTGTACATGGTAACTGCTATAAGAAACATGAGTACCTGCGTGGTGCAGGCGTTAGGTCACAGCATCCCAAGTATGTTAGTGGATCTGTCACGCAATTATCTGGTGCTCATACCGGCTGCATGGCTGTTGTCAATGACAGGCATGCTGAATATGGTGTGGCTGTCCATACCGATTGCAGATTTCGTCTGTGCAGTTGTGGGTGTGATATTGATTATTCATTACTACAGAAAAGATATTAAACCATTACAGGTGGAAGGAGTAAAATAACATGAATATAGCGATTTTAGGTGCGACAGGGCTGTTTGGAAAAGCACTGGTAAAAAGTTTATCAGCGGATACAGATTATCGTCTTACGCTGATTGCCCGTCATGCAAGAAGTGAATATCAGGATAATGACCGGATATCAGTCATAGATGCAGATGCAACAGATATCGATGCATTGAAAAAAGCACTGACAGGAACAGAGCTGGTTTATTGTGCAATTTCAGGCGAGAGCCTTCCTGCTGTTGCAGCAAATCTGGTAAAGGTGATGCCGGAAACAGGAATCACAAGATTATTGTTTATGGGAGCCGTTGGCATTTACAATGAGATTCCTGCGGAAATGGATGGGGATGACAACGTAGACAATGAGCCTGCACAAATACCAAACAGAAAAGCTGTTGATATTGTGGAAGCAAGTAATCTGAACTATACGGTACTTCGTCCGGGATATCTTCGTGAAGGCAATCCGGATGATTATGTATTGACAGTAAAAGGGGAATCTGCAAAAGGATATATCAGCACGATTCCATCTGTTGTAGAATTTGCGAAAAAACTAATTGCAGACGAGAAATTATATTCGAGAGAAAGTGTCAGCATTACGAAAAATATGGAGAAATAAATATGGATATATTTTAGAAGCAATCAAACGGAGATATTCATGTTGTGTATTTAAATCGGAGCAGATTGCAATAGTAAAAATGCGGTAATGATATATGACAAAATCATTGCCGCATTTTTACGCAATCATAATGCGAATTGGAAATATTTGTGGTTCGCCACTGCTTTGACGGTTCCCGTTTACCGCAATCATCACAGGTTTGCGGCCAGTTGATTTTCCATTCAAAATACTCATCTCTGGTAATCTCACCAGATTTCAGTTCTTCTTTTCTAAGTGTCCATTCTTTCAAAAAATCATTAAGAACCCCATAATTAAACCACATACCAACAGGTGGATGTACAGGCCAGTTATCAGAATCATGGTAGCGGATAGCGGTATCGTCACTGGAATTTGATTTTTCACCAGGATAAGTCTCCAGTTGAAAGAGATTGATCATGCCGGGATTAAATTCATCAATCCAGAACAGGATTTCCATCAGTTCAGAAGCATTCATCGTAGTTGGTTCAAGCAGTGCCAGTGGATTCACATCCAGAATCTTAGCCATTTCAGTAACCAGATCTTTACGGGGAACTCGGTAGTTGGTTTCGTATTGGGCAAGGCGGTTTGCACCCTTATCGCCCCAGCCGAGAGCAGCACCGAGTTCTGCCTGAGTCATATTTCGGAATGTCCGGATTTTTTTTATTTTATCACCAATTGTCATATCAGATTTCCTGCTTTCTTTTTGATAATTCTATTCTACTATCAAATTCCAAGAATGTAAACAGAAAGATTCGCAAATAAGCGAATGAAATACTTGACATTAACATTAAAGCGAATTATAATGACAAAACAATAAAGTTCGCATTAAAGCGAAAGCGAAAGCCGGAATGTAAATATTTTGTGAATTATTACAAAAGCGGGTTGGTAAATCGCTTTTGCCAGGCTTTATTAGTGAAAGGATTTTTGAATTTCTAAAATTGAACAACATTTTACCCTCGCAGAGCTGCATAGATGAGGGAATATTTAAAATCTTTCTGTACCTTGAAAATTGAATGAGCTGTACACCACATTTTCCTTTATAGAAGATGTAGCTAACACAGATGCCATGATCCATAGCTTTATATGGGGAGCGTTGAAGATACTCCGGAAACGGTCGGTATGCTTGGAAAGAAGCTGCCGATATTCAGAATGATTCTGATAGAGGTCAGATGTAACGCTGACAGCAGGTGTACGAATGGAAGCCAACACGCTGTATGTTTGTTGATGAATGCAAGGTTAAAAAGTAAACAAATGAATGGTATCACTTGATGATGAAAATGACAGAAATGGAGGTGATGCTGACAAATACGGGAGAAAGGGGGCGTAGCCATGAGAAAGGAACTGGAATATGCAAAGAAAATGACGCTGATTGCGAAGCTGTACCGCATGGAACTGTTATCTGAGAATGAATATGAAAAAATCAGACGAAAAATGATGGACAGTTATCTGATTGCCGGAGAACGCAGTGATGATCCGGCGAAGGCAATCGCATAATGATAAAGAAGAAAGCAGGTAAAACGAGAATGGAAACAAAAGTAATTCAATCGTCGTTAATATTTAAAAGTTTAGATAGAATGACAGTACAGAAAAACACAGCCACAGATATTCAAAAATGGAAGTGGCAGGTGAAAGAAATGGAGGAAGATTATGAGCATGAGAGAAGTACAGGTCTTACAGGCAACTAAGACTACGCCGAACAGTCGTGGCAGAAGCAACTATGCAGTTCAGCTTGACCGTATTCGTGTAGCAGCTTATTGTCGTGTCTCTACGGATGGAGATGAACAGTTAGGGAGTTTTGAATCGCAGAAGCTGTATTATGAAGAAAAAATCCGGCAGAATAAGGAATGGGCAATGGCAGGGATTTTTGCAGATGAAGCAATCACCGGAACCAAAATTGATAAGCGAGAAGGTTTTCAGGAAATGATCCGCAAATGTCAGAATGGTGAGATTGATATGATTCTTACGAAATCAATCTCCAGATTTTCCAGAAATACACCGGATACCATCAAATATGTGCGTATGCTCCGGGATAAAAATATTGCAATCCTGTTTGAAAAAGAAAATATCAACACACTGGATATGAACGGTGAGATGCTTCTGACAATTTTAAGTTCGCTGGCACAGGAAGAAGTAGAATCTCTTTCAAGTAATGTAAAAATGGGATTGCAGATGAAAATGAAGCGTGGAGAACTGGTAGGCTTCAATGGCTGTTTCGGGTATGATTACCATCAGGATACGAAGACAATTACAGTGAATGAAAAAGAAGCAGAAACAGTCAGAATGGTTTATGACCTGTATCTGCAGGGATATGGCTGTGGAACGATTGCCAAACGACTGGTAGAGCTTGGAATTAAAAATAAGCGTGGTACAGTAGAGTGGCATGACCATGGAGTGATGGGCATGATTAAAAATGAGAAATACAAAGGGGATGTCCTTCTTGGAAAAACATTTACAGTAGATCCCATTTCAAAGCGAAGACTTGCCAATATGGGAGAAGAAAATCAATATTATATCCGGGATCATCACGAAGCAATCGTATCAAGAGAAGTGTGGGATAAGGCAGAAGAAATCCGGCTCAAGCGTGCGAAGCCAAAACTGATGCAGACTACTGGAAACCGGGAACGGTACACAAGACAGTTTACGTTCAGCAGTATGCTGGAATGTGGATATTGTGGTCATAAGCTGTCCAGAAGAACAAGACATCAGACCACAACAACGAAGAAACCAGTCTGGCAGTGCATGAATGCCACCAAGAATGGAATTGACAGTTGTCCAAACTGTAAAGCAGTGGATGAAGTGATTATTGAAAATGCGTTTCTGGAAGCATTCCGGTTGCTGGCAGATAATTTTGATGACGTTCTTCAGTCGGTATTGAATACAATAGAGGATATTCTGAAAGATGATACTGAATTGAAGAGAGTAAAACA
Organism: Lachnospiraceae bacterium; assembly: GCA_051879415.1. Lineage (GTDB taxonomy): Bacteria > Bacillota > Clostridia > Lachnospirales > Lachnospiraceae > NK4A136. The sequence continues at coordinate 27,845 of JBJELZ010000210.1, forward strand.
GTTGGAAAAAGATATTTCTTCTATTGAATCGAAAAAAAGCAGGTTAACAGATCTGCTGATTGATGGTAAAATAGAGCAGGAAGATTATGATGAAAAGAAGTTGAGCTTTCAACGGAAACTTCATCAGTTAACGGAAGAAAAGGCTTATCTCGAAGAAAATATCGGACAACAGAAAAATATAAGCAAGCGTATGTCACAGCTTCGGCAGACACTGGAAAATGAAGACGCTCTGGATGAATTTGACCGCATTGTGTTTGAAAGTATTGTGGAAAAGGTAATTGTCGGTGGATATGATGAAGAAGGAAATCCAACACCATATAAACTGACATTTGTACTAAAATGCGATCAGACCTTAAAGGTAGATAACGCAAAAGCAGATTACAGAGCCAGTCAGAAAGGAACAAAGGTGTCATAAATGGAGCAGGACAGAGAAGAAATATTGAATAAAATGCAGTCTGAAAAAATGTGTTCATTATGCGGTGACGGGGCTGGGGAAATGTGTTCTCCAGCCGATACCGACACA
>JBJELZ010000211.1:0-5516 GCA_051879415.1 Lachnospiraceae bacterium
GGAGTTTATGAGGAGGGGGATTATGACAGCAGAAGAATATAGAAAGTATCTGGAACAGGATTTTAGTGATGTAAATATTGATGAAATGACAGATCTACTGACGGTAAAAGCAGACAGGAATAAAAGCCTGAAGGAACGGCGGGAATCATATCTGAATAAGGTAGGAAATCCGTATCTGGTCCGGATCGGGAATATGAAGGTCAAAGTAAGGTTTGCCAATAACGGGATATCTTTGGAGCAGGCATTTGAAAATATGCTTCTGAGTGTCTGAAAAAGTACTGGAAAGTTTGGGGTGGCTGTGCTAAAATGTCTGTAAGGACAAATTATGCAGCCCCCTTTTATTACATGGGTTTTTTGACGTAATAAGAGGAGGTAAGATATGTATCAGAATTTCAATAAAATCTATCGTGCCGCCATCTATGTCAGATTATCCAAAGAAGATGGCGATCTTTCCAGTTCTGCAAAATTGGAAAGTAACAGCATTTCTAACCAGAAGGCTCTGATTCTGGATTTCCTGAAAGACAAAAAAGATATAGAAGTTGTTTCCGTCCGGGTTGACGATGGCTACACAGGCTCTAATTTTGAGCGCCCTGCATTCCAGGCTATGCTGGAAGATATCAGGCGTGGGATTGTTGATTGCGTAGTGGTGAAAGATTTATCTCGGTTTGGGCGGGAATACATTGATTCCGGGAAGTACATTGAACGTTTATTCCCGGCTCTTGGTGTGCGCTTTATTGCCATAAATGACAATTATGACAGCCTTCAGGGAAAGAATCAGGCTGATGACATTATTATCCCATTCAAAAACTTAATCAACGATGCTTATTGCCGTGACATTTCCATTAAGATAAGAAGTAACCTTGAGATTAAGAGGAAAAAAGGCGAATGTGTCACACCTTTTGTGGCATTCGGGTATCAGAAAGCAAAGGCAGACAAGCATAGGCTGGAGATTGATCCGGTTGCAGGCAGTGTAGTGCAGGACATCTTTAAGATGAAACTGCAGGGAATGAGCCAGGATGCGATTGCCAACCGCCTGAATGAACTGGGTGTGCTTTCACCATTTGAATATAAGATTAGCAGCGGGAGTCATTATGAAACCGGGTTCCGACAGAAAGAGCAGGCTCTTTGGAGTTCTGTTACCGTACGCAGAATACTGGAAAATGAGGTTTATATTGGAAACCTTGTGCAGGGGAAACGTACGACACCGAACCATAAAGTGAAGCAGTCCTACGTAAAGCCGGAAGATGATTGGATCCGTATTGAAAAGAACCACGAACCGCTGGTAAGTGAAAGGGATTTTGAGATCGTCCAGCGGCTTTTGGGGATGGATACCCGTACTTCTCCTGACCAGAAGCAGGTGTATCTGCTGTCCGGCATTGCTGTATGTGCGGATTGCGGGGCACCGATGACGAGAAAGGTCTCAACAGTGGGTGGAAAGAAATATGCCTATTATTTATGTTCCACAAATAAAGAAACGAAACGCTGCTCCAGTCACAGGATCCCGGAAAAAGATCTGGAAAACGTGGTATTGGTAATGCTGAAACAGCATATCCAGAACATCCTGCATTTGAAAAGGGTGTTGGAGTTTATCGGGACTGTACCATTTCAGGAAATCAATGTGAAAAAACTCCAGGACAGGCTGGAAAAGAAAAAAATGGAGACAGAACGCTGTAAGGAACTCCGCATGATGCTTTATTCCGATATGAAAGAGGGCATCGTATCAAAAGAAGATTATGTAGAACTTCATGCAGCATATGGAAAAAGGCTCAGGAATGCAGAAGAGAGTATCCGGGCAATCCAGAAAGAAATGGATAACATGCTGGAAAAAGCAGATGCTTCTAACACATGGCTGGATTATTTTGTGAAATATCAGGATATTGAAGTGCTGACCAGGACGGTAATTGTGGAATTGATTCGGGAAATCAGAGTCCATGACAAAAAGAATATTGAGATCGTCTTTGACTTTGATGACTGTTATCAGGCATTGCTGACACAGCTTCCGGCTATGGGAGTGGAGGTTGCAACAGATCCGGATAACAATCTGCAGGTCAAGATAAAGGAGGTTGTATAAAATGGCACGTAAAAGCAGGAAAAGCATTCCTGAAACGGTCAGCAGTGCAGCCGTTCAGGAAGAGATCAAAAGACCGTTCCGGGCAGGGTTATATGCAAGGATTTCTACGGAAACAGAGGAAACGATAGAGAGGGGGACGATAGAAACCCAGGTGGAACTGATGAAAAACTATGTGGCTGATACAGAGGATATTTCGGTTGCAGAAGTTTATAAGGATTCTGATTATTCCGGTACAAATTTCGATCGTCCTGGATTTACGCAGATGATGGAAGATATCAAGCATGGGAAAATCAACTGCGTGATTGTAAAGGATTTGTCCAGGCTTGGCAGGAATTATGTAGAAACAAGCAATTATATTGAGCGTGTATTCCCGTTCTTTCATGTACGGTTCCTGGCAGTGACGGATGATTTTGATTCTTTCCGTGAGGGAGTAGATCTGACGGTTCCCTTAAAGAATATTATCAATGAGTTCTATTCCAAAGACCTTGCAAAAAAGAGCAGCAGTGCAAAAAAAGCCCTATGGAGAGAAGGAAAATTTACCGGTGCCTGGGAACCCTATGGATATAGGAAATCAGAACAGGACAAGCACCAGCTGGTAGTTGATGAGGAAGCTGCCGGGCATTTACGGGCAATTTTTTCTATGTATATGGATGGCTGCAGCTACAGTGATATTGCAAAAAAACTGAATGCAGATGGTGTCTTGTCCCCAACTTTGCAAAGGGAGTATTACAGATCCGGGGAAAAACCGTCCCCAGAGTCCAAACCGTGGAATAATTATGAAGTAAAACGTGTGCTTCAGGATGTACATTGTACCGGCGATTCCGTATATGGAAAATATCAGCAGAGCGTTTTTCAGGGAAATAAGCAGAGAAACCGACCAGAGAGTGAGTGGATCTATGCAGAGAATACCCACGAAGGGATTATAGATAAAGAACAGTTCCGACAGGTGCAGGACAAAATCCGGGAATTTACGGAAGAATATAAAAAGAGGCATCAGCTGAATAATGGAGCCATCCGGAGCCAGAATTTTTATACCGGCAAGATCAGGTGTGGAGGATGTGGCAACCGCATGATCCTGTCCAGGGAAAAGTCCGGGACATTTTATTATATCTGCGGTGCCAATGCAAACCATAAATCAGGAGGAAACCAGTGCAAGGGGCACAGGGTCAAAAAAGAATACGTGGATGAAGATGTCCTTCGTCTGATCCAGTCACATATGAAAAACGTATTGGATACAGAAAAAATGATCCGGGAAATGAACTCCGCTTCCAGAAACCAGACGCAATATTTGCTTTTGGACAAGGAAGTAGGGAAACTTCGGCGGGAACTGAGCCGGATCAGTAAGCGTAAATCTGATTTATATGAGGATTATTCGGAACGCCTGATTACAGAAGAAGAGTACATGCAGTTTTCCCGTATCTATTCCAATGAAATAGAAAACATCAAGAGCCGTCTGGATGCAGTATTGACGGCGCAGGTACGGTATTCCAAAGATTATCATATCGAAGAAGGATGGGGGAAAGTGATACATACTTATATGTCTAAGCGGAAGCTGACAAAAGAAATGGTGGAAGCCTTTGTGGATTCCATTATTATCCATGGTAAGTATGATTATGAGATCAAACTGGTATATGATGACCAGTTCGCTGAATTGCAAAAGATAATGAAAGAGAAGGAGGCACAGTCAAGATGACAGAAAATAGGAAAACAGCTGTCTATATCCGTTTATCTATGGAAGATGGGAATGTGGATGGCAGAACCAAACTGGAAAGTGACAGTGTGACTTCTCAGAGGATCCTGTTGAAATCGTTTGTGATCGATCAGCTTGGCGTGGATGAGGCAGATATCCTGGAATATGTGGATGACGGTGTCAGCGGCACCCATTTCAAACGCAATGGTTTTCAACAGCTGCAGGAGGATATGAAAAGCGGACAGATAGGCTGTGTAGTTGTGAAAGATTTTTCCAGGTTTGGCAGGGACTATCTGGAAGTGGGATTTTATATTGAATATATTTTCCCGCTTCTTCAGATCCGGTTTATTTCCATTAATGACAGTTATGACAGTGCAGCCAGCTCTGGAATGACCGGCGGTATGAATGTGGCTTTGAAGAATCTGGTTTATAACATGTATAGCCTGGATTTGTCGAAAAAAATTTCATCCGCAATGCATACCAGAATGAAAAACGGTACAAGGCTTCCGGTAAATGCCAGATATGGTTATAGAAAGGGCAAAGATGGAAGGTTGGAAATTGATCCGGATGCGGCTAAAGTGGTGAAGATGATCTTCCAGATGGCTGCAGAAGGTATGAGCTTTGCAGAGATCACAAGGGAACTGAACAAACAGGAAATTGCCACCTGTGATGAACGGAAAATCTCAAGAGGAGAGCAGGTTCAGTTCCAACGGTTTGATACCATCATGAAAAAACGCTGGAATCCAACCACAGTATCTGCAATCATCCGGGATGAGATTTATATTGGAACCCGGATATGGGGTAAAACACGCTGCAGTATGCACACCGGTCATAAAACGGTTCTTAATGACGAGTCTGACTGGATCAGACTGGAAAACCACCATGATCCGATTGTTGACAGGGAACTGTTTGAAAAAGCGAACAGACTGCATCCGAAAAAATCCAGGGGTGTTGCAGAAACAAGAACCAATTATACGCTGGCAAGACGCAAGAAACAGCCAGCACTGATGCTGTGTGCACACTGTGGTCATTGTCTGGTAAGAGAAACGGAGCATCTACTGAAATGCTCGGATGGGCGTACCAGCGGTGATCATGTCTGTCGAAGTTTGGTGGTCAGACGTGAGCCAATGGAAAAGCATATCCTGGAGCTTGTTCATCAGTTTGCATCTTCCATGCTGGAAAACCGGAAGATTGTTGAATCAAAGAACCAGAGCAAAGGTATGGAGACGAATGTTGCAGAATTGTTGAAACAGAGCCGCCAGTTGTCTTCTGAAAAAATGAAACTTTATGATGACTACAAGGATGACCGTATTGACCGGGAATCCTACAAGCAGAAAGCGGAAAAGATAAGCAGACAGTTGGAGGAAATCAGACGAAAGATAGCAGAGTCTGAACGTGATGCAAAGATGCTTGAGCAGGACAATACTGCGAAGGAAATGAAACTGGAAGAATTTCTGAACATGGAGAAATTCGATACAGAGAAATTACGGGAGATCATCAAGGTTATCCGGGTGCATAGCCAGGAGGAAATCGAAATTGAATGGAATTTTGATGATGTATTTTTAGGGTAGAGATAAAATGTTCTGGACAAGAGCGATTTTGTGGAAGATAATAAAAGTGCTGGGGGTACCTGATTGGAATGGTCAGGTACTTTCCGGCAAGAAAAAAGAAATATTTTTTTTGTCCCATACTTGACACGTCCACATGTGTTCCGACACACATTTTGTACAAACATGGCAAATGCAGGCATGGATT